>NC_009921.1:7695259-8016955 GCF_000018005.1 Parafrankia sp. EAN1pec
GACCCGACCACCCTCATACCGAGCTCTCCCGACGAAACCTCACTGCTGCCCGAGCCGCACGCGACGGCTAAAAGCAGCAGCGGCCGGACCAGCAGTACCCATCAGACCGCCGCAGAGCGGTACACGGGCGCTCTCTGGAGTCTCGTCGAGGAAGAACACGCCCGCGAGGGATGGGGCTGCGACCTGGACCGAGCTGGCCTGGCACATGAGCCCGCGCCCGCCACCGAGAGCCGCTGCCAGGTGGGACAAGCCCCCGGAGCCGGGTAGACGACACAGGGTCGGATACCATCGCCGAAGAGCAGCAGCGCCCAGCGGACGTGCATGGACGTCCACCAAAGATCCGCCGCAAGGCCGATCGGCAGTCGGGGTTCGACTCCCCCACGCGCACGCCTGGTTGAGGCAGGTCAGAGCCCCGCAGCCGATAACACGGCGCGGGGCTCTGATTCACTCCCAGACCAATCCAGCCGAGGTCACCGATCGCACCCCAGCGCCCCGGAAGACACCGCCGGCCGGCACTGTTGCCGAGAAGCGAGACATGCCAGCACCCTCGGTGACCAAGGGTCAGACAGCGGCGGCGAGTTCAGTGAACACGGGCAGCCGACAAGGGGACTCGAACCCGATGCTGCAATCGCGATCTCCCCGCTCAACCACCAGACACGTCAAGTAAGAATTTCGATGCGACCCGTAGTGACAACGACCACGGTGGTTGGGGATGCTTGACGTGCCATGCCGAGCGCACGTCAGGCAGGCAGCACAGGCTTCGTATCCGCACCCACAGCAGCGAGAACCTGCGCCTTCCGGCGTTTCCCCGGTAGATACCCACCCAAATCGAAGATTACCCAGTTGGGGGTTCGACCATCCCTCCACCTGATCTTGGCTCTGCCTGCCGCCAGTGTCGGCCGCCGGGCACCGGGCGGCATCGCCCGAACCCTGGTCACAGTGGCGCGACCGTGCCGGATTTGCGCCGGCTTCCACTAGACCGAGCCGCCCACCCCCACGCGCCGACGGGGCAGCCGGCCACACTCGACACCGGACGGACCCGACAATTCAACATCAACAATGCGAGGAGGACGACTCACGATCACGCATACCGGATGCGCGAAAGATTGAAGCCTAAGGCGTAAAATCTCTGGGCCATTTAGTTTCGCCGTCGGTAATCACGCCATCTAGGCGGGTGGCGTCCAATTCGGCACCGGAAAGGTCGGCTCCGAGAAGCTTGGCGCCGCTAAGGTCGGCTCGGGAGAGGTCGGCTCCTCGAAGGTCGGCTCGGCTGAGGTCGGTGCTACGTAGAATCGCATCGGAAAGGGTGGCGCCAGCCAGCTTGGCGGCAATCATGCTGGCACCCGCAAGGTTGGAGTGGGCGAAACACACGCGCGGCATGTCGAACGCGTCCAACTCGGCGTCGCGTAGATCGACCCGTTCCAACTCCGACCAGGCATCATCGAGGATCATCGAGCCTCGCTGGAGTGCGGCAAGGGCCGCTCCAACATCATCGGCTACGCTGCCATGGTACCGGCTTCGATCCGGCCCAACGTCCGATTCCGGGCGGTGTGGCGGCCAAGGCGCGTTCTGGCGCACGAAGGAGGTAAGCAGTGCGTGGACCTGCCCTCGGTAGCGCGAGTCAAGGTCGGACAGGAGTTCCAGCGCGTAGATTCCACCGAACCGGACGGATAGCACGTCGCTTGCCAGCTGATCGATCGCTTTGACAAAAAGATCGATTGTCTGACCTTCGCGGCTGACACGGACCTGGCGCAAGGTAATCGCCGCACCGAGGAACACACCGACGAGAGCGACTAGTCCGCCGAGTCCCTGGAGCAGCGTGGAACGGACATCGTTCTCAGCTCCCAACCGCTCCGCTTGTGTCAGAGCCGCCCCGGAGACGTTGCGGCGATCCACGATCCAGGCGGGACCAAAGACAACACACACCGTGAGCGCGCCGCCTACAGCTACGAGGGCAACGAGGGCAATCGTCAGCACATTGATTGATCTTCGATCGACCAGCCCCATGGAAACCCCCTCGGCTGAGACTGCCGCGGCAAATGTACCGTCTTGCTCCGCTGTCCGGGACGCGACTTGTTTTGTCCGGGTGGTCTTCGCTGATGTGGTGTTCAGCGGAACGAGCGGCCCGCCGACCTCGTCGCGCCAGTCCTGGGTACGTCGGCCGGTGGCGGCGCACGATTCGGCCGACCTCCTGGGTCCAACAGCCGGCCTCGTCCCTGCTGGTTGAGCTGCCTGGGGTTCCCCTCCGGCCAAGCGGTGGCCAACTGCCGGGCGCGCGCCGACTCCCGAGCGGCGTAGACGGCAGCGCCGCAGTGGTCGGCGAGGTCAGCGAGCAGGCGGCGGGCAGCCGTTCGCCGCGGACCACCAGCCGGCCGGGCGTCTCGCCCTGGTAGACGAGCGGGAAGGTCTGGTGTCCGGGATCTCGCGGCCGATGCTCGCGCCGATCGTGGCCGGGGTTTCTAGGACAGCAGCTGTGTGATCAGGGCGTCGGCGAGCCAGTGTTCGTACCGCTCGGCGGTCCAGCCATGTTCGATGGCGAGGGTGCGGTAGATCTCGGGCAGGACGAGCGCGAGGTAGATGGTGATGCCGTCGTCGACGCTCACGCCTGCGGGTAGGTGGGTGGCGATGGTTTCGATGTGGCGGCGGAAGGCGCGTTCGCGGTTGACGGCGATGGTCTCGCTGTCGCGGGCGATGTCTGGCTCGGTGCGGGCGGCTTCCTGGTAGATGGCGATGACGTCGTACATCTGCTCGAACTGCCGGCGTTGGATGTTCGCCGCCATCCGCAGGCCATCGCGCGGGTCCGGCTGGGCGAGAGCCTCTTCGTGGGCGCGGTCGATGTCCAGGGTGCCGGCGACTCCCCAGGCGATGGCCCGCAGGATGGCGGCCTTGCCGCCGAACGCCGAGTAGATCGTCTGCGCCGGGATGTCGGCGGCTTCCGCGATCGCGGCGATCGTGGTGCCGACGTAACCCTGGGCGGCGAACAGGGCACGAGCGGCCGAGGCGATCTGGGCCTTGGTCGCCATCGCCTGACGCTGCCGGTGGGTCGGCCCTTCCCTCTTGACAGCCACCGGCGGACAGTATCACTCTAAGAATCATAGTGTCGCTATGACGAAGGGAGCGTCGCTATGGCATCTGAGGTGGTCGAGACACCCGTGCTGATCGTCGGCGGCGGCCCGGCCGGGCTGACCGCATCCCTGCTGCTGTCCCGCCACGGCCTAGGCTCCCTGCTGATCGACAAGCGCCTCGACGCGTCACCGCTGCCCCGCGCCCGTGGCGTGCACTCACGGGCGATGGAGATCCTGCGCGTCTGCGGCGTCGAACCGGATCTGCGCAAGGTGGAGCTACCGATCACCCCAGGCGCGGAATGGCGAGCCGATCTGACCAGCCCGCCGCTGCGCGAGGACGTACCGTCGGCCGGTCCCACCACTGTGAGCCCATGCGAGGGACTGTCGGTCTCGCAGGACGTGTTCGAGGCGGTCCTGCGAGACCACGCCCACAGCTACGCACACGCGCAGCTGCGACCGGGCACGCTGCTGGACTCGTTCCACACCGCCGGTGACGGTGTCCTGGCCACCGTGGTCGAACGGGCGTCCGGACACCGCGTCGAGGTGCGGGCCCGGTGGATGATCGCCGCCGATGGTGCCCGCAGCGACATACGCCGGCACCTGCGGATCGGCATGAACGGCCCGGACGACCTCGGCCAGCAGACGATGATCGCCTTCCGGGCCGACCTGAGCGCATTGACCGGTTCGCGTCCCCGAGGGATCTACTTCCTCACCGCCACCGGCGCAGCGCTGATCTGGACCCACCACGACGACCGCTGGGTGATCAGCCAACCCGGCCCCATCGCCGCCGACGATGATCCCGCCGCCATCGTCCGGCGGATCCTCGGCCTTGCCGATCTGACCGTGCAGGTGCTGGCCACCAGCCCCTGGACGGCCGCGGCGCAGTCGGCCGCCCAGTACGCGCAAGGCCCTGTGTTCCTGGCCGGCGACGCCGCCCATCGCTTCCCGCCCGCCGGCGCGACCGGGGTCAGCGCGGCGATGCACGACGTGCACAACCTCGCCTGGAAGATCGCCGCCGTCGCCCACGGCCACAGCGGCCAGAAGCTGCTGGACAGTTACGCCGCCGAACGAGAACCGGTCGGGCAGCGCACCGCCGACGAGACCGGCGCCGCATGGACGCGGATCTTCAACGGGAACGCCGCGCCGTTCAGCGGACGCAGCCTTGCCCAGATCGATATGGGCTACCACTACACGTCACCGGTCGTCGTCGACGACGGCAGCCCCGACGCCGACCCGCCTGGCGCCGGCTACCAGCCGACCGCTACACCCGGCTGCCGGGCGCCCCATCTGTGGCTGGCCGACGGCACGTCCACCATCGACCTGTTCGACCAGCGCTTCGTCCTGCTGACCGCCGAACCCGGCCACGCCTGGCGCGACGCCGCCGCCCACGCCACCGGGGCACTCGTCGACAGCCACGTCATCGCAGAACCGAACTGGCCGAGCCTGTACGGCGTCGCCCCCGACGGGGCGGTCCTCGTTCGCCCCGACGGGCATGTCGCGTGGCGCAGCCGGACCTCATCCACCGATCCGGTGACGGACATCCAGACCGCCCTGACCACCAGCACCGGAAGCTGACCCCGGCGCACCACCAGCCAGACGACGGACTTTCCGCAGACGTCGGCGACGTGGCCGGGGAACGGCCAGGCCAGGCGCCGGAGGAACCGATCAGGGATGCCACGCCATCAGCGTGAACCGCGCACGGCAGACAACCAAGGGAGACAATCGTGCTACTCGCAGAGATTGAAACGCCGCCCCGGCTGAACCGGACCGGCTGGTTGCTGGCACTGTCGCCAGTCATGTCGCTCGTGTGGGTCGCGGCAGTCGTGACGACCATGTCGGGCTCCGGGGTAGATCAGGCCGCCGACCTCACCCACGGGCAGATGGACACGATCCGGATCGGGTGGACGGTGCAATGGGTGCTGTACGCCGTGGTGGTGATCGTGATCTCGGCCGGGCTCGCCCGGCTGAATCAGATCCTGCGAGCGCAGGCCGCGGCGCTGGCTACGGCCTCGCAGATCGCGGTCATGGTGTCCGTGGTAGCAGTGGCAGCGGTGCTCGTTCTCCGGCTGGCCGCGATCGGATTCACCGAGGCGCACCTGGGTGATAACAACGCCTACACCTGGTCGCTCGCCGCGAGTTACGTCAGCGCATGGGCCGCGGCCGTGGCTACCGTCCTGACCGGTCTCGCGCTGCGTACCAGTGGACTGCTCCGCCGCACCGGCCTGGTCGTAGCCGTGCTTGGCGCACTGTTCCTGGCGTTGGATGTCGCGACCCGGGCCGTGCCGCCCTGGCTGTTCGCGTTCCTGTGGCTGGCCGTCGGGGTCGGCCTGCTCCGCCGACGTGTACCCTCCTCGACCTGACGGACCTGACATGGCTGGCACGCGGGCATCGAGTGCCAGCCACGGTGCACGAAACCCGCCCGACTGTAGGGATCACGCCTTGATGGCTACTGTCCGTGACAGCTGGCCAGTAGATGGCCGGCGGGCGGGATAGTTGGACAACCCGATCTACTGATGATTAATGTGCGAGGTTATTTTGATCGGAGATTTTCCCAGGCCAGTCCGGTTTCGGCAAGGAACCCGACGAGAAGCTCGGGCCGGTACTGCATACGTTTCAGTCCATGCTTGAACGCCTGAAATACCTCGTCGATACCACGGGCAGCCAGATGCACCAGGGTTGTGCGTTTCAGATACGACCAGGCACCCTCCGTGGGATTCAGATCGGGCGCATAGGCCGGCAGCCACACAACACTGATCCAGCCGGTGTGCGCGGCCAGAAACGCGGCCATCTGCGCCTGGAGGTGGATGTTCAACCGGTCCCACACCACCACCAGCCGACCCCCGGGAAGCTGCACGTGCGCGGCCAGCAGAAGATCCCGACAATCCGCCCAGCACAGCCCCTTGCGCTCACCCGAACGGCCGTGACTGACCCGGACCCGGTAGACCAGCCGGGCCCGCTGCCCGGGTTTGTAGCAGACCATCCCGACCACACTCACCCGCCCGGCCCCACCCCGCCCCGGCACCCGCACCACCGGGGTCACCCCGCGGCGCGCCCACGTCCGTCCACGTGGCGGCCTCAGGCCCTGCCCTGTCTCGTCGAGGAAACAGACCCAGGCACCCCGGGCCGCCGCGGTGGTTTTACCGCCGGCCATCCCCGGTCCTTCCACTCCTCGACCACAGTGTCATCACGTTCGACCGCGCGCCGCACCGGCAGCTGGCACGACCAGCCGTTGCGGTCCAGCAGCATCCACACCCCCGGCACGGTGTAGGTGATCCCGAACTCCCGCCTGATCACCTGCGCGACCCGGGCCAGGGTCCACCGCTGATCGGTCCAGCCATACACCCCCGGCCCCCGACGCAAGATCGCCTCCAACCGGGCCAGATCCCGATCATCCAACCGGCACGAGGACACCGGACCGGTCGACCGCAACGCCGCCGCACCCCCCGATTCCCATGCCCGATACCAGCAGCCCGCTGTTTTCGGGGTCACCTTGAATTCCCGCGCCACCTCCGTCCGTGTCGCTCCCGCAGCGAACCTGTCCGCCGCGGCCAACCGAACCCGCTCCCGTTCCACCTGCCCGGCGGGCGTCAACCCGCCACCCGTCGCATACCTCATGCCGATAGATGTACCCACACACCACAAGCCATCACCAGCAGCATTAACCCCGTGCATTAACCATCAGTAGCCGGGGGGAAGAATTCGGGACATGGATCCGGTGGTCGACGTTGTGCTGGAGCCCGGTCTTCGCTACACGGAGACGATCGAGTCGGGTGCGGGTAACCGGTCCATGCGTTACTGCCGGCTCGTGGCAGACGAGGACACGCCCGTCGGCGAGCTGGAGGTGCATTCCTTCCGGTGGCGGTTCGGTGCCGTGGCCGTCGACGCCGAGGGCATCGGCGGGGTCGAGGTCCAGCCCTCCTTCCGCCGGCGTGGCCACATGAGCCGGCTTCTCCGCCAGGCGCTGGACGGCATGTCACGGCGGGTGAACGTCGCCACGGTTTCCGACGGCATCCAGGGCGTGTACGAGAAGTTCGGCTTCGTCATGTCCGTTGCCGAGGGCCACCTGGACATTCACGTTCGCGACATCGAACGCGCCGCTGCCGCCGCCATGCTGGCCGCTGTACGCGTCCGACCCGGCTCGGCCGAGGACCTACCGGCCATGGTGGATCTCTACAACTCGACGCACGCCCACCGGCCGTGGACGCACGAACGCCCCGCGGACTGGAACCGTCTGGTACCCCAGACGACATGGCGAGCGGGCTCGGAGATCCTCGTCGTGGAGGCCGGGGGGACGCTCGCGGGATACGCGATCGTGGCGGGCCGGTCGTTCGGCGATAGTTACTTCGGGCTGACTGTCCAGGAGATGGCGGCCCGCGACACGGGCATTGCCCGGTGCCTGCTCGCCGACATTGCCAGGTCCGCATGGGAGTTGCGGGTCAGCGAGTTTCGGGTGCGGGAGCCGTTGGACGGCGTCGTCGGGCGGCTCGCGCGGCACCTGGGCTGTGGGTACAAGCAGGAGTTCCCGCCGACCGGCGGGATGATGGCCGCGATCCTGAACCGATCCGAGCTGCTGGCCACGCTCGAACCGGAACTTCGACGCCGGGACCGCGATGCCGCCGACGCCGCGATGGACGAACTGGCACGCGGCGAGCTCATCCCCGACAACGGGCTCCTGGTCCGCCTGCTCCTCGGATACTCCTCGGCCGCTGACGCGTCGACACCTGCGGCGACCATCCCAGCACGCCACCGGCGAACATGCTCGGCGTGGTTTCCGGGCGGCAGCACCGCGACGCTGCCGATGCCCTACGCGCACGCGCTGGACCGGTACTGAATCGCCTCGGCCTCGCACGCGTCTGGCCAACGACGACGACGGCAGGTTGGTGGGCTTCTACGAGTTCGAGCCGCAGGGCGAGGTGCTCGTCTACGGGCTCGGCCTACGGCCCGACCGTACCGGCCGTGGGCTCGGGGAACAGTTCGTGCGTGCCGGCCTAGCGTTCGCCCGCGAGGTCTACGCCCCGCGTCGGGTCGTGCTCGCCGTCGCCGCGTTCAACGTGCGCGCGATCCGCGTCTACCAGCGCGTCGGCTTCACCGAGACCGGCCGGCACGTGCGCACGTTCGAGCGCTACGGAGCCGTGGAGTTCATCGACATGGAGAAGCGAGCCTGATCCCCGAGGACGGGGGCAGGCAGTAGTCGTCGTACATCAGGGCGCACAGATCCTCAGGACAGCGGCGGAGCACCGTGACCACGGCGCTGTCGGTCTTGCCGTACCGGCCCAGCCACTGACGGCCCACATGGGCGGTGGCCGTGCCGTCCTTGCGGTCCCCGGAGTCGTCGACGACCAGCACCCCGCCCAGGTGCGGGGCGGTGGCCGGATCAGCCCGCAGCAGCTCCAACCGCCGGGTGTTGACCTTCTCGGGATCCCACACCGACTCGGACAGGAAGAACTGCAGCCGCTGCACCGCCGGGTGCTGCCCGGCCTGGTATGGGCTTCACTGTCTCGGAGCGCCGCATTCCCGCCACCCGCGCGGGGTGGCCATGGGACGCGGGTGCCGGACACCGCAGATCCTCGGTGTCCGGCACCCGCGCCGGCCGAGGTGAGGACTTGGACGGACGTCACCGATCGGAATCCGCTCCGGGCGCCCCCACCGACGCCGCTATAAATTGTCCTTGACGGCTTCGTCGTACCTCAGGGTCGCACCGTCCGCGCCCCTGCCGTCATCTCACGCCCAGTCCCAGTCCCAGCCGCCCTTGTCCTTCTTCTGGTCCTTGTCGTCCCATCCCTTCTTGTGGTCCTTGTCGTCCCAGCCCTTCTTGTGGTCCTTGCCGTCCCAACCCTTCTTGTGGTCCTTGCCGTCCCAACCCTTCTTGTGGTCCTTGCCGTCCCAACCCTTCTTGTGGTCCTTGCCGTCCCAACCCTTCTTGTGGTCCTTGCCGTCCCAACCCTTCTTGTGGTCCTTGCCGTCCCAGTCCTTCTTCTCCCAGCGCGCCTTCTCCCAGCTCTCCTTCTCCCAGCTCTCCTTCTCCCAGCGGATCTTGCTCCAGTGCCCCTTGGTGACGCGCTCGGCGGCGTGCTTGCCCTTCGGGCCATCGTGACCATCGAAGGCCAACGCGCTCGTGGCCGCGGGCCCTGCGGCGACAACCAAAGCCGCCGTCGTGGACAGAGCAACAACTGCGGCCCTTCTCCTTACAGACATCCCTACAACTCCCATCTCTAACGGAAACTGGCCGAATATCGTCAGCAGGGAGGACATTTCGGTCAACAAGAACCGAAATCGAATCACCGACCGATTTCGAGCGATCCGAACTCGGGCCAATTTCCGTGGAGAACCGTGCTTCCACGCAAACGACACAGCCCGCCCCGAGCCCCGGGGATCTTCCTCCCCCCGACACCTTCGGTTACGGAGAGTAATCGCTCCGCTGCGCATTGACTAGAGGCGTGCTTGATCGACTCGGGCGAGCCCATCCGGGTGGCTTCAGCGGAGTCCTCGACGGCGACACCACCTGACGGATTACCTGACGGCCCCACGATGCGGTGCCGATCAGGCTCATCGGCCTTGGCCGGCGAGGTCTGTTACATCCAGCGAAGTCAGCCGATCTTGACCGCAGATCTTCCCGTAAGCAGGCCTTCCCATGGCCTCGTCAGCCGCCCACGAGCGCCCCGGCGGCCGGCCAGCCCGCAGCGGACAGGGCCCAAGTGCCGACATAGCCCAAGGGACGTGAGCCCGCCACACACGGCGACGGGTACGCCACCCGCGGATCGCGCGACGCGCTCACTGCAGCCACCGGCACCGGCATCGCCGTCGTTATCTCCGCCGCTCCGACCGCCTTGGCGCCACCATGGTCCCCATTGGTACCGCGGGCATCAGCCACACTGAACCCGGCGGACGCACCAAACGGCAGGAAGAAACCTTCACCGACCTCGTCGCCACCGCAGCCGGCATCGCGCTCGGACAACGGGGACGCGGCGTACCGGCCGTCATCATCCACGGCGTGCACACCATCCCAGCGACGGCAGAGTATAGTTCATACTCCATCGATAAAGTCGGCCATTGCTAAATCGCGGCGGAATCTCGCGATCGGCCGAGGAAGTCACCGACAATAGTCCGGAACCTGTACCGATCAAGGCTTTGCGCAAGGTCCTCTTGTGGGGTGCCAGAAGTCGGCGCGGGCCTGTGAGCTGGGATGGTATGACGGCGCGACTGTTGGCATGATGGTCATCTATGTCCGTGTGACTGCTTTATCTGATCTTCGTTCGGGTATGTGGCTGGCTGGTTCTACTCGGCAGGTCGTCGACGTCCAAAGACATCGAGTTGCTCGTGCTACGGCACGAGGTCGCCGTCCTGCGCCGCACCCAGCCCAAGCCCCGATGGGACTGGGCGGACCGGGCGGTGCTCGCCGCGCTGATCAGGCTCCTGCCCAGGACACTGCGAGCGCACCGGCTGATCACTCCAGGGACTGTCCTGCGGTGGCACCGCCGTCTGGTCGCACGGAAATGGACCTACCCGCATCGGACCCGGACGACCACTCGTCAGCACGGAGATCGCCACGCTGATCGCGCGGCTCGCTACCGAGAACACGACGTGGGGCTACCAGCGCATCCAAGGCGAACTCCTCAAAATCGGCCACCGCGTCGGCGCATCCACGATCCGCCGGGTCCTGAAATCCCTGGGCCTCCCACCGGCGCCCAAGCGGCACACCGACACGACATGGCGGCAGTTCCTGCGCACCCAGGCATCGACGATGCCAGGGCGTGTATCGAGTTGTGATCTGTCGGTGGGATTCGCTCTCGCGGCGGGTGTGGGGCTCCAGAACTCCGATTCGCGCAGGTCACCGCTCGAATCGGGGTTCTGGAGCCCCACAGTCGGTTCTGCCTTGGTTCGCGATCTGCTACACGGTGCCACCGAGGCATTCCGTTATGGTAAAGACAGGTATGACTATTATGTTGGCACCGCCGCCGGCCTTGCCCCGGCCACAGTGGGCGCGTTGTGTGCGCGGACGTTCCGGCACGGCGCGACATTCTCCGGCAGAACCCGACACCGGAAATGCCCCGACCTCGGATTTTGCGACACTGCGCATCATTCACCGACACGTTCCATCACGCGACATTCCGTCTTGTAATCGAGCGGCTAGGGGTTCGAGTCGCCGGCTCCAGACAGATGGCCCCTGACTTGCGGTTTTACAAAGCCAAAGATCATCTTTTCAAGATCGATAGGGGTTTGGGCGCGCATTGGGCGCGCATTCGGCGGGTTTGCGCAGGGAACGATCATGAATGGGGTGTCGTCTCAGGGTGCGAGGGCCGGGACCTGCGGTTGAGACATCGTCCCGACAGTGGTTACGCTCCGTTACCATCGCGCCGTCTGCTGCCTGGAGACGCGGGCGGGACGCGACCAGAACGATGTTCATCGCCTGACGGCGGTTGATCCGCCGTCCCGCCCCCGGTCCCCGCGACGCGGGGACCGGACGTTCACGGCGCCGCCAGGGCCGATCGCGGGGTGGGGTGGGTGTGGACGTGTCCGCACGGGGCGGTGATGTCCGGGGCCTGGCGTTTGCCGACGCCCTGGGGTGCCCCCGGCGAGCGTGCGGCGGCTTGCGACGCTGCCGGATGATCCGGCCGCACTCGTGTTCGACGCCGATGGGGTCGCGCGGGGCGGATCACGGACGGGGCCTGTGTGCCCGAAGAAAATCATCGACGAGATCATGCACATAGGCGTCTGTGAACGTCTGTCCGGCGAGTAGCCGTCGGTAGATCAGTGGTCCGGCCAACTGGTCGACCGCCCGGGACGGGTCGAGTCGCGGGTCGAGCCCGCCCCGCGCGATCCCAGCTCGGACGATCTCGCCGAGGACGCGCGAGCCCTCCTGGTACAGGAACTCCTTGAGTTCGGCGTAGGCGGGGTGGGTCGGCGCACGCTCGATCATCGTCCGCATCGCCCGTTCCAGCGGGGGCTGGTGGAGCTGGCCGCGTAGAGCGTCGAGTTCACGGATCAGGTCATCGCGCAGGACGCCCGTGGGAACGGTGTGGTCGATCTCCATCTGCGCGCGGAGCACATCGCGCAGGAGCGCGATGGTGTCCGGCCAGTGCCGGTAGAGGGTCGTTCGTCCGACCCCGCTGCGGGTGGCGACCGCGACGTGGGTGACGGCCTCCCATCCGTCTTCGAGGAGAATCGCGCGGGCTGCCGCGAGGGCGGCGGCGCGGCTGCGCAACACGCGCGGATCAACGGTCCCGGCACCCGGCGAGGACACCGGTTCGCTGGCCACGTGGTGTGACCTCCCTCCGCCTTGTGGGTCGGCCCGCCCACAGTCCGACTTGCACGTCGACCCGACTTGCGCATCGACCAGTTCCGGGGCAAGCTGTTCCATATCTTCGGAACAACACGTTCCGGATCTTTCTCCGCGCCTGGAGGCCCCTGACCATGCCTGACGATCGCTTCATCATGCTCGACAAGGCGGAGGTCCGCCCGGGTCGCTTCCCCCTGCCGCCCGCCTTCGCGGTCAAGGTGAGGACGGAGGACACCGAGGGACGCTTCTCCCTGCTGGAGGTGTCGGTGGGGGTCGACATCCCTCGGCACGTCCATCTCCGGGCGGACGAGTGCATCTACGTGCTGGACGGCATGTTGGGCATCGACTTCGACGACCGGACCTACACGGCGACGGCGGGCATGTTCACGCTGCTCCCCCAGGGCGTTCCCCACGCGCTCCGCCGCGTCTCGACGCCGCCTCCTCGGGTACTGCAGATCTCCTCGCCCGGCGGGTGGGAGCGGTACCTCGAGGACCTGTTCGAGGCCGGGCCGACGGTCCTCACGGACGGAGCACTCGATCCGGTGAAGATCAACCCGATCGCCGCCAGGTACGACATCCGCTACGAGGAGCGGCCCTGGTGCGTCACCCCTGGAACGGACGGGTAGCGATCGGAGACAGCTGGTTTGCGGGCCGGGCATGTCCATCCTGCACGTGCACGTGACGAGCGGCGAGCGGCGAGCGGGTAGCCGCGTAGATGATTTTGGACGGGCGGGTGTCCTCGCCAACGTCGCGCAATAGGCACACAGCCCGTCCCCCCGTCCTGGTCGGATGGCGGTTCAACCCACACCCTTATCTGGACGGGATGTGTCCCACAGCGTGGTGTACGTGTCTGCGGCCGGGCTGTTTGCCTGCGTGCCCACCATCAACCGCCGGACCATGCCGGCGACGGGACAGCGAAGTAGCCGAGCACGTCGACGCCGTGCCGCTCTAGGTCGTCCTCGGTCAGGCCGGCGCGCTGGTGGGCCTCCCGTGGGAGCACCGAGATGTCTGGCGCGCCTATTGACAAGACGTAGATACGCGTCGTGATGCCCGAGTACCCGCCGTACCCGATGTTGTAGGGCTGGACCGTGAAGCAGTTCTGGTCGGTCAGCTCCAGCACTTCACCGGGATAAAATCTGCCGTTGCCGGGGTGATGAGCGGGCGTGGAGTCTGTCGTCGCTGGATCCGCCCACGCCGCACCCACGAAACGCCGGCCCGCGGCCGGCGGGCCGCTGAGCCTGCCACCCACCGCCGCAGACGGGTTCCACGCCGCAAAGTAGCTGTACGACGCGGCCGTCAGCCGGATGCCGGTGGTCTCGCTGCCCTGCCCGTCGATGACATCTGCCCTGGTCGGCAGCGGCAGGCTATAGCACCCGCCGGGTACGGCGGTTTCGGCGTCGGCCGCCGGCCGCGCGCCGATGGCCGGCGGCGGACCGGGTCCGCCGACTGGAGCAGCGGCTCCGGGGCCCCCTGGGCCGTAGGGCGGCAGACCCGCGGCGCCCACCGGTCCCGGCGGGGGCGGCCCGCCGCCCGGCTCCGGATTGACGGCGGAATCGCCGCCGGTCAGGACGAGCACCGCGGCGACAACGGCCGCCACAGCGGCGACGAATGCGGCACCGGCCAGCAGCCGAACGGTCCGCCACGGCAAGCCGGGCGCGGCCGGACTGCTGGCCGGTGCCGCATGTGTGGGACGGCCGACGCGTTGCGGGTCACCGGCGGGGTCGGGGCCGTCGGCCCGGGAGGGATCGTCAGCGGGATCCGGGCCCTCTGCACGCTGCGGCCGATCGAGCGGGGCAGGACAGTCTGCGGGATCGTCGGGTTCGTCACGGTCCAGGGCCTCCGGGTTGGCAACCACGGACGGGCGGGAACCGGGACCAGCCGGCCGGGCGGGCGGCTCCGCTGGTCGGGGGACCCGCGGCACAGCACGCGGGTGCAGCCGGTGCCACGCGTCCAACCAGGCGTCACGACGCGTCGGGTCGTATGTCTCCACGATCAGGGTGAGGGTCTTCAGGGTCAGCCGGCGGCGTCCGTTACGTAGGTCGTTCACCGTGGTCTTGGACAGGCCGGTGCGGCTCTCCACCGCACGGTCATAGGAGGTGCCCAGCAGGGCCAGGACCGCGTCGCGCAGCTCCTCGTCGGTCGAGACCGCCCCCAGCCCGGTACCCGGCGCCGCTACCGCCGGCTCCCGCTCCGGTCCCAGCTCTGTCATCGTCCCCTCGGCGTCATCGTCCTTCGGTCTACCTTCACCCGGCGTCCCGACCGGTGGGCGGCCACCATCACGGCATGACCATCCGCCGCGCCTCGGTCGCCTACCATCGCGGTGATTCTTCCAGGCCCACCGGGCGCGACAGGACAGGACAGGACAGACGGGACGCGATGACCTGCAGCGAAGCTCGGCCTTGCCCTGATACGCGGCTAATCTGACGACGCCGTACGGGGGGCGGCCAGCCACCGGGGACCAGACTTGGCCCGAAGGCCGGTGGCTGGCCAGGCCGCGTCCTCCGAGTGCGCGCCGTGGACACCGGGCACTGAACTCCGGCGAGTCCAGCGGCCATGCCGGCGGGCGGCGACGGGGCACTCAGCCAGGCTCGCCCGCCCCCGTGGACCACACGCCGGCCGGGGTTGACGCCCTTTATCGACCTTGAATCTGCAGGGTGGCCTTCGGCTCGTGGGGTAGTCCGCGTGTATGAGGTATGTCGAGGCGTTGCGGTCGACCGGACCGGCGTCGCGCTGCCGTCTGGATCTGCTTCCTCGACGAGACCGGCCAGTCGCTGAGACCACCGAAGGCACGGACCCGGGCACGCTGCGGCCGCACCCCGGTCGTACCGGTCTCCGCCCGCCGCCCGCCGCGGGTCGCGATCGGTCGAACACCACGACGACTGGCTGGACGTGTCCTGGCTGCCGGCGTACACCCCCGAGCTGAACCCGGTGGAAAGCCTGTGGGCGCATCTGAAGACCGGAGTGCTGGCCAACCTCACCGCCCGCAGCCTGGACCACCTGATCCGCGTCATCAGGACCGCGATCAAACGCCTTCAGTACCGCCCCGACCTGCTACGGGGCTCCTGACCGGAACCGGCCTACAACTCGAACCCTGTGGGGCTCCAGAATCGGGACTGTTCTTTCCAGACCGCCTGTACTGCAGTTGGAGACGATGTCTTCTCAATCGGACCGCCCTTCTCTTCGCTATCACCGTCCGTAGCTGGCGGCGGCCGCGCTAGGGCTTGCCGGCCTCCACGAAGCCGGACTCGTAGGCGATGATGACCGCCTGGGTACGGTCACGTGCGCCGAGCTTGGCCAGCACGCTGCTCACGTGGCTCTTGACGGTCTGGGCACCGAGGTACAGCCGGTTGGCGATCTCGTTGTTGGACAGTCCCTCGCTGATCAGCCGGAGTACGTCGGCCTCCCGGTCAGTGAGCACGGCCCGTCGCATCGTCTCGTGGGCCTCCCGGTTCGGTCGCTTGCCTGCCATGTACCGGATCGCTTCGGGAAACAGCAGGCTCTCACTGGAGACAATCGTGCGGACGGCCTGGACGATCTCCGCGGGCCGGGCTCGTTTGAGCAGGAACCCGTTGGCCCCGCTGCGGAGCGCTTCGTAAACATAGTCGTCCAGCTCGAAGGTGGTGAGCACGAGGATCTTCGGGGGGTCGGCAACGTCTGCGAGGATCTCCCGGATGGCCGCCAGCCCGTCGACCCTCGGCATCCGAATGTCCATGATTACGACGTCCGGGGTATTCTCCCGGATCAGTGGCACGACCTGTGAGCCGTCGGAGGCCTCTCCAACAACGTCGATCTCGCCACCTGACTCCAGGATGACCCGCAGCCCCACCCGCACCAGTTCCTCGTCGTCGACAAGGAGGACTGAAACCGGCACCGGGCCAGCCTGGGCGCGTTTGATGTTCGGGGTGTCGCGGACACAACCGGGATCTTCCCAGCGGCCGTCCGCTGTCACGACCGACCGTCCGCTGTGGCGGTGCCATTGTCGTAACTGGAACCGACCAGGTCGCGACGCACAGCCTGAACACCGAATCCCATGCCGAGGGGAAGCCGGGCTTCGACGATCCAGTGGTCGTCCTGGGGCTTCGCGCTGAACTCGCCGCCGAGGAGGACGGCACGTTCCCTCGCTCCTCGCAGGCCTTTGCCGTCCTGCCGCGGTGGGCTGGCAGGCCTGGCGGGCAGTGGGTTGACGACACGCAGCTCCAGGCAGGCGTCGTCCACAGCGACGTCGATCGCCACCGTGCGGCCCGGCGCATGCCGCAGTGCGTTGGTCACCGCCTCCTGCAGGATCCGGTAGGCCTCCCGCGACACGACCCCGGGGATGTCGTCGGTCCGTGGACTGACGTCGGCGAGGATCGGGGTTCCTGCGGTCCGTGCGCTGTCCAGCAGGGTGTCGAGCTCGGCCAGCGTGGGACGGGCCCGCGGTCCCATCGGGGCGTCGCGGAGGAGCCCCAGGGTCCGTTCGAGATCGTCCATGGCGCGCCGCCCGGTCTCCTCGATGACTGTCAGGGCACGGTGGACGAACGCGGGATCGGTGGCCGCGAGCTCTCTTGCCGCGCCTGCCTGCAGGATGGTCAGGGTGAGTGCATGGCCGATGGAGTCGTGCAGCTCCGCGGCGAGTCGGTTGCGTTCCAGGAGCTGCTCAGCCCGGTGCTCGACCTCCACCAGCCGCTCGGCCGGAGACGGGCCGAGGAGGGCCCGGGCCGCTCGCACCTGAAGCGCGCCGGCCGCGACGATCGTCCACATCAGGGCAAGGATCAGGGGCGGCGCCAGGAGTGGCCCCAGAAGAAGGCGATCACTGTCCAGTACCCGGATTCCGGCGACCTGCAGTGGTCCTTGCCGGAAAGGGGCAAAACCGATCTGGACGGCGAGGGTGAACCCGTTGGCCGTCAGTGCCAGGACGGCAACTCCGAGCCAGACGCGGAAGACCAGCCAAAGCCCGGTCCGCCGCCGGTCGTACAGTGTACGCGAGGGCGCGAGGCTGATCTCGGCGCCATCCCGCGGTTTCAGGAGCCATCGCGCCTGGACACCCTCCGCGTGGCGGGTCCCGGGCACGATCGCGGCGAGCGCCAGCAACGGCAATGGGGAGATCAGGCAGAAAAGCAGGGTGCGTGGCAGGGATTCGTCGAAACCGGGTACCACCATGACACAGGTGCCAGCGAAGACCCCGCCCATGGCCAGGTGCAGCCAGCGTGTGTAGACGGCTGGCCGGAGCAGGGCAGCGACAATGAGCGGCACTGCTCCATAATGCTCACCGCCACCCCCGAGCACCTCCCCCATGAGAGGGAGCGAAGTCAAGACCGCCGGGGGATCCGCTCGTAGCGTGCCATGGCGCTTACTACGACCATGACAACTAAGGAGGAACGACCGCCCCGGGCTCTCATCGACGTCCGGGATCTCACCAAACGCTACGGGCCGACCGTCGCCGTGGACCGGCTCAGCTTCCAGGTCGAACCGGGTCGCGTGACCGGTTTCCTCGGTCCCAACGGGGCGGGCAAGTCGACCACCATGCGGATGATGCTCGGGCTCGACCAGCCGACGGGCGGCGAGGTGCTCATCAGCGGCCGGCCATACGCGCAGATCGGGGAGCCGTTGCGGCACGTCGGTGCGCTCCTCGATCCGTCCGCCGTGCATCCAGGGCGGCGTGCTCGTGACCAGCTACTGGTCCTGGCCAGAAGCAACAGGATCCCGGACGCACGGGTGGACGAGATGCTCGACCGGGTGGGCCTGGCCACCGCGGCCAGACGTCGGATCGGCCGATTCTCCCTGGGGATGCGCCAGCGGCTCGGGCTCGCGGCCGCACTGCTCGGTGATCCTCGAGTGGTCATCCTGGACGAGCCGCTCAACGGCCTCGACCCCGAGGGCATCCAGTGGGTCAGGAGCCTGCTCAAGGAACTCGCCGAGGATGGGCGGGTGGTCCTGGCCTCCAGTCATCTCATGAACGAGATGGCGGTGACCGCCGACCATCTGATCGTGATCGGCAGGGGCCGTCTGCTGGCCGACGTCAGCATGACCGAGTTCGGCGCCCGGTACGGCCGCGGCCGGGTACGGCTGCGCACGACCAGGCCCGAACAGCTGGGCAAGGCCCTGGCCGCCGAGGGGTTCGCCCTGACACCGACGAACAGCGGGACGTGGGAGGTACCTGACGCCCAGCCGGACCAGATCGGTGCGGTCGCCGCACGCGAAGGCGTGCCACTTCAGGAGCTTGCGCTGCACAGCGACTCCCTGGAGGAGGCGTTCCTGCGCATGACCGCGCACTCCACCGAGTTCACCGCCGCCGGACGGGAGGGCGCTCTGACATGAGCTTGCGACCGGTGCTGTACTCGGAGTGGACCAAGATCAGGTCTCTCCGTTCCCTCGTCTGGTCGCTGGCACTGGCCGCCGTCATGCTCGTCGGCTTCGGTGCCCTCGTCTGCGGAGCCTACGGCGACGCCGAGGCCGCCGAAGCGGACTACGATCCGCTGGCGGTGGGCTTCTGGAGCCTGAACTTCGCCCAGATCGCGCTGGCTGTCTTCGCGATGCTGTCCCTCGGCGGCGAGTACGAGAAGGGCACAATCACCACCTCGCTCACCGCCGTTCCCCAGCGGACCCTCTTCTACCTGGGCAAGCTCCTGGTCGCTGCTGGCCTGTCACTGGCGGTTGCCCTCCTGGCAGCACCGCTGACGTTCTTCCTGACCCAGGGTCTGCTGGACGAGCACGGGGTGTCCCTCCGCGATGCCGGCGCAGCGCGCGGCGTGATTTCTCTGATTCTCTACTTTCCGCTGCTGACTCTTCTGTGCATGGGCCTCGCCGCGATGACCCGTTCCGTGGCTGCGACGTTGGGCCTGTTCCTGCCGTTCCTCTTCCTGCTCTCCCCACTGAGCATGGAGGTTCCCGGCCTGTGGACTATCACCCAGTTCCTGCCCGACCGGGCTGGGCTGTACGCGGTCATGAACCTCCAGCCGGACCCCGACGTCCTTTACAACCCGCGGCTTGGCCTGTCCATCATGGCTGTCTGGGCGGCGGTCGCGGTCTTCGGTGGCTGGCGTGCCCTGCGCAGCCGTGACACGTGACCACCGAGAGCGGACGTAGCCGTTGGGGAAATAATTATTCGCCGCCGGGACCCCCGATGGCTCACCACTGCTTCCCATTCAGTCCACTAAAGACGAGAGGATCTCGCGACGCCGATTCTACGGGATGCCCGACGCCGAACGGATTCAAGGGCGGACAGACCGAACCGTCGCCTGAACTTCCAGCGGCGCCACGTATCGGGCATTCATGCTAAGGTGTGTCCTTCTATCTGCCGGGTACTCGGAGACCGAGGATCCAGAGCGAAGGGCGGGGCGTGGCGGAAGACCACGAAAACCCAGGAGAACAACCAGAGAAAGCCGTTCCCCCGTCCGCAGCCCTACCTCCTGCGCCTGGGTTGCCGTCGCCATCCTCATCGGCGGAGGACTCGCGCCCCCCAGCCCCCGGACCTGGCAGTTCCCCGGCGGACCCGGCGGCGGCGGGGTGGAGTGCACCCACCCCTGGCACGGCACCGCCGGGAGCTCCGCCCCATGTTCCGGTTGCTCCGTGGCCCGCCTACGGCTGGTATCCGCCGCCGCCGATGCCTCCGTCGTCGCCACGATGGCAGGGCTGGCTGCTGGTCGCCGTCGCGGTCCTGGCCGGTGCCGCCGTCGCGTTGAGCGCGGTCGCGGTGATTCGCAGCGACATCGACAGTGATGAAGTGGCCCGTGACGTCGTACGCGAAATGAATGCCCCGTTCACCGATGAGGAGTTCTACGGACCGACCTCGGATCTGTCGGCGGGTGGCGCGGGTCTCTCCGGGCCGGCCGAATGCCCTGAATCCGCTGGTCCGGCAAGTTCAGGAACCGAGGCGGCTCAGCGTTCACCGGATGAGCTCGACCCCGTTGTCGCCGCAGGAGACACGGTGGTCATTCAGTACAAAATACTGGGTTGCGAGCAGCCCACAGGTATCGCGCTCACGGTCGAGAACGTGCGCGAACAGCCCACCGCGCCAAGCGACGAGTACCCGCAGAAGCCTGAAAATGGTGTCTATCTCGTCGCGGATGTCTCTGCCGAGGTGACCAGCGATTACATCACGCCGGACTGGTTCATGTTCTCCGCGGTGGGACCAGACAACACCATAGCCTGCCCGCTCTTCTCGGAGGATATGTTCCCCACCGAACCGCCCTCTGCTGGCACCACCGTCACGACAACGCTCGTCTTCGACGTCACCAAGGATTTTGGCGTCCTCCGGTTCGACGACTCCGCCCCCGGCAGCGTCACCTGGCGCTACTGATCTGCCCGGCAACGTCGGCGATGTTGCCATACCACAGCCCGGCAGGTCCGCTGATCTCCGTCTCAGGTGTGCCGCATCAGTTCGGCCGCCTTGGGCGAGGAGCGCGGGACGTGCCGGACTCGGCGAGCGCCGCGGCGAGGAGGGCTGCCGCGGCGGCTCGCGGGGAAAGGGCGACTGTGGGGTCGCGGTCGATGTTGGCGGCGAGTCCCGCGCCGTCGTGGACAAGTTGCAGCTGGCGCCCGAGAGCCTCCGGGCCACGGACGCCGGTTGCCGCGGCAAGGCCGTGAAAGTCGGGATCCTTGAACAACTCCCCCTGCGCGTCGAAGACGGCGAGCAGCTTTCTCGCGGGGATCGTCCACCGCGTCGATCACCGCGCTGAGCCGCCGGGTGGTGCCTTCGTGGCGCGATTGCGGAGCGGACGTTGAGGTCGATGCAAGACTGGGACGGTGACCGAACACTGCGATGCGGACGGCCATGCCGGTTACGACTTCTGCGTGTCGTATGCGCTGGCGGACACGGCCTGGGCGACGTGGATTGCCTGGACGCTGGAGGAGACCGGGTACCGGGTTCAGATCCGAGCCTGGGATTCCGTTCCCGGATCCCACTGGGTTGCGGCCATCGACGACGGCCTGCAACGGTCCGACCGGACGATCGCGGTGCTGTCCGACAACTACCTTCGTTCAGAGCTGCACCAAGCGGAATGGCGGGCTGCCTGGGCCGACGACCCGACGGGCCGGAGCCGACGGCTTCTCGTCGCCCGGGTCACGGACTGCGCGCCGCCGGGGCTGCTCGGCTCGGTCGTCCCGGTCGACCTATTCGGCCGGCCGCGGGATGTCGCTCGTTTTCAGCTGCTGTGGGCGGCGGGGCTGGCGGTCTCGGGCGGACGGGGAAAGCCCACTTCCGCGCCGCCGTACCCGCAGGACGACAGGGTGGTGTCCGTCCAGCCGTCGTTTCCCGGTCCGGAGGCGCCGGATTCCGCAGGGCACGGCGCCATGTTCTTCTCCTGTCCCGAGCCGCGCCTTTCCCTTGCCGGCGCGCCGAGTGTGCTGCTGCGGCCCGAGCACAGTGTCGCGCCGTTCGTCGAGCTCGACGGCGACCGGGCGGCGCTGCGGCTGTGGGCGGCCGGATCGGACCCGGTCTCCGTGCGGCTGCTGAAGGGTGCGGCCGGCTCGGGCAAGACCCGGCTGGCGATGCGGGTCTGCGCGGAGCTGAGCGAGCGGGGCTGGCTGACGGTGGTGGTCAACTCGTCGTTGAGCCCAGCCCAGCTTCAGTGCCTGTGCGAGTCCGACGTCCCGGTGCTGGTGGTCGTCGACAGCGCCGAGCTCCGTCTCGACCAGGCCGTTCTGGTCGCCGCCGCACTTGTGGAGGGGACCGCGCCTGGTGCCTCGCCGCGGCGGCTGCTCCTCCTCACCCGGTCCACCGAGCTGTTGCTGGAGGATCTGTGGTCGCTGGCCGATAGCCGGGCCGACGCTGGGGCCGCCGATCTGTTCCGGGCGGCCCGGGTTCAGGCGAAGACGCCGCTTCCGGCCGGGGCCGACGCGCGACACGTCCACTTTGAGGCTGCCTACACGGCGTTCCGTGTCGAGCTGCGGCAGATCGGGCCGATCGCCGCGCCTCCGGCTGATCTCGTCGACCTTCACTCGGTGCTGGACGTCCACGCGGCGGCGCTGAACGCGTGTCTCGACAGCACCCGCGGCTCCCGGGCCCCGCTTGCCACGCTCCTGGATCATGAGCGGCGCCGCTGGCCCGGAGGCGATCGTGGCGGCGGCCGTCCTCGGCCGGGTCTGACCGACAGGATCTGCGCGCTGGCCACACTCCTGCGGCCTGGCTCCTTCCTGTCGGCGGAGGCGTTGTCGGCCCAGCTGCCCGGGATCCTCGGTGTCGACGCCGAGCGGATTCGGCGGTGTCAGGACGAGCTCGGTGCGCTCTATCCGGGTCGATGGAGGTTCGATCAGATCCGGCCCGACGCATACGGGGAACACGTGGCCGCCGGCACTCTGGTAGCCGACCCTTCGCTTGCTCGTGCCCTGGGCCGTCTCTGTTCTGCCGAGCAGGCGGCGGACGTCCTCGCGGTGCTCGGCTGCGCGCTGCCCCGCCATCCGGAGCTGGCCACGACGATCGTGGAGATGCTGCGGACGAGGCCCGACGAACTGGTTCTCGTGGCGGCCGACGTCGCGACCCGCCTGCCTGACCCGGAACAGTTCGCACGGACCACCGCCGACGCGTTTGACGACGCGACCATCCGCCAGCTCACGCTCGTCACGGCGACGGCGCTGGCCGAGCGGGTACGGCGCGGCGGCCGGGAACTCGGCCCGCTGCGTGGCCTGACCCTGCGTGCGTCGGCCGCGGGCGGACGCAGGCTGACCGCGGGTTTCACCGAACCGGCGGCGCCGGATCCCACAACGGCCGGCCTGGCCAGGGTTGCCGAACGAGTGACCGACGGCATTGTCGATCTTCTTGTGGGCCTTGTCGACCCAGGTTCCGGGCGCATGCCTCCGCAGGCTGACGGAAGTCCGAACATCGCACCAGATCTCCTTGGCACGCTTTTTGACCTCCAACGACATTTCCGGAGGTCGGATCCCGAGACGAAGTGAGGCTGCTGCCGTCGCCGGTTCGGTCCTTCGCAGTGGTTCCACGTGGCCCCCTCCCGGTCAGCGGATGCTCGGGGGACTCTGTCTAGCGCTGAATCCAGAGTTCCTCGGGCTGAAGTGAGCCGAGGCCGTACTGTACGAGTCCGCCGACGTTCTTGCTCGAGAAGGCGCTGGGTGCCGCCTGCGCGAGGAAGACCACCGGGGTCAGCTCTGCCAGCCGTTCCTGCAGTGTCCCGTAGGCGGATTCGCGCTCGGGCTCCGAAGTCGCGGTGCGCGCGGCCGCGAGGCTTTCGTTGAGTGCCGGGTCGTTGATGCCGGGCAGGTTCGCCGCCGAGGTCCCGTGGAAGGTCGTCCACAGCCGCGGTTCGGGGTCCCGGAAGAAGGCCGACGAGACGAGCACGTCGAAGTCGTGGGTGGTGCGCAGCGCGGCCAGCTCCGCGACCTCGATGGTCTTGATCTTGACGGTGACGTTCTTGAAGCTGCTGAGCTGGGCCTGGATGTTCTCCGCGATCGCCTTGCCATCCGTCGTGGGGACGCTGGAGAAGACGAAGGACAGCGGTTTGCCGTCGGCGGCCAGCTCGTCGAGGAGCCGTTGCGCCCGTGCACGGTCCGTTGTCGCCAGCGGCGTGTCCGAGTAGTAAGGAGAGTCCTTACTGAACAGTGTGTCGACGGGCTCGCCGGTCCCGCTGTAGACAGCCTGGTTGAGTGCGTCCCTGTCGATTGCCGCGGCGAGGGCCTGGCGGGCGCGGACGTCGTCGAAGGGTGCCCTGCGTGTGTTCAGCGCCATGAAGATGCCGCCGCCGGTCGGTATGAGGTTCGTCGGCAGGCCGGCCTGCTCGGCTTTGTCGAGGTTGACCCAGCTCGACTCGACGGCCGCGTCCGCGCCCCCGGTGAGCACCGTGTTGTAGCGCTGGCTGCTGTCGAGGGCCGCGCGGAGGGTGAGACGGTCGAGGTAGGGCTTGGGGGCGTCCCAGTAGCGGGGGTTCTTGACCAGTTCCATGGCGGCCTGGCGTGTCCAGCTCCGCAGGGTGAATGGCCCGGCGCCGATCGGGTTCGCGTCGAAGGCCTGCGGCCCCTTCTCCAGGGCGGTCGGCGAGGCGATCCAGTTCAGGGACGAGGTGAGGACGGCTTGGGCGTACTTCGGCACCGGCGTGGCCATGGTGATCTTCAAGGTGGTGTCATCGACCACGTCGGATGAGGCGATCATCGACGCCTCCGACCGGGAGATGGCGGCGGTGGCCGGGTTCTTGAGCCTGTCCCAGTTGAACTTCACGGCTTCGGCGTCCAGTGAGGTTCCGTCGGAGAACACCAGACCCGACCGCAGTTTCAGCTCGAATGTCGCCCCGGCGTCGGTGGTCTGGAAGGACTCGGCCATCGAGTACCGTATTTTGCCGCCCGGGTCGGTCATCAGCGTTCCGTACAGCGCGTTTCCCACAACACCGGTGGTTGCGTAGGCGTTGCCGAGAGCCGCCGGGTCGAGGCTGCGCGGATCGCTGAGGGTGAGAATTCTTCCCTCGCCACCGGCAACCGGTTCGCCGGAGGCACCCGAGGACGGGCCGGTGTCGCCACCTCCCCCGCAGGCGCCCAGGGCCAGCGTTGCGCAACAGACGGCAGCGGTGACGAGTAATCGTACTTTGGGGATCACAACGGACCTCTTGTCAACGTTCGAGACAGATGAAAAGGGACGGAGCCAAAAAGACCTGGGCGAGCGCGGGTCCGGGCGGACGGCAGTGACATGAGGTGTTCGGACGGAAGGCCGGCTGGTAGCCAGAAGGCGGCCACCTGCCGGTCGCAGTCAGTCCGAGGCCGGAAGGATTTTGGGTTTGACCAGTTCCAGGGGCACGCCGTCGAGTTCCAGCACCCCGGCGCCCTGCCGGACGCAGAGGGCCTCGAAAGTGCCCCCCGGGGCCCGGTACCGCTTGCCGAGAAGAGTGCGATCCTCCTCCGGCTGGCCCGGCCGGGCGCCGGTGGCGTGAACGTCCTCTGCGGTCATGGGTTTCCCCCCGCAGGTGAGAACGCCGCTTCCTCCCTTGGTCACGATCACCTCGGTCGTGCAGGTGACGCTGTGAAGGCGGGTACCCGCCCTGAATTCCGTCACCGGGCCCGCCACTAGAGGATTTCCTGTTCGCGCAGGTCGGAGATGTCGTCCCAGGTCAGTCCCAGCACGTTGATCAGGATCTCCTCGGTGTGCTCGCCGAACTCGGGCGCCTGGCGCTGGATGCGCGCCGGTGTTTCGGAGAGGGCGACCGGGAAACCGGGGACCCGGGTCTTTCCCATCGCGGGGTGGTCGAATGAGACGATGTAGTTGTTGGCGATCGCCTGGGGGTCGTTCACGATGTCGGCGGTGGTGTTCACCGCGGTGATCGGCATGTCGCCGGTGGCGAGCAGCCGGCGCAGCCAGATGTCCCGGGGTTCGGCCGCGAAGATCTCGTCGAGGAGGGCGACACAGGCGCGGGCGTTCTGGCAGCGGCTGATGTGGTCGGTGAACCTGGGGTCGCCGGCGAGCGGCTCGGGGTTGCCGAGCGCGTCGAGGAGGTTCGCCCAGTGCGGGTCGGACTGGACCATGGCCATGGCGATCAGCTTGCCGTCCGAGCACTGGTAGTAGTTCCACAGCGGGTTGCCCGGATTCTCCCGTGAGGGTGGCTCGTCGCCCAGGTGCTTGCGGAACGTCGAGGTGGCGACACGTCCGTCCTGGGTCATGAGCTCGAGGGCGAGCGCCAGGCCGCGCAGGGCGAGCATGCTGCCGAACAGGGAGGTGTCGACCCGCTGGCCCACCCCGTGGCGTTCCCGCGCGAGGAGGGCGGCGAGCACGCCGTAGGCGAGCATGATGGCGCCCATCTGGTCGGCGAGGCCGCTGTCGGCGACGTTGACCTGGTCGGAGCCGGGTCTGAGCATCAGGCCGGAGCGGGCCTGGCCAAGCAGGTCGTAGGCGCGGGCGGTCCGCTCGGGGCCGTGGGGCCCGTAGGCGCTGCCGGCGCCGTAGACGAGCATCGGGTTGTCGGCGCGCAGCGTTTCGTAGTCCAGTCCCAGTTTCTCCGCGACGGTGGGCCGGAAATTCTGGATGAACACGTCGGAACGGGCAACCAGCTGGCGTACCAGCGCCACCCCCTCGGGTCGTTTCAGGTCGACGGCGAGGCTGCGCTTGTTGCGGTTGTTGACCTCGAAGTACGGAGAGGTGCCGGTGTCGGGGAAGGCGTACTGGGCCCGGCCAGAATCGCCACCGAGCCGCTCCTCGATCTTGATGACGTCCGCGCCGAGATCGCCGAGCATGGCGCCGGCCACCGGGCCGTGCTGCCAGATCGTCCAGTCGATGACGCGTATGCCTGTCAGCGGCCCGTCCGGCTTGCTCATGCCCGGCTCCAGATGCCCTGACGGCGGTACTCGTCGGCTATCTTGCGCATCGTGGGCAGGTAGGTGGAAGCGAGCCGCATCGCGTGCTTGGGGTTGCCCGGGTCGATCTTCGAGTGGACCTTCGCGGGAGCACCCACCGCGAAGCAGTACTCGGGGATCTCCACCTGCTCCAGCACGACGGACCCGGCGGCGATGGCACAGTGGGCACCTACCCGCGACAGCGGCATCAGCGCCGCCGTGTTCCCGATCATGCAGTCGTGGCCGACGAAGGCCTCGATCGTGCAGTTGTGCCCGATCATCACGTTGTCCTCGATGTGCGTGCTGGTGTGCAGCACCGAGTTCTCCTCGATGTGGACGTTGTTGCCGATCCTGATCGGGGTGGTGTCCGACCGGATGACCACACCGGGCCAGATCGAGCACTCCTCGCCGATCTCGACGTCGCCGATGAGGGTGACGTTGTCGGCAACGAGCGCGGACGCCGCCACCTTCGGGCTCTTTCCGTTGAACGGTATGATGATCACTGGAGCTCCTCTGTCGAGGCCGAAGTTCGAAATCCCCGGATCGGGGCGACGCAAGTACCCGGGAGCGCCACGGAAAGCGACACCTTCCCGCGCTCTCTTGCCGTCGCCGGATGGCGGAAGGAAGCCGAAAAAGGGGCCGGGGTCAAGGCGGCCGATGTGGAGCCTGGGCCGATCTTGTATTTCAGCCCTGCTACCTGCAAACTTTCCAGCTATGACACTAGTGCAACAGCTAGGAGGGGGTCAAGGTCGAGGGCGTCGGCAGGCGCCACGCCACCCGAGGGCGGGGCGTCCGCGGTCGCTGGGCGACCGCCATCACCCGCTGGGTCAAGGGGCTAGAATCCTGATGCGTGCCGGAAACACCGACCCGCGAGCGCGATCCGAACGCGAAGCGCGTGCGCATCGCCGACGAGGCCCTCCGCCTGTTCCAAGCACAGGGATATACAGAGACGACGATCGACCAGATCGCTTCGGCAGCACGCGTCGGCCGCCGCACCGTCTTCCATCATTTCCCGACGAAAGAGGCCGTTCTCTTCGACCACCTCGTCGTGCGGCGCGAAACCGCGACCCAACGCCTGCGCGAAAGACCGGCCGATGAAGCGCCCCTGACGAGCCTGCACCTCCTGCTCCGGGAACTCGCCGAGCAGGGTTACGAACGGCGGCTGGTCGAGCAGATCCGCGCCGTGGTCGCGACAGAGCCACAGCTCGCGGCGGAGCAGTTCTCGACGGGCAGCAGGGCGTTCGAGACGAGTCTGGCCGCGGTCCTGGAGAGCAGATGTGGCGACACCATCCCGGCACTCGAAATCCGCGCTCTCACAAAAATGGCGCTCGGCTGGTTCAGCACAGCCGCCCACATCTACTTCACCGAGGAACGGCCGTCCCTGCTGGAATGCTTCGACGACGTCGTCGCGATCTGCGCGCAGGCGAGCGCGCGGGATCTCCGCTGACCGCGGGCTCGCCCTACGGCGGGCATGGCGTTCGCGCCGTCTCGCTCCGGCCTCAGCCCGAAAGACTCCCTTTCAGGGGCCGGCCAGGCTGGGAGCGAGAGTGAGGAGCTCGACGGCGAGCTGCTCGTCGCCCTCCATCCTCGTGGCCACCGCGTCCACCGTCACGCGATCGCCGGCCAGCAGACAGAACGGAACGATCCCCGCGGTCACAGCGCCCGCGGTCACGGCACCCGCGGTCAGCGGGCCCGACGCCGGGCCGGTCGTGCGCGCCAGATCCGCGGCGGGGCCAGGTTCCACCAGGCCGGCGCCGTTCTCCCGCTCGTGCACACCGGAGGGGTCCAGCGACCAGGTACCGCCGCCCGGCCCGGTCAACGTCACGGTGAGCGCGGCCGGCCCGGCCGTCTCCACGGCCGCCGTCCACGGGTCGGCCAGCAGGCGCAGCGCGAGATCAGCCATGGTGTGCAGTTCGTCCCCGCCCGGATCCGGTACGGCCAGACCCGCGGCCGCAGCGATGTCCCGGGTGTGGATCCACGTCTCGAACGCCCGGGCGGTCAGGTGGTCCGCCGGGGTGGTCGTCCAGCCGCCCGCCGTCACAGCTGACGGCCCCGAGGCCCGGGTCGCGTCGGCCACGGCCGCGCACACCAACCCCGCGCGTTCGAACCAGCGCAGCCGAACCTGCTCGACCGACCACTCCCGGGTGGCCGCCAGGACGGCCTCGGTGCGCGACACCGGATCCTCGTCCGGCCGTCCCAGGTCGCCGGGCGCGTCGCTGCCGGTGCCGGCGTCGCTGCCGGCGCCATCGAGGGCGGCCAGCAACAGGCCGTCGACGGCGTACAGGTGCAGCACGAGCTCACGCACCGACCAGCCGGCCGCGGCCGGGCGCCCCCAGTGCGCCGGGGCGAGCTCGGCCAGCAGCCTGTCGAGCGCGGCAGCCCGGCTCCCGTGGGTCGGGGTCCGCGGTCCGCGCGGCCGGGCGGGGCCAGCCTGTGCCGCTGCTGTCAGGCCCGCGACGACCGTGCCGGGCGCGGCGGGCCGGGCGGCGAGCGCCGCGGCGAGGACGGCGTCGAGCGACCCGGGTCGGCCGGGTGTGAGGTCCATGTCGACGTCGGCGGCTGGCGCGTCAGGGGGCCCGGCGACGGACCAGGCCGGCGGCGGGACGGTGAGGGCGAGCTGTGCCGCGTCGACGGAACAGCTCACGCACCGGCCGAGGTGGGTCTCGATGGCGCCCGCCGCGGCGGCCGTGCACTCACCCACCACGTACGCGTCCAGCAGCGCCGTCACACAGTGTTCCGGTGTGGGCACGACCGTCGGGTCGACCGTCACGGGGCGGCTCCCAGGCGGGTGAGGGCCAGCGCGAGGGCTGACAGGGCCGCTCGCATGCGCGACTTTGCCGTCCCCTCCGGGATGGCGAGCCGAATGGCCACCTCACGGTAGGTCAACTCCCTGTAGTACGCCAACTCCACCACCTCGCGCAGCTTCACGGGTAACGCGGCGACGGCGGCCCGCACGGCGTCGGCGTCCTCCCGCGCGAGGAAGTCGCGGTCGGCCGCCGGGCCGTCCGACTGCTCGGCGAGGGCCCGCGCGACCAGGTCGGTAGGGCGCCGGGCGATCTCCCGGCGGACCCAGTCGACGGCGCGCCGATGGGCGAGTACCGCGAGCCAGGTGCGCAGCTCCCCGCGGTCCGGGTCGAACCGGAGCGGATGCTGCCAGAACGCGACCAGCACCTCCTGGAGGACGTCCCGGGCCGCGTCGGCGTCACCGGTCACCCGCGTGGCGACGGCAAGCAGGTAGCGGGCGTACCTCTCGTGGACGACGGCGAGCGCGGTGGGATTCCCGGCGACCAGATGGCCGTGCAGCTCGACGACCTCTCGCCGCGAAAGCGGCTGCCGGGCCGCAGCCGGCGTGCGGGCAGGTGTAGGTGCGCCGCCGCCGGTGCCGGCCGCTGACGGCCGGCGCGTCACGGGTGCCGCACCGTCCTGTCCGTGCACGATAGGCATTCTGCCACGAACACTGCGCCTCCTGGTAGGTGTCCGTGCACGCACCGGCACCGGCACCGGTGTCAGGTGAGCGGCATTATCCGAACGACCCGGATGGACGTGTTGGAAGTGCCGGCGGCGGGGAAGGCGACGCTGCCGTCGGGGTAGGCCTTGGCCTCGACGTAGGTGTGGTCCGGCACGGCGATCGTGAACTGGCCGCCCACGGTGCCGCCACTGGTGGTGTCGTACGCCTGGGCGGCGGTCGAGGTTCCGGACTTCCAGGTCAGGAGCATCCTGCCGGCGCCGTAGCCGACCAGGTGCGAGTGCTGGGTCCGGTCGGCGGTGAGGACCGTCCGGTCGGACGCGCCCGTGGAGAAGTGCTCCAGCCGTACCTGGTTGCCGTTGCTCCACGCGGTCCAGTAGCCCGGGGTGCCGGCCAGCACGATGTTGCCGCCGAACAGGGTTCCGTCACAGACCCCGGGCACGACGGTCTGGCCGGTGCCGGGGCGGGCGATGCGGCAGTTGTTGTCCGTGGCGCAGACCATCGCGAAGTGGCCGGTGCGGGCGTCCCAGATGATGTGGGAGTCCCAGGCGTGGCTGCAGCCCCAGTCGAAGCTGTCGTGCCCGGAGACCAGGGCGCCGGTGGCGGCGTTGACCACCTGCATCCGGTCACCCTCGTGGATGTCGACGCAGCCGCCGTTGGCCACGGTGATCGCCGCCTCGAAGTAGGCGGCGTAGTTGGTGCCGTCGTAGGCCAGGGTGCCGTGGTGGTTGTACCACCAGACGAACAGAGCCCCGGGGTCGTAGCCGCCGCGGCTGCTGCTCAGGTTGGTGACCTGACGCTCCCACAGCTGTCTGCCGGTGTTGTCGAGGCGGACCATCCACATGGTCCTGGTCGGGCTGGACGTCCCGCCGCACAGCGTCCCGCTGCCCTGCGGGCCGGGACGGGTCAGCAGGACCACGACACCGTCCGCATCGGCCTTGACGTCCTGCAGGTCGACCGCGTCGAGGGATGTGGGAGTACCGACCAGCTGGTCTCCGCAGTCCAGTTTGCCGAGGCGCACCTTGGAGTCGGTGCCCAGCCAGGCCAGCCAGGATCCCCCGCCCGGCGCGGCGGCGATCGCGGTCGGCAACGGGTCCGTGTCGCCCTGCGGCGCGAAGCTGACCACCGGCGACCCAAGGCCGACCTCGGTGATCCTCGTCGCCGGTGAGGCTCCCGACGTCCGCCCGCAGTCACCGGACGTCGGTCCGGACGGGGTCGTGGTCCGCGAAGGCGTCGGGGTGCCCACCGGGGTGCCGGTCGGCGACGACGGCACGGCCGGCCGGACCGACGGCGAGGCGGTCGGAGTGCCTGCCGGAGTGCCGGACGGCGACGAGGGCGCGGTCGGGGGGATGGACGGCGAGGCGGTCGGGACGGAGCCGCCTCCGCCGCCCGGGCTGACCGGTACGCAGCCGGCGAACGTGGCGGCGGCCACCGCCACCAGCGCCGCGCTCCGGACTGCTCGTTTCAAGGACATGTGACCTCTCCGTCGAATCGGGCCCCTCCCCATGGAAAGTCGTTCCGCGACTGTCCATGGTTGCCGATTCGCCGGAATTTTTCCCTCTAGTGCATCCGTTGCGTCCGGTTGCGCGATTCATGGGCGCGCTGCCGGAGCCCGGCTCCACCGCCCGACAGGCACCAGCCGGCCGGATTATCCATCCAGGCATATCGGAAGGTGTTTGAAAGCCATGGCCCGCCGAGAGACATCAAGGAATTCAATACATAGATGCCGCTCTTTCGGTTGTGCGGTAGAAACTGATATCGACACGCATGCGTTGCATTGGGGAGCGCCATTTTTTAGGAAGGAGTCGACCGCGTGTCACGGAAGGGGATATCCAACGAGGCTCGCTGTTCGGGGATCCTCGAGATCGTCGAGTCCGTCTTCGTCGAAAAAGGGTACGAGAGTTATGGACCAGCTCGACCAGGACCCACCGTGGGTGAGGCTCAGCGAGCAGGGCGTCGATGAGGGCGCGTTCGATCCCGCCATCGACAGGGAGGTCGCCACCAACAGCATCGTCTCCCTCATGTACTCCGCCATCAGATGGAACCTGCCGCAGGGCCAGCGGTCATTCCGCGAGGTGGGCGAGTTCTACAAGGTGTTCCTCCTGAAGGGACTCTCCCCCGGGGCCTTTCCTGCGCGTGCCGCGGCGACAGACGGAGACCCGGCCATCACCACGGACGGCCGGGACCAGCTCAGCCAACCTCGACGACGACCTTGACCGCGCCCGACTCGCGGTCGCCCGCCACCCGGAAGGCCTCGGCCGCGTCCTCGAGCGGGAAGCGATGGGTGATGAGCGAGTCCGGGATCTCAGGGCGCGCCGCGAGCATCTCGGCGGCCTGAAGCATCTCCCGCCGGCCGGCGTGCCCGCAGTACCCCATCGACGCGACCAGCGTGACCTCCTTGGTCAACAACGACGAGTACGGCACGTCGATACCGCCCTGATGGACGCCCAGGAGCGAGACGGTGCCGCCTGGCTTCACCAGCTCGACGCTGCGCCGCAGGGAGCTGGGTGACCCCGCGGCCTCGATCACCACGTCGTAGCGCTCGCCCGCCCTGGGCTCCCCGACGCCCATCCGCTCGCGGATCGCGTGCTGGTGGGGGTAGCGGGCTTCCATGACGACCTCGGCAGCGCCCTGGGTCTGGGCCGCGACGGCCGCCAGCTGGCCGATCGAACCGCCGCCGACGACGGCAACGGTCCGGCCCGGCGCGGTCCCGCCGACGCGGGCGCCGTGCCAGGCGACCGCGGCGGGCTCGGCCAGCGAGGCGTTCGAGACGTCAAGCCCGGCCGGTATCTCGAGGACCTTGTGGGTCGGCACCCGGAACTGCTCCACCATGCCGCCGTTCTACATGATGCCGAGAGCCTTCCTCGTGGACTGGTCGCAGAGGTTGTTCCGGCCCTCCCGGCAGAAGTCGCACCTCCCGCACCCGAACTGCCCCTCCACCAGGACGGGCGTCCCGTCCGCCTTCCGCCCGGCGAGCTCGTGGCCGAGGATGAACCGGGTACCGAGCCGCAGGTAGTTGAGGTCCGAGGCGCAGATCCCGGCCACGGCCATGTTCAGCAGCTCGCCCTCGTCCCAGCCGGGCGGCTCGGCGACGTCGATGACCACCGGGCGTCCCTCACGTCCCCGAACCGCCTTCATCGCCGTCCTCTCGTCCGTGGTGCGTTGTGATTCTGCTCCACTTCCAGCTCCGCGGTCGCCTCGGTCACTGTCCGGAAAGCAGGAACGACCCGCTGTCGAACGAGGCGTGCACACCGCCGTCGATCAGGACGTCGGTCCCGTTGACGAAGCTGACCTCGTCCGAGAGCAGGAACGCCACCACCGCGGCCACCTCCTCCGGCCGGCCTCGTGCCTGACCAAGCGGATGACGCCGAGCTTCGCCCAGGCGTAGGCGAGGCCGGGGTTCTCGATGCCAGGCCCGAGGGCGTCGCGGATACGCTCGAAGAAATCGGCCTCGAGGGCGGCGTCAAGGGCCGCGTCGGCCGCCGGGTCGGACGCGGCGATACCGATCCACGGAATCAGCGAGGCGAAATGCACGAACACCGTTCGGCGGGTGGCGTGCAGGCTCAGTACCCGGTTGAGCTGGGCGCAGGCCACGAGGTTGACCTCGAGCACCCGCTTCCAGCCTCCCATCATCGGCGAGATCCCCGCCGCGGACACGACCGCCCGGAGCTCCCCGGACTCGGCCACGTGCGCGGCCAGGCGCTCCAGCCCGTCGACATCGGTGACGTCGAGCGGGAAGGGATCGACGACGCTTCGCCCGCGGCCCGCGAGCTCGGTGACCGCGGCCTTCACGTTCTGCCCGTCGAGATCGACGAGTAGAAGTAAGTCGACCGTGTCGACCATGCGCTCGGCACACGCCAGGCCGATGCCACGGCCGGCTCCCGTCACAATTCCTACGGTTCTCATTTCTACCGCTTCCTCGTCACCGGTGATGTCGGGCTGAGCTCAGGGCCCGGCAGCGGGGCGATCGCCGTCGGGGCGCGCCGACCGGCTTCTTGTCGAACTCCGTCTGGCCCAGGCGCAGCGCCGCCGGCGAGGCGATCCAGTTCATGGGCGACGCGGTGATGGCGCCGGCGAACCTCAGCACGGGCTTGGACAGCGTTATCTTGAGCGTGAGATCATCCACGACGTCGGTCGCGGAGACCAGGCCGGCCTCCGCCCGGGTTGACGCCCCGGTAGCCGGATCCTTGATGCGGTTCCAGTTGAATTTCACCGCCTCAGAATTCAGCGGAGTGCCGTCAGAGGAAACCAGGCCAGACCGTAGTTTCAGCTCGAAGGTGGTCCCGTTGTCGGGGATGTCGAGCGACTCGGCCATGGAGTACTGGACCGCACCGGAATTGTCGTCGTTTAATAAGGTCCCATATAAGGCGTTACCCAGTACGGCGCTGACCGCGTAGGCGTTGCGAGGGTCTGCCGCTTCGGTCTCGGTCTGCGGCGTCGGCATCGGGAAGCGGAAGAGCTCCGAACCGGTCCGCCACGCCAGCCGCTCGGTGAAGTCGGGGTCGAAGCCGGCGGTGGCCCGCGTGAACTGGGCGGCCGTGTCGGGCCAGACCGACTCGATGTGGGGGTAGTCGTCCTCCATCATCCAGGCGGTGATGCCCAGCTCCTTCTCCAGATCCCGGGCGACGTCGAGCTCCTGGGTGCTGAAGGTGAACGTCCGTTGGACCAGGTCGAGCGGCGACAGGTCCGGGTCGGGCCAGCCCGCGCTGGTCAGCGGCGAGTGGCCGACGTTGAAGTCCAGCCGCTGGATGAAGTGCGGGAGCCAGGAGCCGCCGGACTCCGCGACCAGGATGCGCAGGTTCGAGAAACGCACGGGCAGGCCGCCCCAGATGCAGCCGGCCATGAACTCCATGACTCCCGCCTGGTAGAGAGTCAGGTGCAGACCGTAGGGATAGGAGTCGTTCCCGACCCGCTTCGGGAACGCGGAATGCCCCTCGGTGTGGTGGACCAGGACGGTCTGGGTTTCCTCTCAGGCCCGCAGAAACGGATCCCAGTGGCCGCTGCCGAGCCAGGGCTGACCGAGATCGGTGGGGTTCCGGAACGAGACCCCCCGAAATCCTCGCTCCGCGTTCCGGTACACCTCGGCCGCCGCCACACTCGGATCCAGGTACCAGGTGCAGCCGACCGGGACGAATCGACTGGGGCAGGCACCCACCCAGTCCTCGTGATACCAGTCGTTCCAGGCCCGCATCGCGGCGAGCCCCACCTCCGGGTCCTTCCCCTTGGCGAAGAGGTCGCCGGCGAAGCCCATCCCGGCGGGATACGACGTACACGCGACGACGGTGACGCCGTCGGCATCCATGTCCTTGATCCGCTCGGCGGCGTCGTAGCAACCGGGCCGCAGGTCCTCGATGCGGCTCAGCTTGTTGAAGTCGGCGACGTCCGTGCGCCAGGCCGGTTCGTCGCGGGCGCCGCCCAGGCAGCAGGTCCGGTGCAGGGCACCGATGCCCTCGCCGAACATCCAGATCTCACCGCCGTTGTCGAGCGTGACGACGCGGGGCACCGCGTCGGCCCACTTCGACGGCACCCGACCGGTGAAGATGTCGGGCGGTTCGATCACGTGGGCGTTGACGGAGAACAGCGGAAGCATGATCAGCCCTTCTTGCGTAACCGGGCACCGCGCGAACCTGCCGCCGGCGAGCCCGCGACAAGGACGCTCGTGGCCGCGCCCTGCTCCACACTCCGCCACGGCCACTTCGCCTCCAGCGCCCTGCGCATCTCCTCGGGCAGGACCGCGTTCATGTGCCGCTGGATGCCGGTCTGGATCCCGCCGGGTGCAGGGCGTTCACCGCGATGCCGTCCTTCGCCCAGCGCTTGGCGCCCTCGACCGCGAAGAGGATGTTCGCCGTCTTCGACTGTGCGTAGGCTCGGTGCCCGCTGTAGTCGCGGCGCTCGAAGCGGATGTCGTCGAAGTCCACCGGCGCGTTGGCGTGTACATGGCCGTCGGAGCTCACCGAGACGACGCGGGAGCTCCCCGCCGCCGCCAGGGCGTCGCGCAGGCCCAGCGCGAGGGCGAAGTGGCCGAGATGGCTGGTGGCGAAGTGCTGCTCCCACCCCTCCGGGGTCCGCTGGAGCTGAGGCAGCGCCATGACCCCGCCGTTGTTCACGAGGATGTGGAGCGGGCCGTTCCAGGCCTCGACGAGCCCGGTCACCGACGCCCGGTCGGCCAGGTCGAGCTTCGATACGAAGATCGCCTTGTTCCCCGTGCCGGCGATTATGTCGTCCGCCACGCGGCCACCGGCCTCGGTGTTGCGGACCGCCAGCGTGACCTCGGCGCCGGCGTCCGCCAACGCGCGGGCCGTCTCGACACCGATCCCGGACGACGCCCCGGTCACGATGGCGCGGCGGCCTTCGAGATCCACTCCCTGGAGCACCTCGGCGGCCGTCGTCTCTCGACCGAACTGCATCGAACGATGGCCGCTCAAATGCTTGCGACCAGCACGTTCGAGTACCAGAGGCTGCACCGCCGAAATTTCCCAGTGGGCCGCGGATTCCGCGGCTTCAACGCAGGCGGATGCGCGGGCGCCCGACGCGGCGACCACCGCGGATATCGGGAGTGCAACAGTTGCCGGGTTCCTCAGCTCGGCGGTAAGCCGGCCATGCCCTGACCAGGGACTACGGCCGCGGTTCCACCCCATTGCCCCGCTTTGAGGCTTCTTCACCCGCTGTGGGAGCATCTCGCTCGTTGTGAGCTTCCTTCAGCGTGGCTGAAGTTCAGGGGGTTGGGTTGGCTCTCGCGGCGGTGCGTGACCTCCGGGAGCTGCGTGCGCCGGCGAGCGAGGAGGAGCTTGCCGGCTTCGAGCTGGAGGTGCTGTCGGGGTTCGTGCTCGCGCGGGCGTCGGCGGGGCTGACCGACAGCACGATCCGCAATGACACCAACCACCTGGAGCTGATCAGGACCTGGTTCGCGCGGCCGCTGTGGGAGATGCAGCCGGCCGACGCCGACCGCTACTTCGGCAAGGTGCTGCGCGACGCCAAGCCGTCGACCCGGACGGGTCGGGCGGCGGCGCTGGCGGTGTACTTCGAGTTCCTGGAGCTCCGCCACAAGGTCGAGATCTACAACCTGACCGGGCGGGTGGCCGAGTGCCCGCTCGACGAGGTGAACCGTCCCCGGGCCTTCGTCGACCCGCAGCTGCGGATACCGCCGACCGAGGCCGAGATCGAGCAGCTGTTCGCCGGGTGGCGTCAGGAGCTCGCGACCTGCCGCAAGTTCGCCCCGGCCGCCCGCAACTACGCCGCGGCGCGGCTGGCGGCCGACGTCGGGTTACGGATCAACGAGATCCGGATGCTTGACCTCGACGACGTCCGCTGGGAGCTGGGCCGGTTCGGCAAACTCAACGTCCGTCACGGCAAGGGATCTCGGCGAAAGGGTCCGAAGGCGCGGATCGTGCCGATGATCAATGGTGCGGATCGGAACGTGCGGTGGTTCATCGAGGACGTCTGGGGTCACTTCGACGGCGACCACACCCGGCTGGGCGCCCCGCTGTTCCCGTCCGAGCGCAAGAACCGGGACGGCTCGTGCGGCCGGGCGAGCGCCGACGTGTTCCGTCGCTCGTTGGCGGAGGCCGCCGCCGAGCATCTGCCGGCCTGGGCGGGACGGCTGACGCCGCACGTGTTGCGGCACTACTGCGCCTCCGAGCTCTACCGGGCCGGCATGAACCTGTTCGCGATCCAAGAATTGCTCGGTCACTCGTGGACCGGGACGACGGCCAGGTATGTCCACGTCCACAGCACCCATGTCGAGGACGCCTGGGTCGCCGGCCAGCAGCGGGTCGCCGAGCGGTGGAAGGGGCTTGCTCCGTGACCGTCACCGTCACCTGCAGGAGAGGAGAGGGCGCACCGTGAAGTGGAATCTGCGGCTCGCCGCCGCGAACCGGGGCATCTGGAAGGCCAGCGAGCTGCACCGGATGCTCGCCGAGCGCGGCATGGTGATCAGCGCCGGGAAGATGTCCGGGCTGTGGTCCGGCAGCCCCAACGCCGTCAGGCTCGATGAGCTGGACGTCATCTGCGCGGTGCTCGGCTGCGGCGTCGCCGAGTTGCTGCTACCCGAGCAGGAGAAGGTGCCTGCGGCGGTGCCGGCCGCCGACGGCGAGCAGGTGGCCGCCGCGGCGGCTCAGACTCGGGCGGTCACGCCCCGGCCCCGCCCTGGCCGGTCGTTGCCGCCTCGGTGACCTGCCGGCGCTGCGGCCGTCCGCTGCCCGTCGGTGGCCGGCGCGACCGGCTCTACTGCAACGCCAGCTGCCGGAACATGGCCTACGCCGCCCGCCGAGGGACCGGCGTCCCGCCACCCGACCGCTGGCAGCATCCCGCCCTGAAATCGGACACCCCCGTGCTGCGGGCAGCCGCGACGCGGGCCCAGGAACTGGGCCAGGCCCACGGCTGGTCGCCCTCGACTACCCGGTGCGCGATGGATGGCCTGGCCGTCGTCCTGGACGGCCAGGCCGCGGGCCGCCGTCCCCGGCTTACCGAAGTCCGCGCCGTCCTTCCGCGGCAGGCCTCCAGCGCGCGGGTCGCCGAAGTCCTCACCGACCTCGGGCTGCTCGAAGACGACACCACGCCGCCGATCCGCGCCTGGGTCGAGCACCGGACCGGCGACCTGCCCGCCGGTTTCGCCGTGATCGTGCGGGCCTGGCTGCTGGTGCTGCTCGACGGCGACGCCCGAGCCCGGCCGCGGTCGCACGCCAGCATCTACGTCTACTTCGGCGGTGTCCGCCCGCACCTGGAACATTGGGCGGCGACCCGCAGCCACCTGCGTGAGATCACCGCGGCCGACGTGAAGGCCGCGCTGGATCCTCTGCGCGGCGAGCGGCGCAGCAACGCGGCCGTCGCGTTGCGATCGCTGTTCCGGTTCGCCAAGAAACGCGGCCTGACCTTCGCTGACCCCACCGCCCGCCTTGCAGTCCCCCGCCCCGACCGACGCGGCCTGCTCCCGCTGACGGAAGCCGACATCCACGCTGTCGAGCAGGCTGCCGTCGCTCTGGCGCAGCGGCTGATCGTCGCGCTGGCCGCCGTCCACGCCGCACGCGCCGCGACGATCCGCCACCTGGCCCTCGATGACCTCGACCTGCCCAACCGGCGCATCACCCTCGCCGGCCACACCCAGCACCTCGGCGAGATGACCCGCCAGCTGCTGCAGACCTGGCTCGAGCACCGCCGCGCCCGCTGGCCGCACACCCCCAACCGGCATGTCCTGATCAGTGAGAGAACTGCCCTGGGCAGCGGCCCCATCAGCCCCAGCTACCTTCACCAGCACCTGCTCCGTCGCGGCATTCATCTCGACCGCATCCGCGCCGACCGTGTGCTCCACGAGGCCCTGACCGTCGGCCCCGACCCCCTGCACCTGGCCCTCGTCTTCAACCTGTCGCACTCCACAGCCAGCAGATACGCCGCCATCGCCCAGAACCTCCTCGACGACCAGGGGGGTCGAGGACCGTAACAGGAATTAGCATGAGGCGTCACTCTGCGCCTCAGTGGCCGGGGTCAGCAGTGCGGCGGCGCGGTCGGCGCCGGTGGGCTTCGAGAAACGGCCCGGGCGGTTAGAGAAGGTCCTCAAGTCGGGTGGCGACCTGGCGGTAGCGGCTGACCGGGACCAGGTGCACACCGGCGAAGGCGCCGCTGTCGCGCAGCCGTAGCACCTGGTCGCAGGCCGCTTCGACCCCGGCCGCCTGGTCCCGTTCGACTGCCTGGACGAGGTCGTCGGGGATGTCGATGTCGGGGATCGTCGCGGCGAGGCGGCGGGCCATCCCGGCGCTCGCGAGGACCATCACGCCGGCGTAGACCGGCAGTTCGACCGGATGGGCGTCTCGCCAGCGCAGCAGGGCATCCACCGAGTAGCTGACCTGCACGAACAGAAAGTCGGCCGCTCGTTTCCATGCGGGCAGTGGACGTAGGCCGGCCGCGGCTCCGACCCGGAACGCCGGCATGTCCGCGAAGACCGGATCCTCGCTGGCCGCGCGGGCCTCGTCCATCATCGCGCGCACGGTCAGGTCGCTGGTCCGGTTCCCGGCGGTGGGTTTGTCGCCGTGGACGAACAGGAACTCCTCGACGCCGTAGGCCGCGGCGGTGAGCAGGTCGCGGCGGAAGCCGAGCAGGTTACGGTCGCGGGAGTTCACGCAGGCGATGCTGCGTCCCCCCATCGTCTGCACCTCGTGGGCGACGGCGATGCTCGACACCGTCGCGCGTCCGATGTGGTTGTCGGGGATCAGGAACGCGTCAGCGACGGGGCTCAGGACACCGATCTGATGGCGGGCATGGGTCAGGTCCGGCCGGGTCGGCGGCTCGATCTCGCAGATCAGCTCGAAGCCGCGCACCGGACGTTCATGACCCGCCGTGGATTCCTGCATCCGGACAGGATAGGACGCCACGATCCACAGACCACAGCCGCACCGCACGTCCCCGAGGGCGACAACGGCCACGCTCTCTTCTGGGCCAGCCGACCGACCTGAACCGGCCCCACGGAACAGATCCAGGTAGACCGGACAGAACCCGCCACAACCTCGAACCTGATCACCAGAAAAGCCGTGGGTTCGATGCGAAGAACCTTCAGTCAGGCTGAACTTGCGGACTTTGTGCCGGTAAGGAACGTGTCACCAGCCGCAAACGGCGATGATCTAGCTGGCCTGTGGCTCGGCGGCGGCGAGCTCATGTCTGGCTTGGCCGGCAGCGCGTAGCTCGCGCAGGTCGGGGATGTGGTTGTAGAGCGTGCCGGGGCTGACGCCGAGCAGCTTCGCGATCGAGGTGATGCTGGCGTCCGGGTTGGGGAGCATGTCGCGGGCGGCGCGGATGATCTCTGGGGTGGCGACGGTGGGCCGTCCGCCGACGCGGCCGCGTTCGCGTGCGGCGGCCAGGCCCTCGTGGGTGCCGGCGACGATGAGTTCGCGGATGAACTCGGGGGGCCGCCGAGATACGCCGGAAAGGGGCAATGGTCGTCGGGCGACGTCGTGTAGCGGCTGTCTGGTCCGTTGGGCGGTTACTGTGTCGACGCTGGCGCCGGTTCGCTGCCTGCGAGGTAGCGGTGCAGCGAGGTCTTCGGGATGCCGGTCTTGGTGGCGATCGTGCCGAGGCTGTCGCCGCGGGCTTTGAGGAGCCGCGCGTATTCGATCTTGCCGGTGGGGTGGGCCAAGGGCCGGCCGACGTGGCGGCCTTTGGCTTCGGCGACGGCGCGTGCGTTTGCGGCGCGTTCGGCGGTGAAGGTGCGTTCCATCTCGGCGAACAGCGCCAGGAGGAGGAAGGCGATGCGGCCCATGCCCTCATCGGCGGTGTTGATCGGCAGCGGGTCGGCCAGGGAGCGCACGCCGATGTGCTTCTCTGCGAGGTCGTGGACGAGGTTGAGGACTTCGCGCAGGTTGCGGCCGAGCCGGTCGAGTGTGTGCACGACGATCGTGTCGCCCGGGCGGGCGTAGGCGAGCAGTGCTGTCAGGCCTTCGCGGTCGACGGTGGCGCCGGTCTTCTTGTCGGTGAAGATGCGCCCGGTGGGGATGCCGGCGGCGGCCAGGGCGTCGAGCTGGCGCTCGAGGCTCTGCTTGGTGGTGGAGACCCGGGCGTAGCCGAGGTCGAGTCCGGTCGGGGGGTGTGCGGGGGCGGCAGACACGCAGAGATCGTACCGGAAGTCGTCTCCGTACTACTGTTTCGGAACATGTGTTGTGGAACGACTTCCGGAACAATATGGGACCTGTTTTCACCGCCTCGCGCGGCCCACCAGAGATCGTTCCACTTCCAAGGTTCCGGAACATTCCGGCTGCTGCTTTCAATGCTCACAGGTAGAGACCGCCATGCGCCTCACCCCCGAGGTGGGCCACCCCTCCAGACGCTAAGCGCTGTCCCGCGGCACTCCCTCAGGAAAGACTCCCGGCCGCAGGCGCCCGCCGGCGCAGCCGGACATTTCGCAGTCGGGGTCTCCTGCCCAGACTGTTCCTACGGTGCGCTACAGCGGCGCAGCGCACCCGTGCGGTGTGACTGTGGTCGGTGGATCGTGGCGTCCTATCCTGTCCGGATGCAGGAATCCACGGCGGGTCATGAACGTCCGGTGCGCGGCTTCGAGCTGATCTGCGAGATCGAGCCGCCGACCCAGGGCCTCGGCGAGATCGCGTAGCGTAGAGGGCTGTTGCGTAAGGTAGTGGCAGTACCGTCGGGCTGGGGTACGCCTTCGCCGAGATAGCGCAGGCCCGCCTGGCTGCGCTGCCGGACGGCAGCGTCGGGTGGGATGCCCGCTTCCGGCGTGACCTCCGGCGGTTCGCAGCTCGCTTCGAAAAACCGTCGGGCTGGTGTGCGCAGCGGCTGGCGGTTATCTCGGCGAGATCCGGGCAGCTGTTGTGAGGAAAGTGGCCTTCTGTACGGGAGAATGAAAGCGCCAACAATCAAAACCCCGTAACAGAAGGCCACCGCGTGCCATCATGCCAGCAATCTCCCGCCGTGTCGAACCTTCGGATCAGCGGTGAGGGGGACGACATCTCCGGTCTGCTCGCGATGCTAGGCGGGATCACCGACCCACGGAAAGCGCGCGGGAAGATCTACAGCCTTTCGTTCATGCTGGCCTCCGCGCTTGTCGCGACGTTGGCTGGGGCGACAGGCCTGCGTGAGATCGGCAGCCGGGTCGCTGACTTCGGCCAAGATCTCCTGGCCCGGCTCGGTGCACCGTTCGACCATTTCACTGGAAGATATAGGGCGCCCAGCGAAAAGGCGATCCGCGCTCTGTTCGAGAAGATGGACGTCGCGGCTGTCGACGCCGCCTTCGGTGCCTGGTTGTTCGCGCACGCGGTCTGGGAGCCGGGTGAGGACATCGTCCTCGCCATGGACGTGAAGGTCCTGCGTGGAGCCTGGTCCGAGGGGAACAAGCGGGTCACGCTCCTGTCTGCCATGGTCCACGCGAAGGGGCTCGTCGCCGGGCAGGTCCGCGTCCCCGACGGCACGAACGAGATCACCCAGGTAGCGGCTCTCCTGGAGAACCTCCCGGACATCTCCGGGCCTGTCGTCGCGACGTTGGATGCCGTGCACACCCAGCACGAAACCGCCTTCCTCCTTGTCGAACACGGAATCGACTACGCGCTGACCGTGAAGGGAAACCAGCCGACGCTCTACCGGAAAACCTTCGAGCAAACCCTTCCCCTTCTCCAAAAACCCCCACAGCACGAAGTCGAGGAACGCGGCCACGGCCGAATCAAGAAATGGCAGGCCTGGACCACCGAAGCCAAGGGGATCGGGTTTCCGGAGGTCGCGACCGCTGCCGTCATCCGTCGCGACGAATTCGACCTCAAGGGAATCCGTGTCAGCCGTGAATACGCTCACATTCTCACCAGCGTCGCCGGCAACCGCGCCACTGCCGCCTACATTCACAGGCTCATCCGCGGGCATTGGGGCATCGAGAACGAAATTCACTACCCGCGCGACACCGCGTGGCGCGAGGACGCCAACCAGACCCACACAGGAAATAGTCCACACACGCTCGCCAGCTTCCGTAACCTGGCGATCGGGATCATCCGCCGAAACGGCATCAGGAAGATAAAGGAAACCCTCGAGTACATAGCCGGCGACCGCGACCGGGTACTCCCACTCCTCGCTACGGCATGTCACTAAACATAGCACTGAGTTACCTCTCCGAGGCCCTGGGGTGTTACCGGGGCCATTGCCTGTTTCTGTCGTATCTCGGTGGCCCCCGTAGTTGGCGGATTCGGTGGATCTTGGCGGCCGAACGGCTTCTGGTCGAAGTGGTCGCGGACGGCAAGCGGGACGTGCTGGAGGGGCGGCTTATCCGCGTTGCTCTGGATGCGTTACGCATCGAGAACCAGCAACTCCGCGACGCGCTCGCACACGCCCACGGCCAACTCCGAGCAGCCCGAACCGATCTTGGTGTCGAGGAAGTCTCCTGAGCTTCGGGATACCCTCGGCCCATAACGCGCCGGAACAGATCGACACAAGTCACGTGACGCGCGCATAGCTTGGGCGTTATCCTTATGATCGCTCCGGCTCGTCCTCGGCTCTGGACACGGCGTTCCCCGAGGACCCTCTGGCTACGGACCGAGAAGCGTTTGGCATCGTGGTGCTGCAGCGCCTACCTCTCCGGCGGGCCTCCGGCACCGAGGTCATCGGCGCTCTCCTCTCGGCGATCGAGACGAGCCCTGTCCGATCGAGCCTCATGCTGCTCGAGTACGCGCCCATGGTCTGGATCCGTCAATGTCCTTTCAACCCAGAAAGCTAAACTATTTATGTTCATATGGCCCCGAATGACCACTGGACCCGAACGTCTCATGTTGGAGAGCATGCTTGACCGCAACCGGCAAGCGCTCATCGACACAGCGCGAGGGCTATCCGAGACTGACGCGCGGCGGCGCCTGGTCGTCTCACTGACCACACCGATCGGGCTGATCAAACACGCCGCCACCGCCGAGCGCGTCTGGTTCCAACGCACCCTGCTCGGCCTGGACGAGTCCGCATGCGACGGCTACGCGACCGGTGACGACGGCAGTTTCGTTGTCGCCGACGGCGAAACGCTGGCCGACGTGATCGCCGAGTTTGAGCGTGCCAGCGAGCGTTCCCGCGTGATCGCCGCCGACTTCGAGCTCGACGACACCAAGGCGCACCCCCGCGCTGGCGATATCAGCCTGCGGTTTGTCTACCTGCTCCTGATCGAGGATTTCGCCCGTCACGCCGGCCATGGTGACATTCTCCGAGAACAAATCACCGCCGCACGATAGGCGTTGGCAGGGTTGCGCAAGATCTGGTTGCAACCCAAGCGTCGGTCCCGGGTCGTGGTCGTTCGTCGGGCGGGCGCCAGAGTTCACTGTCGACTCGGTTGCCGAGGCCGTCGTAGTACTCCGCGCGTCGACGTAGCGGACATTCACTCGTGGTTAGGCTTGGGCAAGCCGCCGGTGGATGCGGTCGTGACCGGACAGGCCGACCCGCCTCCCCCGTGGCCAGCGGCACCGCCGCCGCGGTGGCGGACCTACCGGCGGGGGGAACCGTCGCCGTGGCGCAGCGGCGAGCCGGGACCGGGCCGCCGCGTGGTGAGCGTCCGTCTCGGAGACGACGAGATCACCGAACTCCGTGCCGCCGCCGACCGGTCAGGGCTCCGCCTGTCCGGCTACATGGCCCGGGACTCGGGTTCGTGTCACCAGGGGCAAAGTAGGTCTGAGCTACAGCGAGGAATCGTCTGTCTCAGGACCCAGGGCGGAGCGTGCCAGGTACTCGGCGAGCGGTAGGCCATCGGTGGCTGCGGCCCGGGCGTTGCGCAGTGTGTCGAGGCGAAGGGCGTTGCCGAACCGGAGTTCCCCGTCGAGGGTTGGGTGGATCCGTTCGCCGAAGATGACGCCGGTGCACTCGAACGGCTCGCCTGGGCCACGTTGGAGGAGACCGGGACAAACCGTGGGAGGCTCTCCGACCTGTCATGATCGTTCGCTTCTGAACCCGGCCAACCTCGGCTGCGAGCCGGTCATGAGCGCGGCGTAGCCTCCCACGGTTTGTCCCGGTCTCTGTCTCCACCCCGCCGGCCGCCGGATACACCACGTCACGAACCAGACCGTCAGGCTCGTCGACCACCGCCTCGCTGATCCGAAAAAGGATGTTCTCCTTCCCCGAGACCCGTTTGAGATCGGAGACGAACGCGTCGACGACCCGCCTCTCCGCCCCAGGCCAGCTAGATCATCGCTGTTTGCACCTGGTGACACGTTGCTTACCGGCACCCCGTGAAGCGATAGCCCGCCTGGGAGATCCGCGACGCCTACGGGTTCCGCTGAGCAGGCACGGCCGAGATCCGCCGCTATCGGCCTTTGGCAGGTCCCTGGCCGATCTGCGGACCGGGTGGCGGGGTTCCAGGTGGTGGGCCACTGCCCCTGCGAGGCGGGGATGGCTTGACAGACCCAGAGAACGACGCTTGTGCCGGGGACTGGGTGGTATGTGAGGGCGCCGCCGGTGTGATCTGGGGGTCTGCGGGGGAGGCGGCATCGGGAGTCGCGGCGGTGTCCGTACCAGAGGCAGGGATCGGACTACGGGAGCCGGCTTTGGTGCTCGTTTCGACGGTGGGACTCCGCTTGGGCAGGGCCACCGCCGGATCGGCCCGTGCCCGCGCCCGGTCAGTGATGTCGTCGAACTCGGTGTGCCACTGGGGGCCCATCGCATTCGCCAGATTGTCGATCTTGTTAGCGAACTGTTCGGTCTCCTCGGGGCTCCAGCTACGGCCGCGCTCGGCCTCAATCGCCTCCCGGGTGGCGGGCGCCTGCTGCCACCCGCCGCTGGCATCGCGTTCGTTGGCGTACAGGATCTCGTTGTTGCGGCGGACCACGGCGACCGCGTCGACCGCGTCTGATCGGTCGATGAAGTCGGCCGAATCCAGCACGCCGGCATAGGAGAGGTCGTGGGTTTCCCGCGCGGTGAGCCGGCCGTATCCGGTGTCCGCAACCTGTTCGTGGTAGCGGTCGACGATACCGAGCCTGCTGTGCGCCTCATCGACGGCCACCACGGCCGCCTCCACCCGGTAGCCGTTGTTGTGGAGGCGTTCGGCGATGTCGGCGAAGTCGGCCCGGTCGCGACCGGCGCTTTCCAGCAGTACGTCCGCACGCTGGTCGATCACGTACTCGGTGGCCATGTCGATCCACCGGCGGGCGTCCGGGGAGGTCAGCGGTGAGGCGCGCTCCGGGTCGGTGATGACCAGCTCGTCGTAGTCGGGGTGGTAGGGCTTGTAGAAGTCGCCCACGACGTGGGCGGCCCCGCCCCGTTCGTCGAGCTGTTGCTTGACGGCGTCGGCGATTCGGGTCTTCCCGGCGCCAGGCTGGCCCATGACGATCACCGCGACCGGTCGTCGCCCGTCGTCGCGGTGGGAGACCACACCCGCGAACTTCTCCCTGACAATCTCGTTGGTGAAGATCTCCCGGGCACGCTCTTCGGGAAGGTAGTACGGGTTCGGCTGGGTCATCAGCCGGCCTGGCCCCGCAGCGACCGGAGCAGGGCGGTGTAGCGTTCGCGGGTCTCCTGTACGACCGCCGGGTCGGACGCCCGCAGCCCCTGCTGGTCTGCTGCCGCGCGGGTACGGTGCGCGGTCCAGGCGGCGATGGCCTCCTGGTCGGGTTCGGGCTGGCGTCGCTCGGCGGCGATCCGGCCGGTGTAGACCGCCACCACCTGACCGATGAGGTCGAGCGTGACCTCGAAGCTGATCGCCTCGTCGTCGTTGCGTTCGAACGGCTGCAGATTGCCCACTATGGACGGCTGCTGGGCGAATTCCTTCACCAGAACTCCCTTCCCTTCTTGATCCTAGCTCGCGGCCCTCGGGGCACAAGGGAACGAAGAGTCCCGGTAGTTGCTGGCGCGACGGTGGCCTAACGGGGTGGCTCACCCGATCCGACCCCGAACAGGCGACCCGCTGGCTTGCTCGGAGTCGGCGACGCCATCGCCCGACACGTCGCCGCCAATGTCAGTGGCTCCTCACCGTAGAGATCCACAGTTGCCTGAACAGCCCCGGCAACCACCACCCCGACCGCAGCCAGCAGCACCCCGGCGACAGTGAGCCCCCCCCCCGGCCGCCGGCGCGGACCGCTGTGGGCAGGGTGGCACCGCCGGGCCGCAGGTCACCTGATCATCGCCGTTTGCGACTGGTGACGCGTTTCTTACCGACACCCCATATCCGGCCGCGCCGATGACGTGGGCAAGCAGGGCACCGGACGGCGCCCCGCCATCACAGATACTCCTGATATCTATGCGCTGCTCCGGTCCGCGCCCGCTCGGGGCGGAGGGTCAGCGGAGCGCGGTGGTGTCGGGTACTCGGACGTCGAGGATCGCCATGATCACGTCGAAGTCGCTGATCTTCGCGGGGGTGAACGTGGAGGTCGGTTCGCCGTCGTTTATTTCCTTGAAGGAATCCCAGCCCATGTTCTTCGCCGCGCGACTCCTGATGATCTTTCGGCATTCATGGACCTCGTCCTGCAGGCCGAGAACAGTGTAGATCCAGATCGCTCGCAGCAGACGGGCCAGAATTTCCTTCGATGTATGAGGTGATTTCACCGGACGGCTGGTCTGCCAGTATGCCTCGGCGAGCGGAAGCGAGACGAGTGGCCACTCGCCCCTGGCCGCGTCGACCGCCTCCTCGAAGTGCTTCAGCGGTCCGCCCTCCTCCGTGGGATGCAGGCCGCGGGCAGCCGCGTTCCGGCCGAGATTCACGAGGGCGGCGATCTGGAGTCCGGCGAGGTGGCGTTCCCCAGCTACCGCCTCGAGCGCCCGCTCGAAATGCCCCTTGGCCTCTTCGGGCTTCGACATCGCGCCTAGGGTGGAAAGCGCCAGGAACCTGATCCTGGCTTCGGCATCTGGCTGCTGGACCAGCCGTAGCAGTTTGCGGTACGCGTCGTCCCAGAACGTTCTGCCGCGTGCGAACGACCCCATCCCGATCTCCAGGTCGCACCGGGCGCGGAGAGCGCGGTCCCGGCCGGCGTTCTGGTGGACCTCGACCAGGAGTGGCCGTGCCTCCTGGACGTCGTCGAGGAGACGGAGCACAACCGCCTTCGCCAGCCGCAGCCGCTGCCCGTACGGGGACATGGGTTCGATCAGCCCAAGCCGGTCCACCTCGTCTATGGCCCGGCGAAGGGGGCGCAGATCATTGCGGTAGAGCCTGGAAGACGTCAGGGTGCTCCTGGCGTGGATTCCGCCGCGGGAATTGTTGGGGTCAATGGCGCCACGGATGTCGGTGGCGTCGGAGAGATCGGCGATGGTGTCGGAGTCCACCAGCCGCATGGTCTCCTCGACGGCGCGCACGGCGGTCTGTAGGGGCCGGCCGGTACGCCGCCGCTGTGGTAGTTGCTCTTCCGAAAACTCGGCGTAGGCGAGCTCGAACCCGGTGAGAGCGGCCACGAGGCTGTCCCGCCTGTCACGGGCGAGCCGGTTCGCCTCCCTCAGGTGCTGGACGGCCTGGGAGGTCGAGGTCGTACCGTGATGCTCCAGCTTCTCCTGGGCGAGCTGGCGCAGGGTCGCCACCCGTTCCGCCGTCACAGCGTTCGCCCTTTCGAGCTCGTCAGCCCGCTCCTGGTAACGGCGGACGAGATCCTCCGGGCTCCCGGGAAACTCCACGGGCGTCAGGACCGCGGACTCGCGCTCGTCCCACGTGTCGGCCAGCTCCGCCAGCAGCGTCGTTCTGGCTGTCTCCTCGTCGAGTTTGACCAGGCTCACCGGTTGGATCTCGGCGAACGGTGCCGTCTCCGGGGCGTGGGAGGAGATGAGAACGGGCAGGAGGCTCCATCGGCTGGAGCCACGGTCGGCCGGGTCCGCCCTGGTGTAGCGGCTGGCGGCCCACCGCCAGGTGGCCCGGCCGAAGTCGGATTCGACATATCTGGGGCTGAGCAGGATCAGCACACAGAGCTTCCCGCCGTCGATGTCCGTACCCGGATCGCCGCCGGCGTCCCGGAGCCGGTCGTCGAGGAAGCCCGTCCCGTCCCGGCTCGCGTTGTGCTGCCGTACCCGCGCGGAGATCCGGCACAGCTGTTCGTACACCCAGGCCGCCCAGAGCGGATCCCGACCGCCTTCGGCGTAGCTGATCACGAACTCGTCGTACTGTAGCTTGCGCGCGGGACGGTCGAAGCCCGCCACCATCTTCGCCCATGCCGTCCGCGACGGCGGGTTCAGTCGGATTGTGTCATCCCGCCCGATGTTCTGGGCGAGAAATTCGCAGGCCCGCTGCAGACGATCCCGGTCGATTCCGTGCGGCGGACCCTCCTGGAACGCGTACCGCGGGGTGTGCGGCAACGCCACCTGCTCCCAGTACTTCTGCGTGCCACCCAGGATTCTGGGCCCTATCAACGGCTGACGCGGCAGCGTCGTGGAGACCTCCTCGAACTCCTCCCACGGCAGTTCGAACACCCGCTGGTAGCGGTCCTTTGCCTTTCCCGCCGCCGCCCGCGCGGAGGTCTCGATCCGTGACGGCAACGGCAGGATTCTCAGTTCACGCCGCTCACGGGCGCCCGCCGCACGGGCCTGGGCGGCGACCCGTGCGGTGTTGAGGATGCCCTGCTCGTTCATACCGAAGCAGGCGACCATGACATCGGGGAGAACCTGCGTGCAGGTGGCCGACACATCCCCCATGCCCGTCCGCGAATCCACCAGGACGAAATCGTAGTAGTCCGTCCATCTGGACTTGAGGGTCCGGAAGAAGCGGTGCCCGGCGAACTTCGTGTACAGCTCGTTCCAGTCCAGGAGCGCCAGCTTTGCGGCGTATTCAGCGTCGAGGCGGCCGGATCGCATGAGGTCGACCGAGCCACCGGGCTGGAAAACGTCGTCGATGTCCAGCTCCTCGACGAACGAGGCCCAGCTGGTACAGTCCCTCAACCGCTGCTTCATAGGGTCAGAATCAGCCTCGCCGCCGGGCGAATCCCTGGTGAGCTCGGCGCGGACCGCATCCAGATCCACCCTGGTGATTCGCTCCCGGACCCACTCCCGCAGGTCGGGATCGGCCAGCTCCGCGCGTGCCTGCTCGGCGGTCGACGGGTCCGCCCAGTCCTCCCCGGACCAGTCCGGGTGGGCGGCGAGCGGCTGCCATGAATGACGTTCCAGGTACCGTGCCAGTGCGTCCGCGTCGAGGCGGTCGCGGTAGTCGATGACGAGATCCACGAGACCGGGCCTGGTCCGCATCCCCTTGACGGCCGCGGCCGGCCAGAAGTAGTTCTCCAGGCCGGGGGCCTCCAGATCCCAGTCGACGACGAGGACCTTTTTCCCGGCCGAGGCGAGGATCCAGGCTACCCAGGCGAGTGCGAGAGAACGCCCGACGCCACCCTTGTACGAGTAGAAGGTGACCACCGTGCCGGGCATCTCAGGTGCCCAGATCGTAGGGGTTGGTCACCAGTGGCCCGCCGTCGCCGCCCGACCCGTCGGGCCAGTGGTGCTCCGCACTGCGCCGGACAGCGGCGACGATCTCAGTCGTCGCCCGCACGCACTCGAATATGTAGCGAGGATCGCTGCGGGCGGCTCCGGCGGCGCCCGCGGAATCCGCGGCGCTTGCGGCACTCTGCACTCCCACGGCGCCCGTGGTGCTCTCGGTCCCGGCGACAGCTTCGGGCAGCGGAGAAATCACGACTCTTTTTCGAGCCTGCGTCGGCTGAATTGTAGATATCATCCAGATTCGAGCCCCGATAGGATCCGTGCGATCGAACAAAGCGATCATCGGCGTCCCCTTTCGCCTGATCGATCTCACTGTCGCGGCATTCCATTCCTCGAAGGCGGGTAGCGGCTCGCCGATCACCTCTATGTTCAGCATGTGAAGTGCCCAGCTCAGACCGAGCGCCGGGTAGCTCGTCATCGCGTCCCAGTGGGTCATCGGATGCCCCGAGGAGGCCGCGCGCCTGCGGAACGGGTCCCACTCGTCGACGGACTCATGATACGCGCCCTCATCCGGGACCAGCCGTCCGTTCAGCTGTTCTTTCTTGGCCACCGCATATACCAGATGGCACTTCAGGACGTCGTCCCTGCCGAACTGGCCCGGCTCGAACGCAAAGTTCCGCCCGTCCATCCTCAGCTGCGGGCTTCGCGGCCGCCAGTCCCGCGAGGCTTTTGCCTTGTGCACCTTCTTGATCTGCTCGGCGAGATGCTGGACGGCCATCGGGTACGCTCCGAAATCCCGATTCTCGATCAGGTCATCAAAGAGGCCCCTCTTCGTGGTGTGCGGGTTGCCGTCGATCGTGAGCTGGTAAGCCTTGACGATCGGCGGTATGTAGCTCATCCGCTTCCACCAGATGGGGATGATCCGGGACGGCCGCTTGTCACCGTACCTCACCGCCTCGAACAGACGGCGACGGAACAGCCCCCACTCCTCGGCGCAGGCCGCGGACTGGAAATAGCTCTCGGTGCAGATGGGGATGAAGAAATCGCACGTGTTGAGCTCGTTCTCGATGTCCGACTTCCAGTCGGCCCCCGGCGTGAGATCCCGGTCGAGAAAAACCTCGACCGGCTCCCCACCTATCTGCTGCTCGAGCTCGTTCTGTAGATCCTGCCGGAAGATTGTAATGTGCTTGCGCCGGTCGTTCTTCCGGGCATAGCTGATGAAAACTTTCAGCGTCATGCCCGGTTCACCTCCCCGACCCGCGATCCGCCCGGCGGCGGGGCTACCGGTTCCGTGGCGGGATCCGGTTCCCCGTCCACCGCGGCCGCAGGCCCGGTGCCGGGCTCAACGGCCTGAGCCGTCGACTCAACAGCTTGAGCCGTCGGCTGGGCCGCCGCGGATGGTGCGCCGTCCCCGCTTACCGCGTGCCTGTCCGCGTTCACCCGGTCGGCCGGGTTGACGTCCGGCTCGGCTGGTTCCCAGGTGTCCATCACCGCGAGGTCGAAGGCGTTCTCGGCGCGGTGCAGGACCGTGAGCCCCACCGGGAAGGTGAGCTCGCGCTGGCCCGGTCGACGGATCCGGATATCCGTCGATTCCGGATCCTCCACCCGCCGGATGACGAAGTCAGGCTCGGCACCGTCGGCCGGTCGCGCCAACTGGGGCGGCGAATCGGGCTTGGGTAGCCGGAGGGCCAGGCGGGCGCCGTCCGACTCCTCCGCGTCGAGGTAGTCGACGGGCGTTCCGTGGTCGTACAGGTACACGGTCAGGCCGAGCACCCCCCGCGGCTCGGGCGACGCGAGGGTACCGGACGGCACCGGCTGATCACTCGGTATGTCCGGCGGATCCGCGACGCCCCTGTCGGGCCTGCCCCCCATGCTCCTCCGTTTCTTGGAGCTGCCCCACACCAGCAGTCCCCCGGAGACGATGGCGGCGAACAGGGCAGCTGATACCAGCGCGACGATCAGGCGCACCCATCCGGATGTGCCGCCGGTCGGTGCCGGGCGCACGGTGATGTCGAAGTCACCGATGGCCATCCCCATGTTCGGCGGGGCATTGAGGTTGGTCACCGCGACGCTGCCGCGCAGCGGCCCCGGCCGTGCCGACGAGTCCACACGCAGGGTGAAGCGCACGGTGGTCCCGGTACCGGAGCCGCCGCCGGCCGGCGGCGGTTGAATCCGGGCCGGGCTCACCGTCACTCCCGGATCCTGGTCGAGCAGTGCGATGCCGAGCAGCGGCAGCCTGCCGGTTCCCAGGGCGTGGATGGTGATCTCACCGCTGATCTCGCCGCCCGCGACAACGGATCCGGCCGGAGGGCGGATGCGGATATGCGGGCCGGCGGCGCCGACTCCGCCGGCGGATCCGCTGACGGCACTCATGAACGTCCACTCGCCGCATACCTGGCGGGCGCAGAGCGCCTGCCCGAAACTCGTACCGCCGAGCCGCGCGACGAAGATGACGCGTTCGGAGGCGTCCTTCGGGACGGCCACGGAACCGCTGAACACGCCGTCACCGCGGCCGCTCTCAGTCCCGCTTCCGACCCCGTTCCCGGCCCCGCCGCCACGCTCGGCCCCTGGGACGTCCTGCTTCCCGCCGTCGTCCCTGAGGGTGCCGGCGGGAATCCCGTCGGCCGGGTTCTGCCCCGGCCGCAGTGTCGTCACGTCGACCCGCAGGCCGGCCGTGCCTGCGGCGTCGGCGAAGGCGTCCCGCCGGCCGAACAGGCGCAGGTGCGCGCTGGCCTGCGAACCCGGGTACGGCGCCGGCCCATCGATCTCAAGGTTCCCGAGCAGCCGCCAGACCGGGACGACCGTGATCACCCCGCCGGGCTCGCCGGGGGCCGGTTCGGCCTTCACGACCCAGGTGCCGGGCGGCGGATTGACGATCCGCAGGGATTCCACCCATCCGGAGCCTCCACGCCGGACATAGCTGCTGCCCGCCTCGTCGAAGTCGCGCGGGAGGGGCACGTCCTTGTCTCCGACACCGCCCGGGCCCGGGGGGTGGAACGTGAGCCGGGTGCCCTGGCTCGGTTTGAGGACGGTGATCGCCGCATCGGCGACGCCGGCGGGTATGACCACGCCGACTTCGGACCCGAGGTCGAGACCGTACGACTTCACCGGGCCGGCGAACTCGCAGCGCAGCAGGCCGAGCGTGGTCAGCAGCGGCCCGGTCAGATCGGCGGACGTGGCCAGCGGCACGACCCGCTCCGTAGCCGGATCGTAGCCCGGGCACGGCGTGGGTGGCGGACTGGCGTCGCGTGCCAGCGTGGCCAGGTCGACTGTGTGGCCGGTGGGATCGGCGATGTTCGGCTTCTGCCCGAAGCCGAACGGCCAGATCTCGATGCCGGCTTTCCTGGCCGCGGGGAGGATCTCGTCACGGATCTGGCCGCTCTCGGACCGGTCGGTGGACGAGCCCCCGCTCGAGTCGGTTCCGGCCGTGCTGAGCTGGCCGTCGGTAAGAATGAAAATCACTTTCCGGGCTGGGCCGGAGCCGGTGGCAGGTGCGGACAGAAGCGTGTCGAAGCCCGATTTCAGGGCGGTGACGTAGTCGGTGTCCTGGCCCTGGCCGGCGGTGCGCCGCATGATCCCGGAGAGGCAGCCGCTGATGCGGTCCCGGTCGTCCGGGTCGTCTACCGGGGCGAGCGGGCAGAGGGTCTCGGCGGCTGGTCTCGCCGTGCTACTCCCGGACGGCCCCATGCTGGCGAACGCGGTCACCGCGATCCTGGTGCGGGTCGACAGGTCGGTTGCGGCGATCACGCCGGCGGCACGCGCCTCCAGGGCGATCGTGGGCTCGTCGAGCGAGCGGGACACATCGACCAGGATCACCGCGTCCATCGCTCCGCTGTCGGCGGCACCGGCCGAGCCGGGCAGCGGCCCCGACAGTGATCCCGAGGACGCCGCTGCCCGCGCGCCGCCCACGAAAGCTGCCGTCCGGGCCTGAATCACCGGCGCGGCCGGCAGCACTTCCCTCGCGCCCATGGCCGACGTTCCGACAGCCACGGGAACGACGAACACGCAGGTCAGAAGGCCTATCAAGTACTTCTCTAACGCCCGGCGCGGATGGCCGAGCCCCCCCGTACGCAATGGACCCCCCGAAAATCTCGTCCATCAAGTTATGCACCATACCGGATGGCATGACGTTAAACACGAGTACGGAGCGACCTGCATCCGCGAACCCCGGGCGACAAACCACTGCTCCATCTGCGCTCCACAGAGGAACTACACAGGTAATGCCAGCAAAGGGCAGGCCACGTGGTCACGCACACGCTGGACCATCGTTCCTGGGCGCGCCTGGCCGAGAAACACTCATTCGACGGTTTCGTCGAGGCGGCACGGTCCGCTCCGCCGCTACTCCTGCACAGCGACAAACCTCTGGTGGCTGTCGCGGCGTTGCCGGCTCGCTGACCGCACCGGCCAGGATGCCGTGCTCGTCACGGAATCGCTGGGACGAGCGGGAACAAGCCCGTGGACGTCGACCCGGCGGAGGCGGGCAGCCATGTCAGTTCGGCCAGCTGTGTCAGCTCGACCAGCCTTGTCAGTTCGGCCAGCCATGTCGGTTAGGGAAAGCCTGCGCGACAACGCGCTCGGCATGGTCCTCGACATGTCGGCGTTGCCCGCGCCACTGCGGCTGATGGCCCGGCTCTCCCCCGACCCGGCGGTGAACGGGCCGCTGGATCCGCCGTCCCTGCTGGCTATCGACCCGCCGGACCACACCCGTCTGCGCCGGCTCGTGTCGAAGGTGTTCACGCCCCGCGCGGTCGACGGGCTGCGCGGGGAGGTGGAACGGGCCGCCGATGCGCTGCTCGACGCCATGGCCGACGAGGGCACCGTCGATCTCGTCGGCCGCTGCGCGAGCCGGCTGCCGGTGACCGTGATCGCCACGATTCTCGGCGTGCCCGCGGCGATGCACGCGCAGTTCCTCGCCTGGGGCACCGCGGCCGCGGCCACGCTCGACTTCGGCCTTCCCTACGGCGCATTCCGGCGGGTGGAACGGGCGCAGCAGGCCATCAACACCTGGCTGCGCGGCCATTTCGAGGGGCTGCGCCGCGATCCCGGCGAGGACATTCTCAGCCAGCTCGTCAGGCTCGTCGACGACGGTGACCGGCTGACCGAGACGGAGCTCATCGCGACCGCCCAGCTCCTGCTCGCCGCCGGCTTCGAGACGACCGTCAACCTGCTGGGCAACGGCGCGGCGTTGTTGATGGAACATCCCGACCAGCTGGAGTATCTGCGGTCCGGGCCCGACCGGTGGCGGGTGCTGCTCGACCCGGCCGGCCATCCGTTCTGCCGGCTGAATTCGGTGGCTCCGGTGGCTCCAGCGGCAGAGTCGCCCAGCGCCGGCGCGACCCACCACCAGCACAGCCCCAGCGCCGGCGCGGCCCCACCACTGGCGCGACCGCCGGCACGACGATCCGTACGACGACCGGCGCGCGGGCCGGCCCGGTGCCACAGTCGGCCCGGCCCGGCAGTCGGCCCGGCACCGCGAGGGCGCCGGGCGCGGCCACGGGCGCCGGCGCCGGAGGAGACACATGCCACGCCGGCTCCCCCGGGCCGCGCCCGGAGCGGTAGAAGGACTTCATGGGCGCGACGCACGACCCCGCGAGGACACAGCTGGCGAACTACCCGTTCGTCATGACGCTGCAACCCCGCTTCGGCGACATGGACAGCCTCGGGCACGTGAACAACGTGGCCATCGCGGCGCTCTTCGAGGAGGCCCGGGTCGGGATGAACCGGGCGATGCTCGGCGACAGCCATGTGGCGCCGGCGCTGAGCCGCCCGCTACCGGTGGTCGCGGCCCGCGTGGAGATCGACTATCTGGGCGAGGTCCGCTACCCCGGGGAGTACCACGTCGGCGTGGGCGTCGGCAGGGTCGGCACCAGCTCCGTCCTGCAGGTGTGCGCGATGTTCGACGGCGAGACCTGTGTCGCGCTGTGCGACGCCGTGCTGGTGCACCGCCCGGCCACCGGGCCGGCGCCGGTACCGCAGGAGGTGCGCGAGCTCCTGACGACGGTCATGGCCTTTCCCACCCGGGTCGACGCCGGGGTCTGACCTGCCCGGCGGCACGCCGGACGGCCCTCGCGCGGAGGGCCCGGCGCGGCAGCACCGGCGGCGCGGCTCGGCGGCGCCGGGATTTTCGGCGCCGATGAAGGAACACTACGGAGTATCGCGCGGTGTCATGCCGTCTGGATTCCATTCCAGCGACCAGCCGTACCGCGCCGCGGCGTCGGCCTGGGTCCCCTCGACGAAATCGTTCTCCCGCCGGATGACCAGGTCGTCGCCTACCATGTGAAAAGAGGCGACAACGCAGGTTCGGGCACTTGGCGAAGCCCCGCCGGGGCGGATGGCGAGCTGTTCGCCCGACCGCCCGGCGACGGTGAGCACCGGCCGCAGCGACGCCCACTCCGGAGCGCTGTGCAGCCCGTAGGCGAAGACGAAGAACCGCTTGAACGTGGCGAGGGCGCTCAGGTCGACGAAAATCGTCTGGCCGTCCCGCTCGTCGCGGCTGCCCAGGCGCAGCACCTGCCGGCCCGCGCGCCCGGCGCTGCTGGCGGAGTGCCCCAGGTGCTGGATGACGCCGGCGGCGCCGTCCAGTGCCTGCCAGAGGCAGCCGAGGTAGATGTTGCTCGGGCGCGGCAGCCCCGTGCGGGTCGTCAGGGTCTCCCAGCGCAGGGTCACGGTCAGGGCGCCGGAGCCGCGCTGCTCCGCCGTCCAGATGGTGGCCGGGTGATCGTCGTCGAGCGCGCTGACGTGTTCGTTGCGCTGCCGGTGGCGCGAGGACCGCTCGCCGACCTCGGCCGGGGTCGACGGGCGGCGCTCCGGGACGCCGGCCGCCGGCGTTTCCGGCCGCGCGGTGTCCTCGTCGTCCTCGCCGAGGTCCAGCGGCGACCGCGCGCCGCCGGCCGCCGGTGGAGATGACGGCGGGGCCGGCCGTGGTGGTGCCGGCCGTGGTGGTGCCGGCCGCTGTGGTGCCGGCCGCTGTGGTGCCGGCCGCTGTGGCGATGAAGGCGGGAATGGCGGCGGTGAAGTCGGCGCCGGAGTAGGCCGTGCTCCCGGCGCGGGTGGCTGCGGCCCCGACTGTGAGGTCGGTGCCGGCCGAGCCGGTGTGGACGGGCCGGTTGGGTGGGCGAGATGCGCCGGGTGCAGGTGATCGGCGATCTTGCGGCGGCTCCGGGCCCGAGAGGTCCGGGTGAGGAACGGGGCCACGTCGGCGGGCCGCGCCGCCGGCACACCGCCTCCGTTCGCGACGGCGGCATTCGCGCCGGCACTGTTCGCACCGGCCCCGTTCGCACCAGCTCCGTTCGCACCAGCTCCGTTCGCGCCGGCGAGGCCGGGCAGGCCGCCCGCGTACCCCTGGCCGACCGCCCGGAACTTCCACCCCGTCGGGTGCCGGTACAGCTCGCCGAAGATCAGGGCGGTCTCAAGGCCGGTCTCCACATCGAAGGCGTAGCTGACGATCTCCCGGCCGTCGGCGTCGTCGAGCACCCGGATGTGGCCGCGGGGCACCGACCGGAACGTCTGCCCGCGGCCGGCCGAGTCGTAGATCGCAGCCCCGAACTGCAGCCGGCTGACGGCGGCGGGCACCGCGGCCAGGGTGACGACGACGTCCTCGACGGCCTCGGCCTCGCCGCTGGTCGGGCGGGGCGGTGCCAGGGAGCCGAGCCGTTCCGCGGGGTTCGGCACCTGGTGGGCGAGGAGCAGCCGGGTGGGCGCGCCGCCGCCGCCGACGAGGGCGATGACGCCGTCCACGTCGACGGCCGAGCCGGGCGCCTCGCTCCAGCCGAACGCGACGCGCACCCGCGCCACGCCCGGCGCGGACCGGGACAGCAGCACGTTGCCGCCCCTGGGCAGGGTGACGGTCACGAGTCGAGGTCGGAGCGCCGGAACTTGGCGTCCAGGAAGCGCGCCTGGATCGCCAGCTTCGCCGCGTCCCCGGTGTAGACGAGATCCTGCAGCTCGTTGGCGCCCTCGTCGAGGAGCTGCAGCTGACGGATCAGGTCGTCGGCGGGCGTGGTCCCCGTGACCCCGGGGCGGTCGGCGTAGTGGGCCGGCAGGGCGACGAAATCCCCGAGTGCCTGCGGCAGGTACTCGTGCACGATCGCGGTGAGGTACCTCATCTCCTCCTCGCTCGCCGACTGGACCTCGATGTAGCGCAGCAACGGGCGCAGGACGTCGTCGATGTCGCGCACGGTCGGCACCGCCCCGGGCGGCAGCCTCCCGCCGTTCGCGTTCGCGCCCGCGACGAGCTCGGCGAGCTCACGCTGGAGCTGGCGGACCGGCCGGACGACGTCGTCGCCCGGCCCCCGGGCACCGCCGGCCACCGCGGCAGGATCGTCGTTCGCCGAACTCCCGGCACTGTCACGCCGCCGGAAGATCACGGCGTCCTCCTCTCCCCACCGGCCGCGGCGCCGGCCCCAGGGCCGGCCGCGGCGCGGGCGTCAGGACGGGTCATCCGTGGGCACGGTCAGCTCTCGCCGGCGCGGGACCGCTCCAGGTACGCCTTCGACCGCCCCACCTGGGTCTCGAGCGCGGCGACGGTCGTCGCCATGCTCTCGACCGCCTTCACCTTGTACGTGTCGATGGCGTCCATCGTCGCGAAGACGTTGTCGAACGCCTTCTGCAGCGTCTCGACGTCCACCGTGCTGGACGACGCCTGTTCCTGGATGCGGCCGGACTGCTGGCGCAGCAGCTCGCTCGTCGACATGATCATGCTGTTCGTCGTGGCGTTCAGCGCGTTGATCTGGTCGAGCACAAGCTTCTGGTTCGCCAGGGCCTGCGCGACGATCACCGCGGTGCGCAGCGCGGCGACCGTGGTCGTCTGCGCCCGGTCGACGCCCTTGATCAGCTCGATGTTGTTCTTGCGGACGAGGTCGAGGGCCAGGTAGCCCTGCACGCTCACCGCCAGCTGGGTGAGCAGGTCCTGCTGGCGCTGGCGGATGGGGAACAGCGCGTCGGAGGTGAGCCCGTCGGCGGTCGCCGGGTCGGTGGCCCGCATGTGGTCGATCTTCGTCGAGACGGCTCCGTCGAGGGCCTTCGCGAGGGTCGCGTACTCGGTGAGCTTGCCCATCGCCGCCCACAGGTTCGCCTTCTCCTGCTCGATGGCGGCGTTGTCCTTGCGCAGCTCGTCCTGGCCCGAGTCGAGCGCCCTGATGATGGCGTCGAGCTGCTTCTGCGCCGACTGGTAGCGCTGGAAGTACCGGGAGATCCGGTTGCCGAACGGGACCACGCCGAGCAGCCGGCGGGTGCCCTTGAGGTCGGCCCCGGCCGGGTCGAGATCCGTCACCGTCTGGCGCAGCTCGACGAGGGTGTGGGCCACCCGGGCCTGGGCGTCGCCGCCGCTGCCGGAGCCGCGGGTGCCGCGCAGCGCCGCCGCGGGTCGCTCGAGCATCCGGCTGGACACCCGGGCGCTCGCGACGATCTCGCGTTCGCCCATGCGCACGATGTCGTTGATCTTGTCCTGGAACGCCGGACTGCGCGGGTCCTGCGCGGCGAGGTCGTCGGCGAAGGCCGCGGCCCGCGTGCGCAGCTGCGCCCGCGTCTTCTCGTCGAGCGGGACCATGCTGTCCACCTGGTCGTCCGCGACGACCGGCACCGGAGCCGGTGGGGCGAGCTCGAGCACCCCACCGGTGGTGCCGGCGGCGGCCACGCCGACGGATGAGGGCGGTGGCCCGCCCAGGTCCAGCGAATCCGACATGGCGTCCCCTTCCGGCACCCGCGCCCGGCGGGTGCACATGCCGGAGGAAGTCTCTGCCCCCACCGACCCTACGCGACATGCCCTGTCGATCATCCGACTACGCGGGCTCTTCTCCGCGCCTTCCCGACACCTCCCGGCCCGCGCCTAGCCCGGGAACGCCGGGCGGGTCGGGGGCTTGTCCCGGCCGCCGCGGGCCGCGGCGAGCACCCTGGCGGCCGCGACCTCCTCGGTGACTTCGAAGAGGTCGACGCTGACGAGCTGGCCCAGCAGACCCGGCCGGGGGCAGTCCTCGATCCGGAACGCCAGAAGCTTGCGCAGCCGCCCGTCGGGATCGTCCGCCCAGGCCGCCTGCCATTCCGCCGCGCCGAACCGCGAGTCGAGATACGCCGACGACAGGACGGCGACGGTGCGCTCCGCCGCACCCGCCGCGCGGTGCATCTCCTCGACGAACCGGCTCCCCGGGCCGAAGTCCCACACCTGCAGCAGCGTCGAGTAACCGTTCTCCTCCAGCACCCAGGCGATCCACTCCGCCCAGCGGCGGTCAGCCCGCGTGTAGGAGACGAAGAAGGCCACGCCTGCCGGACCGCCCGAGGCCTCGCGGCCCGCCACGCCCCCCGTGCCCACGTTCATGGTCCACAGTTTCCCATCCCGAAGCGGTGACCGGCGGTGCCGGCGTTCGGCTAGCGTCCGATCATGACGATCGACGGCACGTCGCCGCGGTTCGCCGTCGGCCTGCCCAATGTCGGCGTCTTCGCCGACCCGGCTCTGCTCACCGAGCTGGCCGGCCGGGCCGAGCAGGCCGGGTGGGACGGCGTGTTCGTATGGGATCACGTCCTGTACCACCACGACTGGCCGGTCGTGGATCCGACCGTGGCCGCCGCCGCGATCGCCGCGACGACCACGCGGATCCGGCTCGGAATCCTGATGACCGCGGTTCCCCGGCGCCGGGTCGGCAAGCTCGCCCGCGAGATCGCCTCCCTGGACGTCCTCTCCGGCGGCCGGGTGGTCTTCGGGGCCGGCCTGGGCTCGATGCCGTCCGAGTACAGCGCGTTCGGGGAGCCCGCCGACCCGCGGCTGCGGGCGGCCAGGCTGGACGAGTCACTTGCGGCGCTCGCCGCGCTGTGGAGCGGCGAGTCGGTGACCGCCCACGGCGAGCACGTCGTCGTGGACGGCGTGTCGATGGCGCCGACCCCCGTGCAGCGCCCGCGGCCACCGGTGTGGTGCGCGGGCCGGTGGCCGCTGCGCGCGCCGTTCCGCCGCGCCGCCCGGTGGGACGGCGTGATGCCCGTCCACGCCGACTACGGCCGCCCGGCCACCATGCCCGCGCCGATGCTCGCCGACATCGTCCGGTACGTGCACGCCCTGCGCGTGTCCGCGGGGACGCACGGACACCCGTTCGACATCGTCCTCGAGGGGGCGACCGACGCGGATGCGCCCGACCGCGGCGCCGCGGTCGTCCGGCCCTATGCCGATGCCGGGCTGACCTGGTGGGTCGAGGCTCTCGGCTGGTGGCGCGGCGGTCCCGACGACGCCCGCGCCCGCATCGACGCCGGGCCGCCGATCGTCACCGAGGCGGACACGGACGCCTGACCGCGCGGTCGGGGAAGGCCCGCCGGGCCGGGTGGTGGGGTCACGACGGGGCGTGTGTCAGGGCCGCGGCGGGGCGGGATCTCAGGCGATCTCAGCCGAACGGAGGCGCGATGCCGTCGATCCAGCGGTCGTAGTCGGTCAGCTTGGCCAGCATCGCGTCCGGCCCCTGCTCCGAGTCGACGATGAGGAACCGCTCCTCGTCGATCGCCCGTATGAGCAGGTCGGCCTGCGCGTCCGGTGTCGGCGCGGAGCGGAGCACCGGATGGTCGGCGGGCAGGCCGTTCGCGAGGAGCATCGGTGTCAGCATCGCGCCGGGGCAGAAACAGGAGACCTTGATGCCGCGCGGGCGGTACGCGGCCGCCAGCCACTCGGAGAGCGCGAGCGCCGCGTGTTTCGTCACCGAGTACGCCGCCTTCTCCGCCTGCGTCGACAGCGCGACGACCGACGCCGTCTGCAGCAGATACCCGTCGCCCCGTTCGAGCATCGCCGGCAGAACCTCGCGGACCGCGTACACGTGTGACATCACGTGCAGCTGCCAGGACGAATCCCACAGGGGGTTCGCCTGGACGTCGCCGGGCTGGCGGGGGCCGGCGGCCCCGGCGTTGCTGAACCAGACGTCGATCTCGCCGTAGGCGCGGCGAGCGAGGTCGGCGACGGCGCGGACGTTGTCCTCGACCGTGATGTCGGCCGCCAGGCCGACACCGCCGATCGCGCTCGACACCCGCTCGACGCCGGCGGGGTCGACGTCCGTCACGACGACCTTCGCGCCCTCGGCGGTGAACCGGCGCGCGCAGGCCTCGCCGAGACCACCCCCCGAGCCGGTGATCACGACGACCCTGCCGGCGAGTTTCACAGCGCGGTTCCCCTCACGAGTCTCTCAGCGCGGTCAGGACTGTGTCGGTGAGTTCGGGGCGGCAGATGAGGAGGTCGGGGAGGTAGGGGTTGGGTTCGTTGTAGCGCAGGGGCGAGCCGTCGAGGCGGGAGACGTGCAGCCCGGCGGCGGCGGCGACGGCGACGGGTGCGCAGGAGTCCCACTCGTACTGGCCGCCGGAGTGGGCGTAGACGTCGACGTCGCCGCGGACGACGGCCATCGCCTTGGCGCCGGCGGAGCCCATGGGTACCAGGGTCGCGTCGAGCTGGGTGAGGAGGTGGTTGACGCAGGCGGGTGGACGGGTGCGGGAGACCGCGAGCCGGATCGGCCCGCCTACTGGTGCGGGGAGGACCGGTGGTGTGCCGGTGTGCAGGACGAGGCCGGCCGCGGGGAGCGCGACCGCTCCGGCGATGGGCGTCCCGCCGCTGGTGAGGGCGACGTGGACGGCCCAGTCCTCCCGTGGTGGCTCGCCGTACTCGCGGGTGCCGTCGAGCGGGTCGATGATCCACACCCGGTCGTGTCCGAGGCGGATGTGGTTGTCGGTGCTCTCCTCGGAGAGGACGGCGTCGCGCGGGCGGGTCTGGGCGAGCAGGTGCAGCAGCAACTCGTTGGACTGCCGGTCACCCTCGGCGCCGCCCTGGTCGCGGATCGCGAGGAGCAGTTCGCCGGCCTCGTGGGCGAGGGCGGCGGCCAGGGTGTGGTCGTCCATCCCGGCCGCGGGAATCGTGTGCGCCCCGCCGGTGGCGCCGTCAGCCGTGGCGGGGGCGGTGTCACTGGTCATGAGCCGGTCTCCACACGGGTCGTGGTGGGGGCGGGGGCGACGGTGGACCCCGCGGCACGCGCGGGGTCCACGGCGGGCCTGGGGATCATGGCGCGTCCGGCGGGGTGAGGATGCCGTTGGTGCGCAGGTGCTCGACGACGAGGTCGGCGGAGGCCTCGGGGGTGATCGTGCCGCTGGCGTCGATGCGGAGCTCGGGGTGCTCGGGAGGCTCGTAGGGCGAGTCGATCCCGGTGAAGTTCACCAGCTGACCGGCGCGGGCCTTGGCGTAGAGCCCCTTGCGGTCCCGGGACTCGGCGACGTCCAGGGGGGTGTCGACGTGGATCTCGATGAACTCGCCGGGCTCGAGCAGGTCACGGGCGAGCTGGCGTTCCGCGCGGAACGGGGAGATGAACGAGGCGAGCACGATCACCCCGGCGTCGACCATGAGCCGGGCGACCTCGGTGACCCGGCGGATGTTCTCCACCCGGTCGGCGTCGGTGAACCCGAGGTCCTTGTTCAGCCCGTGCCGGACGTTGTCGCCGTCCAGCAGGTAGGTGTGGAAACCCTGCTCGTGCAGCCGCTTCTCGACCAGGTTCGCGATCGTGGACTTCCCCGCACCGGACAGGCCGGTGAACCACAGCACCGCCGGGCGCTGCCCCTTCGCCCGCGCCCGGGCGGTCTTGTCGACCTCGACGGCCTGCCAGTGCACGTTGTCCGCGCGGCGCAGGGCGAAGTGCAGCAACCCGGCCGCGACCGTGGCCCGGGTGAACCGGTCGATCAGGATGAACCCGCCGGTGTGCCGGTTCGTCGTGTACGGATCGAACGGGATCTGCCGGTCGACGTTGATGTTGCACACGCCGATCTCGTTCAGGTCCAGGGTGCGCGCGGCGGTGTGTTCCAGGGTGTTGACGTTGACCTTGTACTTGGGTTGGGCGATCGTGACACTGCTCGTCCGCGCCCCGATTTTCATCAGGTAGGGGCGGCCGGGCAGCATCGGCTCGTCGGCCATCCACACCAGATGGCACTCGAACTGGTCCGCGACCCCGGGCGGGTCGATCGCGGTGGCGAGCACGTCACCGCGGCTGACGTCGATCTCGTCGGCCAGGGTGAGGGTGATCGACTGGCCGGCGATCGCCTCGTCCAGGTCCCCGTCGGCGGTGACGATCCGCTCCACGGTGCTCTCCTGCCCGGAGGGCAGGGCCCGGACCCGGTCCCCGGGGCGGACCGTGCCCCCGGCGATCTGCCCGGAGAACCCGCGGAAGTCCAGGTTCGGCCGGTTCACCCACTGCACGGGCAGGCGGAACGCCCCGGTGTGCGCGTCGTCGTCGACCGCCACCGTCTCCAGATGGCCGACCAGGGTCGGCCCGCTGTACCAGGGGGTGTTCGGGCTGGATTCGGTGATGTTGTCACCGGCCAGCGCCGACAGCGGGATCGCGACGATGTCGCTCAGGCCGATCCGGGCCGCGAACTCCCGGTAGTCCGCCTCGATCCGGGTGAACACGTCCTGCGAGTAGTCGACCAGGTCGAGCTTGTTCACCGCGAGCACGATGTGCCGGATCCCCAGCAGCGACACCAGATAGCTGTGCCGGCGGGTCTGCGTCAGCACACCCTTACGCGCGTCGATGAGGATCACCGCGAGATCCGCGGTGGACGCCCCGGTCACCATGTTCCGGGTGTACTGCTCGTGCCCGGGGGTGTCCGCGACGATGAACTTCCGCCGCTCGGTGGAGAAGAACCGGTACGCCACATCGATCGTGATGCCCTGCTCACGTTCCGCGGCGAGCCCGTCGACCAGCAGCGCGAAATCCAGCCCGTCGCCCTGCGTGCCGACCTTCTTCGAGTCCGCTTCCAACGCGGCGAGATGATCGGAGAACACCAGCTTCGAGTCGTACAGCAGCCGGCCGATCAGCGTCGACTTTCCGTCGTCGACACTGCCGCAGGTGATGAACCGCAGCATGCTCTTGTGCTCGTGCAGGTTCAGGTACGCCTCGATGTCGTCCGCGACGAGGTCGCTGGCCGCGTGCGCCATCAGAAGTACCCCTCCTGCTTCTTCTTCTCCATCGACCCGGACGAGTCATGGTCGATCACCCGGCCCTGGCGTTCCGAGCTCGTCGTCAGCAACATCTCCTGGATGATCTCCGGGAGGGTTCCGGCGGTGCTTTCCACCGCGCCGGTCAGCGGGTAGCAGCCCAACGTCCGGAACCGGACACTGCGCTGCTCGGGCACCTCCCCCGGCTCCAGCCGCATCCGGTCGTCATCCACCATGATCAGAGCGCCGTCGCGTTCCACGACCGGGCGCGGCGCCGCGTAGTACAACGGCACGATCGGGATCTTCTCCCGGTGGATGTACTGCCACACGTCCAGCTCGGTCCAGTTCGACAGCGGGAACACCCGCACGCTCTGCCCCGGTGCCTTGCTCGCGTTGTACAACCGCCACAGCTCCGGACGCTGTGCCTTCGGGTCCCACCGGTGCTGCGCCGAGCGGATCGAGAACACCCGCTCCTTCGCCCGCGACTTCTCCTCGTCGCGGCGCGCACCACCGAACGCCAGGTCGAACCCGTACAGGTCCAGCGCCTGCTTCAGTCCCTCGGTCTTCCACATGTCCGTGTGCGTCGCCGAACCATGGTCGAACGGGTTGATGCCCCGTTCCACGCACTCCGGGTTCTGATAGACGAGCAGGTCGACACCGAGCTCCGCGGCGGCCTTGTCCCGGAAGTCGTACATCGCCCGGAACTTCCACGTCGTGTCCACATGCAGCAGCGGGAACGGCGGCCGCGACGGGAAGAACGCCTTCATCGCCAGGTGCAACAGCACGGTGCTGTCCTTGCCCACCGAATACAGCATCACCGGCCGTTCGCTCTCCGCCACCGCCTCCCGGAAGATCTGGATGCTCTCCGCCTCCAGGCGCTGCAGATGTGTCAGTCGGCCCATGCCAGGGCTACCCTTCTGCGTCCGTACCGGTGTGTCCGTACCGTCGACCGGCGTCATGACCGGGGCCTTTCCTCGTCGTTGCCGCCGGTGATGCCGCCGGTGATGCCGCCGCCCGCAGTGCTCCCGCCCGCAGTGCCGTTGCCCGCTACGGCCGGGGGCCGGGGCGGGCCGGCGGAGGTGAACGCGGTGCCGGGTGGGTCGAGCGCCCAGTCCGCCGGCGCTCCCCATTCCTCCTCGAACACAAGCTCGGCCATCGGGCGGCGGCGCACCGGGCCGTGCCGGCCCGCCGGCCGGCCCAGAGTGATGGTGCCGGCAACGAACGTGCCCTCGGGCACGCCGAGCAGCTCGCGCAGTTGCGCGTCGACGGCGAAGTTCCAGCCGGTGAACGCCCCGCCGTAGCCGAGCGCGCGGGCCGCCAGCAGCAGGTTCTGGCACGCCGGATACACCGACGCCCCCTCGGACGGAGTCGGGTCCCGGTAGCGCACCAGGCACGGCAGGATCAGCACGGGCACCCGCTCGAACCCGTCGACGAACTGCTGCATCGCCGCGGCCATCCGGGCCTTGGGCGAGTCCGCGACCGTCCCCGTCCCGCTGTCGTACCGGTCCACCTGGCGCTTGCCGCCCCAGGTCCGCCGCGCGGCGTCACCGATCAGCTTCTTCGCCGCCCCGGCCTTCGGGCCGTCGGTCAGCACGATGAACCGGAACGGCTGCCGGTTGGAGCCGCTGGGTGCCCTGGTGGCCGCGAAGAGCATGGCGCGCAGCGCTTCGCGGGGCACCGGCTCGTCGGTGTAACGGCGGATGGCCCGGGTCGTGGTCAGGCCCTCCAGCAGGCCCACCGTGTCCGCGGGGAGCACCGCCGCCAGCTCCCGCGCCGCGTCGGAGCTGTCAGCGCACATCGGTCCGCCGGGTCCTCACCTGGTTCGGGCGCGCCCGAACTCCGTGTGTCCGCTCTCGGTGCATCCTGCTCATCCTCCCGCCGGGCCGGCCGTCCTGCGCAACTTCTGCTTGCCTAGGAGTTGTTCCTCACGACGTGACCACCGGCAGGTTCATCCACCCTCGCGTCGTGGAGGTGTGGTCGAGCACGGAGTTGTCGCGGTCGACCTCCCAGCTGCTCCACCGCTTCAGCACCTCATCGAGCACGACCCGGCCTTCCATCCGGGCCAGCGAGGCGCCGAGGCAGAAGTGCAGGCCGTGCCCGAAGGCGAGATGCCGGTCGATCCGGCGGTGGATGTCGAAGGTGTCCGGGTCGGCGAAGTGCCGCTCGTCACGGTTCGCGGAGGCGTTGAGCAGAATCACCGCGCTCCCCTCCGGGATGGTGCCCGGGATGGTGCCGCCATGGTGCTCGACGTCGCGGGAGACCACCCGGCCCTGCACCGGAGACGGCGACTCGAACCGGAGGATCTCCTCGATCGCCTGCGGGACGTTCGAGTGGTCCGCGGCGAGCTCCCGGCACTGGTCCGGGTGCTCGCCGAGCAGCTGTCCCGTCCAGCCGATGAGCCGGCGGGTGGTCTCGTTGCCGGCACCGGCCAGCACCGAGGTGTACGTCAGGACCTCGTCGCGGGTGAGCCGGCGGGTGGTGCCGGTCTCGTCCTCGAACTCGGCCCGCAGCAGCTCGGTCATCAGGTCGTCGGAGGGATGGGTGGCCCGCCAGTCGATGTAGTCGGCGAACGGCTGCGCCGTCGACCGGGCGTCGGTCGGCGCCGGCGCCTCACCCTCGGTGAGCTGGTGCCGCCGCGTACCGGCGTCACGGATCGCCACCTGGTCGCTCTCCGGGATGCCGAGCATCATGCCGATGACCCGCATCGGAACGATCGCGCCGAGATCGGCGACGAAGTCGAAGCCGTCGGTGCCGACCAGCTCGTCGAGGATGCGGGCGCACAGCTCGCGCACCTGCGGCTCGAGCGCGGCCATCTTCCGCGGCGTGAACACCCGCGACAGCAGACCGCGGTGGATGTCGTGCAGCGGCGGGTCCTCCGCCAGGAGGTTGCCGGGCGGCAGCCTGATACCGGCTTTGATCACTTCGAGGATGAAACCCTTGCCCGAGGTGTACGTCCCGAAGTCCGTCAACGCCTTCTCGACGTCCTCGAACCGGCTCAGCGCGTAGAAGTCGTACTTCTCGTTGTAGTACAGCGGCGCGGAATCCCGCAGCCGCCGCCACACCGGGTAGGGGTTCGCGTCGATCTCGAAGTCGTACGGGTCGTAGTAGACGCTCTCGTCCTGCACTGCTTTCCTTTCGATGAGCGGTCGAGCTAGTGCGCGGTCCAGGCCGCCGCACGCGCGGTGTAGTCGGCGAACAGCGGGCGGATCCGGTCGACGTCGATACCGAACGTCGACGGGTCCGGGTGGACGTTGCGCTCGCGCTTCTCCGCGTTCTCCCGCCACCATCCCTGCATTCCGGCCTCGAACTCCGGGGTGACGGACTCGCCGAGCCAGGCGTAGAGCCCGCGGATCTCGCCGAGCGGATCACGCTGCATCGCCCGGAAGTCGATGTCGTAGAACCGGTCGTCGCCGGCCTTCTGGCGGAACGCCAGCGCCCGCTCCATGCCGACCGACCAGTGCTCGATGTTGAGCTGGCCGAGATAGCGCTCGTCGATGTCGTCGCAGTACGAACGGGCCACCGCGGCGTAGAGGTCGGCCACCGACACCATGACCTCGGCGGGATCGCGGTGCGTCATCACGAACCGGGCGTCCGGGAACACCTTGTCGAGATCGTCCAGGAAGAGCAGGTGGGTCGGGCACTTCAGCCGCCACGGCTGGGCCTCGAAGCCCCACTGCAACAGTTTCAGCGCACGCAGCTCGTACCGGTAGGTCGAGGTGAGATCGGAATTGAGAAGCCACTTCGAATAGGACGGTACGTAGGCGAACGCCTGGAAGAAGTGCGCCCGGAAGTCGAGCGCCATCAGGCTCTGGCACTCCGTCGGGCCGGTCGCGCTGGCCGGGACGAGCGCGAGCCGGCGCGGCGAGGTCCGCTTCCGTTCCGCCACGTCGGCCCGGCCGTCCTCGATCCTCTTGTCGTCACCGTGGACCGTGGACGGCGGCGGGCAGGGCGCCGTCGCCTCCCACATCCGCAGCGACCGGGCGTTCGGGTCCTCGGCCAGCAGGAACGACAGCGCCGTCGACCCGGTGCGCGGCAGGCCGAGCCCGATCAGCGGCGCGGTGATCCGCTCGTCGTCGATCTCGGGCTGGCGCCGGTACCAGTCCTCGATCTGCAGCCGCTGGCTCAACAGGCCGACGATCATTTTGCGTAACGCCGCCTGGCCGGTGCTGTTCAGCGCGGCCTCCTGCTGGAGAGCGCGGACGAGCACCTCCAGGCCCTCCAGGAACGTGTCCTCACCGAAGTCGGTAAGTCCGGTCTCGGCGCGTGCGGCGTCGAGCAGTTCGTGATGCGCTCCCACGGTTTCTCCCCTTCGGACGTGGGCCGCCACCCGCGGCGTACGTCGCGGGTGACTATGGGCCCAGGCGGCTATGCGATTGGGCGACTGGGCGACTGGGGATCTGTGCGTCGACGAACCCGCGGCTGACCGCGGGAACCCGTCCGTCAGGAGAAGTCGGAGCCGCCGTCGACGTTGACGTTCGCGCCGGTCATGTATGTGTTCCGGCGCGAGCCGACGAAGGCGATCACGGCACCGATCTCACGCGGCGCACCCGCGCGGGGAAGGTGGGCGGGATGGCCGAAATGCTCCGTGATGCCGCGCATCACGGCGTGCAGGTCCTCCGGGTCGATGCCGATGCCGCGGGCCCACATGGCCAGACCCTCGGAGGCAAAGCTTCCCGGAGACACGGTGTTGACGAGAATCTCGTCTGGAGCCAGGGTCAGCGAGAGGTTCTTGGTGATGCTGGTGACCATCGATTTCGCGGCGGTGTACGCGATCAGCGAGGCGGTCTGCCGCTTGGTCGAATGCGCGGAGATGTTGACGATGCGGCCCCACTCGGCGGCGCGCAGCAGGGGCAGCGCGGCCCGCACACACCGGACCATACCCAACACGCCGACGTCGACCGCGGCCAACCAGTCGTCGTCGGTGAGCTCCTCGAAGGGGCCCATCCGGCCGCCTTTGGGGCCGGTAGCGTTCACAAGGGAGTTCAGTTCCCCCCACCGGTCGCGGACGAGGTCGAACGCGGCGGTCACCTCGTCGGGGCGGGTGATGTCCGCGGGCAGGGCCACGGCGTCGGCGGCCCCCAGCTCCAGCAGACGGCCAATGGTCTTCTCCAGATTTGCCCGGTTCCGCGCGAGTACGGCCACCCTGGCCCCGTCCGCGGCGAAACACTCCGCCGCCGCGAGGCCCATACCCTGGGTACCGCCCTGTACCACCACCGCGGCACCGGCTAAGCCAAGATCCACCTCGGTTGCCTCCGTCCACCTCGTCCAGCCGAAAGGGTTTGGCGACAGTATGATGTCACCAATATGAGCGTCCCGGCAACACCTGAGGAGGACGGCGGCGAGACCGACCGGCCTCGGCGGCGCTACGACAGCCCGCTGCGCCGTGAGCGGGCCGTCCAGACGCGTGAACGCATCGTCGCCGCCGGCTCGGCTCTCGTCCACGGATTCCCGGTCTGGGACTGGGGCGACCTGACCTTCCGCGCGGTCGCGGAGCGGGCCGGGGTCGGCGAGCGCACCGTCTACCGGCACTTCCCCACCGAGCGCGACCTGCACAACGCGGTCATGCGCCGGCTGCAGGAGGAGGCGGGCGTCACCTACGAAGGGCTGGAGCTCGACGGTCTCCCCGACATCACCAGGCGGTCGTTCGCGACGCTGTCCTCCTACTCGGTCTCCCGGTGGAGCCACCCGGAGCCGCGCCAGCCGGCCCTCGTCGCCGAGGACAGGCTGCGCCGCGACGCGCTGCTCAACGCCGTCATCCCGCAGACCGCCGACTGGTCCGAGGCCGAGCGCCAGACCGCGGCGGCCATGCTCGACGTGCTGTGGCACGTGCCGTCCTACGAGCGCCTGGTCGGCGTGTGGGAGTTCGACGGCGACGCCGCGACGAACGCCATCAACTGGGTCATCGGCCTCGTGGTGGAGGCCATCCGCGAGGGCCGCCGCCCGAGCTCGCCGTAGCGCCGGCGCCTCCGCCGGGCGCAGGCCGCCGGGCGTGGCCGCGCCCGGCCGACGTGGGAAACCCGGCAGGCGCGGCCGCTGTCAGATCCGGGCGCCCTTCTCCAGGTTGCAGCGGCGGCAGAGCAGCTGGAGGTTGTTCACGCTGCTGGCCCCGCCGCGGCTGTGCGGGATGACGTGGTCGAACTCCAGGTACTCGGTGGCCTGGCACTGCACGCACGCGCCGCCGTCACGCTGCCAGACCTCGGCCTTCACCGCCTGGGAGATGGCACGGCTGTCCCGGGCGCCGGGCGCGATCACCAGCCGGCGGGCGATCCGCAGCGTGCCGGCGAGGACCGCCGCCACGTACTCGGGGTCCCCGACCTGGTAGGTGCCACCGCCACGGCTCGTCGTCGCCGAGACGTCGATGGTGCCGTAGCCCGCCGCGACGGCCACGATCTTCGACCAGGCGGTCTCCGTCCCGCCACCGTTCTGGGCGAGGAACCGCAGCTTGCGGTTGCTGACGACCAGACGTCCGGGCGTGTGCCGGGGACCGCTCGCGAGCTGGCGGACCTGCACCACGTCGGTGTCCAGGTGCACGATCTCGTCGAGATCGAGGTGCAGCGTCGAGGACGTCTCCCGCGGCAGGTCGCCGTTGCGGATGCGGGAGAGGTCGAGTCCCCGGCGGAGCCTGCGGCGCATCTCCTCGACGGCCGGGTCCGCGACGCCCAGGCGGCGGGCCTCGTCCTCGAAGAGCTGGTACTCGTGCTCCTCGATGAGCTCGTCACCGAACGCGAAGGTGACGATCCGCTGGAGGTAGGCGAGGGCGACCGACCGGAACACCTGCTGGCCGGCGGCCTCCGGCACCAGCTGGAAGCGCAGCTCGGCCCACAGCGCGTCCAGCCCGGGCGCGCCGGGACCGGCGTCCACCGCCTCGACGAGCCGCCGCCGCCAGTCGGCCAGGACCCGGCGGATCTCGTCCTCGCATGCCACGCAGGGCACCGGGGCGGAGAACAGGCGCCGCCGCTTCGCCGCGCCGCACCTGCCGCAGGTCGCCTCCGACTCGACGAAGGGCTGCCTGGTGCGGGACGCCCAGGTCGTGCCGTCCCACCACCGCAGCAGGCCGGGCGCCGCAGGGTCGGGGTACCAGTCGGCCCGGCGCGCCGGCTCGGCCGGCCGGCCCGGTGCGGGCGGTCGGACCGGTGCGGCCGGCGGCGGCGATGCGGGTGGCGAGGCCGCGATCCCGGTGGTCTCGCCGTTCCCGGCGGCCTCGTCCGGCTCCTCGACGGCGATCCCGAAGCTGCGGGCCAGGCCGGCGAGGCCGCTGGCCCAGCCCTGGCCGACGGCGCGGAACTTCCACCCGCCTCCCCGACGGTAGATCTCGCCGAAGACCATCGTCGTCACCGGGTCGGACGTCGCCGACGCGAACTCGACGAGCGGCCGGCCCGCGACGCCGTCGATGCGCAACCGCAGGCCGTCGACCTGGGCGAAGGTCCCGTCGTCGACCGATCCCGCGACCACCACGGTGACGATGTCGGGCTCGACGTCCGGCAGGGCGACGGTCAGCGTGGCGCCGGCACCGGAGGAGACGAGGCTGACCGCGCCGGAGCTGTGCCGGGGCTGGTTGTAGAACACGATGTCGGCGTCCGACCGGACCTGGCCGGCGCTCGTCACCAGCACGGCGCAGACATCCACCGGCTCGCCCGAAGCCGAGCTGACGACGGCTGTGACGACCTCCGTCGGTATGACGGTGTTGGCGCCCTTCGGCAGGGTGGGTACAGCGACCATCGGTCCTCCATCAGCAGCCCGGGCCGTCGGAGGACAAAGCGGTGCCGCGCGACGCCCGACCAGACGGCCGCCCCCTCGCGGCAAACAGGAATACAAGGCTCCCTGTTTCGTAAAAGTTATCGGTAAGTGTCACGACCGATCACGGCGGGCCTCGGCCCGGCGCTCAGGCCGTCAGGCGGGCGTCCAGCTCGGTGAGGGCGGCGAGCGCGCCGAGCCGCACGGAGACTCCTGAGCCTGGCGAGAGCCTGTCCGGGGCCGGGTTGACGCGGATCAGCCGCCCGCCCGCGGCCGACTCGGCCATGCGGCGCACGGTGGGCACCGCCGTCCCCGCGCCGATCTCGACGACCACCAGCCGGCGCCCGGCGCCGGCCAGCGCGTCCAGCCAGGACGAGCAGGCGCGCAGCATCCTCCCAGTTCGCCGGGGCGGTCCAGTTCGCCGGGGATCGGTGTGCTCACCGTTCCATCATCACCGCCGGCGCGGCGCGGATATCGGCGCGCGTGTCAGGGTCGGTGTCGCGAAGTCGGGGCGGGGTCACCGGGTTGGCTCGCTCGGCCGGACCGGACCGCCCGAACGCCATACGCTCGTCGGGTGGCGGAGCAGCGGCGGTCGCGCGGTGCCCTCGGCGGAACCGTCGGGGTGCTGGCTGCCATGGCCGTCGGGGTGGCGGTGCTCCGCGGCTCCGACTCGGAGACCGACGCCGACACGGAGGCCGCCACGACCACGCCGACTGCTACAGCCACCGCCGCTCCCAGCCTCGCCGCCGTGGCTCCCGGCAACGCGGGCGACGACGGCGGCGCTGGCACGCGGCCGGCCCCGGGGGCGCCGTACTGCGGTTCGAGCCGCTACGTCGAGGAGATCACCCTGCAGCGATGGGCGGGCGGGGATTTCCGTATCTCCGTGTGGCCTACCGAGGAGGCCCGGCACGCCGATGACCGGGATGCCGCGAGTGCCGAGATCTGGCAAGCCGTCCAGGGCTGTGTCGGTGGGGTGGACCCGGCGGTCACGGAGAGCCTGCAGGACCAGCTCCGCTGCCATGAGTCCCTCGCGCTGGTACCGGGCCGCGGCGGCGAGGAGTACGCCACCGGCGACAGCTTCGACGTCGAGAGCTGGCGGCCGACCCCCGGGCGCCGCCGCTGGATCTCCACCCGCTGCGGAAACAACCTCGGCACCGACCCGACCAGCGCCCCCCTGGCCACCGAACGCCCCGACGGAATCCCCCCGCAACACCGGGCCTCGGGAGAACACGCCTGACCCGAACTGTGGCGGTCCAGTGTCACCATGGACTCTCTCAACCGCCGCACATCGGATTCGCCCGCCGCGACGCCCGTCCAAACCGCTGTATTTGTTGTTTGAATTGGCTGGAGAATGGGGGCGCGGAAGGCACGGGATGAACATTTCGCTGCTGGCTCGACGGATGGTTCCCGGGGATGTGTGGCTGGGGCATGAGCGGGTGATGGTGCCGGCGCGTTCCTTCTGGCGACGGGTGTGGGAGCGCCGGGGGATCGACATCACCGCGTCGATGGCCGCGGCGCCGTGTCTGGTCGTGGCACCGCATCCCGACGACGAGACCCTGGGCTGCGCGGTGGCCATCATGCGCAAACGCGCGGCCGGGACGCCGGTGACCGTCGTGCTGGTGAGCGACGGGGCCCGCGGCGGATCAGCGGCAGGCCCACCCGCGCAGCGCCTGGTCGAGAAGCACTCGCCTGCGGAGCTCGCCGAGATGCGACGGGCTGAGGCGCGGCGGGCCTGCGCCCGCCTCGGTGTCTCCGAGACTGATGTGATCTTCCTGGGGTTCCCCGACTCCGAGCTGCCCGGGTGCGTCGACAGCGTCGCGGCCCGGCTCGGCGAGGTGATCAGTGCCCGGTCCCCCGCTCAGATCCTGGCGCCGGCCTCGTGCGAGGGACATCCCGACCACGATGCCACCCACGAGGCGGTGCGCCGCGCGGTGCGGGCGGGCGGCTTCGACGGAGAGATCCTCGAGTACACCGTGTGGCTGTGGACGCACTGGCCGTGGACCCTCGGCCACGGGACCGGGCACTGGTCGGCACGACGGCTCCTGCTGGCACCGGTCCAACGGGTGCGCGAACGGCGCCCGCTCCTGGTGGACGCCCGCGGCCTGCGGGAACGGCAGAAGCACGCCCTCGCCGCGCACGTCACGCAGGTCGGGCCCGGCGCGGAGGGCGATCAGCGCCCGGGTCCTGGGGCGCCGCTCACTGGCTCCCTGCTGGCGACCTTGGAGAGTCGGTACGAGGTCTATGTGGCGGCCGACGGCCTACGGCACCTCGATTTCGACCGTCCGTGGCGAGCTGGCGGGGCTCGGGGCACGGGGCGGCCGCACTCCCCGCCGCCGGGTCGCGGAAGTGGCCGTGGTCCCGGCCCTGGTCCCGTCCCTTCTCGTGCTCCCACACCTGTTCCGGGCCCGGCCGCCCCGCACGGCCCGGCCACCGATCGTGATCCCGGGTCGGGTTCCGGTTCCGGTTCCGGTTCCGGGGACGGCTCTGGCCGATGAACCGGTCCCGGACGCGGATCCGGTCGTTGAACTCGGCGATTCCCCGCAGGTAGGCCGCCTCCTTCCGACGGGCGATGGCCTGCGGGTCGAGCTCGGCCACCCCCAGCCGCCCGCGCTCCCCGACGGCGACCGCCCGTCCGGCGTCGAGGAGGAAGGGAGCCAACGCGCTGGCCAGCGCGCCCGGGTCACCGGTCTCCACCACGCTTCCCGCGCCCCACCGTTGCACGAAGGGGGCGATCCCGGTCCGCTTCGTCACGACCACCGGGCGCCCGGCCGCCATCGCCTCGGCCGCGACGATCGAGAAGCTCTCGAAACGGCTGGGCACGGCCACCACCCGGGCACCGCGATAGACGTCACGGACCTCACGCCCCGCCAGATGCCCGCTGAACTCGACGTCGAGGCGCAGCTCACGGGCCCGGCGGGCCAGCCAGGCACCTGACGGCACGCCGTCGATCACGCCCGACGAGCGCCCGACGACCGCCAGCCGGTGGGCGACGCCGGCGGCACGCAGCCGCGCCGACGCCTCGAGCAGGACGTCCACGCCCTTGTAGGGCTCGAGCCGGCCCACCACCGCGATGGTCGGCTCGGTGCCGCGCGCGTCCGGGATGTCCCGCCACGGGCCGGCGTCGAAGAGGTTCGGGATCACCTCGACATCGCGGTCGCCCAGCCAGCCGTCCCGCCGCAGCTCGTCCACGAGGAGTTGCGACGGGGATGTGACGACGGCGGCGAGGCTCGCGGACGCGCGGTCCAGCCGATCCGCCAGCTGGCCGCGGACGCCCAGCGGCTGTCCGGCCATCCGGACTGTGAGCATCGTCGGGCAGTGCAGGTGGATCGCCAGCGGACGAGTGCGGCACAGGGCCTCGATCAGCCCGCGCGTCTCGCCGTCCTGTGTCTCGATCACGTCGGGGCGCAGGCCGATCTGGCGCATCCAGGTGCTGTAGGACAGCGCGAGGCTCGCCCGCAGCGCCAGCGAGTCGCGCGGATGGAGCGGACCGCGCAGCCGCGCGCCGAACCCGCCCAGCGCCCTGGTGATCGGGACCTGCAGCAGCGGACGTCGGTGCACGTGCACCCCGTGCTCCACCGTGTCGGTGAACTGGCGGCCCTGGGCACAGAGAACATGAACGTTGTGCCCGAGCCCCACCAGCGCCGCCGCGAGTGCGGCGGTATAGGTACCCGCGCCGTCCCAGACGATGGGCGGGTACTGCTCGCACAGAAAAAGAACGGATAACGTCCGGAACGTTCGGAGAAATCCCATAGTTCCCCAGATCCCACCCTTCGACGAAGGTGGTTAAAGGTAAGACAGCGCACGCACGTTACTCCCGACGACCTTGGCCGCAGCGGCTGGCGTATCGGATTCTTCACCAGCGTTAACCACCATCCGAATTTCGGTACCGGCCACCACTAATCTTCGTTGCGCGCGGAATGCCACCGGTTTACACGGAAAGATCCGCTGCCGCCGCGGCAGGCCGGCTGGCCAGTCCGTCGTAGCGGCCGTCACCGGACGCCGGCGGTCGTCAGCGAATGCCCGCGACCGTCAGCGGGCGGCGGCGGTCGTCAGCGGATGGCGTCAGCGGGCAGCGGCGCCGGTCAGCGAGACGTCCAAGGTGGGTTTCGCGGTGGCCGGGAGCCACTGGCCGTCGCCGCCGGCCGCGCCGCTGCCAGCCACCTTGGACAGTCGGCGCCAGCCCAGCCCGGGAGCGAGCAGGGAGAGGTCGCCACCGGGGCGGCGTACCAGGGGAAACCGCTCCTCCCAGGCCCCGCTCGCCGGGCCGGTGCCGTCGGTGAACCCGACGACGAGCTCGGCGGGCAGCGACGCGCCGGCGGTCCCGATCTCGTCCGGGCCGGTGCCGGGACCGGTGGTGAGCACGAACGTGTGCGTGATCGTCACCGGGACGGCTGTTCGCAGGGTGCGGACCTCCCCGCCGAGGCGGACGTACAGCCGCGCATCCCCCGACCGCACGGGTGCCGTCCCAGCGTCACCGGGAATCCGTACCTGTACACGGATCTCGACGCGGCTCCCGGTGACCTGCCTCAGCGGCACGAAGGACCCCCGGAAGCTGCCCGGGACCGCCGGGTCTGCGATCTCGTCCGGCCGCAGGCGGAACATCGCCCGGTCCGGCATCCGGTCAGGCAGCGCGGCCGAGCCCGGCCCGATGTCCGCCGCGAAGACGACAGGTCCGTCGAGGTCGGGGGAGTTCCGCAGCGAATGGTAGGGAACCTGCGTGTAGCGGCTCGGGACTGTCGGCGTCACCAGCACCACGGCCGGCCCGCCCAGGTTGTCCGGGAGCAGCGCGGCCAGGAAGTCGTTGCCCTCGTTGACCCCGCGCTGCACGTCGATCCGGGGCTGCAGGGTCGGCACCGTGATCGCGACGAGCCCGGCGACGGCGAGCGCTACAGCCCCCGGACGGACCATGCGCCAGGCCAGGCCGCGCGCGGTACCCGGCACGGATGCCCCCGGGCGGCGGAACAGCGGCAACTGTGCCGGGAGGAACGTCCACAGCCATCGGGCGCCGTCGGCCGCGAGGATGACGACCGGGGTGAACGCGGCCAGATGGTAGTGCGGGCCGAGGCCGTTGCGCAGGCCCGGCATGGCGAACGCCGACCCCCACCAGAACGTGTAGCCGGCCAGCACCACGCCCGTCGTCGCGAGCAGGAACAGGCGCTCGAGTCGCCGCCGCGGCGCCACCAGGCCGACGGCGGCCAGCGCGATCAGCGCGGCACCGCCGAAGAACCAGCTCGGCGCCACCTCGAGCGTCTCCTGGAGGGCGTCGAGCGCCAGCCGGCGGGTGAACAGGAAACTCGACTCGGACGGCAGGATCCGGCGCGGGCCGAAACCGAACCGGTCCAGTGGGTCCGAGGCCGACAGCGGCATACGCAGGGGCGATCCGGTGACCCGCCAGCAGTAGGCGAGCAGGGCGGTGACCAGGGGCAGTGCGCCGAGCACCGCCCAGCCCGAGCGCCGCAGCAGCGTCCCGAGCTCCCGCCGGCGCCGCGCGGCCGCGAGCGCGGCCAGCGGGAGGAGCACGAGCACGACGTCGAACGGCCGGATCAGCAGCACCAGCCCCAGGCCCGCGCCGCCGCCGGCCAGGGCGGCCCGCGCCCCCGTCCGTGCACCGCGCAACAGCTCCGCGCTGGCCAGGACGAGCACGGCCGCCCCCGGGGCGTAGGCGAGTGGCAGTGCCGTATGCAGGAGGACCAGCGGTGAGAGCGCGACGCCCACAGCGGCGGCCACCGCGCTCCAGGCATGGTCGAAGAGCTCGCGGGAAAGCCGGTAGGTCCCGACGACCCAGACCCCGGCGACGGCGGCGGGCGCCACGGCCATCGTGTCGAACAGCACCTGGGACAGCGCGAGCAACGCCGGCCAGCCGGGCAGGTACTTGGTGAACACGTGACCGTCGTGCACACCCGTCAGCCACGGCCGGAAGAACGGTTCGACGGCGCCCGCGTCCAGGGTCAGCCGCCCCTCGAGCAGCATCCGCGCCTGGAGGATGTAGGCGGCCTCGTCCGCGTCGCCGGAGCCGTCCGGGTACAGCGTGGCCCGCAGGACCAGGCTCGCGACGAAGGACAGGAGCGCGACCACAGCGACGACGCCGGCCGGCGACCGGAAGCGGAACGACTGGACCCGCAGGAAGTGCCGGCTTTGCCGGAACCACCGGAACCGCCGGGCTCGTGGGCCTGCGTGCGTGCCCGCTCCGGACGGCTCCGCGTGACCGGTGCCGTCGGCCAGGTCGACGGGTGCACCCGGGAGCGTCCCGGCGGTGCTGTCCGCCGTGGTCGGACCACCTCCGGTCGACGCGCCGACCGGGGAGTCGACAGTCATCGGCGGCGGCGGGGTGCGGCGGCGTCCGTCATGGTCGTGCCGTGATCCGGCGCGGCGCGTTCCCGGTCATCCGTGTCAGCCCCATTCAACCTCGATCGCACCACTCATCCGCGATCTGTCGATCACACCGAATGTGCCGTCCGCAGCGCCTGAAATGATAAGAAACCGCTCCGGGACGGCCGAAACCGGGGCTCGGGGCTCGCTCGGCACCACGCGCCGGCCAGGGGCACCCCGGTGGACGTCGCGACCCGGCGGGCATGGGCAGCCCGGCGAAGGGGCCTGACGGGACCTGGGTGGCTTGGCAGCGACGGACGGGCGACGGGATGTGGCGGACCGACAGACGGGAGTGGGCCGGACGACAGAAGTGGGCTGGCAAACGGGGGTCGGCCGACCGACATGGGTGGCACGGTCGCCGTGGCGCCTCGGTCACTGTCCGGCCCGGCGGCCCGGCGGCCCGGCGGCCCGGCGGCCCGGCCTCAGATCATCGGCAGTCCGGGTCCGGGACAATCTTGGTGTTGGCCGAGGGAATGTAGCCGTCGTCGTCGGCGAAATGTGTGGTGGTGTAGCCGCGAAGGCCGTGGCCGACGCATTTCGTGGCCAGGTTCCCGAAGTGATCCGGGAAATTGAACACCTCGGCCGGCGTGTCATCCCCGCGCCGGTTCAGGACGGGCGCGTCACCCATCCCCCGCTTGTCGTCGTCGCCGCATCCGGACAGGAGTACCAGCAGCGACACACAGGTCGCCGTCACCCCCGCCCGCGAGAGGATACGTCCCATGCCGGCCACTATCCCTCCGGATCACCCCGACCCGTGCGATTGTCTCCTCCGCGACGTGACCGAACCGCGGGCATACGGTGTGGCCATGGCGACCTGGGACGACGTGCGCCGGCTGGCGCTGGCGCTGCCCGAGACGAACGAGAGCCCCTCATACGGTTCGGCCTCGTGGCGGGTACGGGACAAGGGCTTCGTGTGGGAGCGCCCCCTGCGGAAAACAGACCTCGCCGCGTTCGCGGCCCGCGGCGAGAAAGCGCCGGACGGCCCGGTCCTGGGTGTGCGCGTCGCCGACGAAGGAGTCAAGAACGCGCTGATCGCCGACAGCCCGACGGTCTTCTTCACCGTCCCGCACTTCGACGGCTACCCGGCGGTCCTGGTCCGTCTCGACCGGATCTCCGTCGAGGAGCTGGACGAGCTGGTCGTCGAGGCCTGGCTGCTGCGGGCCCCGAAACGCGCCGCGAGGGCATACCTGGATGCCCGGTGACCTTCCGCCGAGCAGCGGGCCGACGTCGCGGGTATCGATTCCCCACGGCGGAGGCGTTACAGTCACCGTCATGGAGCCCGTCCAGGATTCCGGTACGGACGACTGCTACTCCTGCGGCGGTAATGCGGCGCTCAACGATCTGCCGCCGTGGCAACGAATCCTCGTCGGCACCGGTTGGCGGGTCGCGCACGCGATCAACTGCGCACTGCCCGGATGGCTGGTCGTCATCGCCCGCCGCCACATCACCACTGTGGCCGAGCTGGAGGCGGCGGAGGCCACCGAGCTGGGTCTCGTCACCTGGCGGCTCAGCCGGGCCCTGACCACCGAGCCCTGACCACCGCGGCCGGTCAGCGGTTGCGCAGGCGTTCCACCGCGCGGCGGTCACGTTTGGTCGGACGTCCCGTCCCACGGTCGCGAACCGCCATCACCGGAAGACGTTCCGGGGGCGGCGGGCTGTTGTCGATGTAGCACTCCGCCGCCACGGCGGCGCCCACCCGCTTGGTGAGGACCTTGGTGACCACGACGATGCGTTCATGGCCGGCCTGGCGAAGGCGCACCTCGTCGCCGGCGCGGACCATGCGCGCCGGCTTCACCCGCTCGCCGTTGAGACGGACGTGGCCGCCGCGGCAGGCATCTCCGGCCTGCGTCCGCGTCTTCATGAGCCGGACGGACCAGATCCAGATGTCGATCCGAGTGCTCTCCTCCACCGACGCCATAATGAAGACTCTACGAACCGGCCGCCCCCGGACGAGTCCCATCGCTACCGACACGCGGCGATGACCCACGAATGATCGGGTTCGATAGCCTCGCGACCATGGCGGGGGAGGAACTGCACCTGCGCGGAGCCGACGGAGCCCGCCGGGCAAAACTGTGGCTCGAGGCCACGACCCGCGCGAACGTCTACTACGTCACCCCGGAACCGGTGGCGGTCGCGAAACTGAGCTACCAGTGGGCGGACGGACGCGGCTTCTCCTACGACCTGGGCGGCGTGCTGCTCGGCGGTGAGTTCCAGGGCCACGAGTTCGTCGCGGAGTCGAAGTTCTACAACGGCCATCATGACCAGGGAACGCTTTACGTGGAGTTTCTCGCGAAGTGTTACCGGGCACTGTCGTTGCAGCCGGCCCGCATCGACCACTTCATGTGGATCACCTGGGCGCCGTTCCTGGTGACCCGCTGGCCGGACCTCTGCTCACCGAACGAGGTCAGGTCGGCCGTCCTCACGCATCACCGGAGAGTCCTCGGCTGCCCGCGCGACCACGAGGGCAGCCTCGTCTCGGACGAGACCTGCGAGAGCGTCGCGGAGCGCCTGTGGATCATCGTACTCTCGGAGCGTCAGGAGAAGCTGGTCATCTCCGCCGAGAACCTGAATATACTTCGAGGCATCGGCACCGAGAGGGGAGCCAGGTGACCACCCCAACCTACGCCGCCGAGCTGGACGCCGCGTTGAGCATCTCCAGCACACAGGAGAGTATCGGCAGCATCAAGGCCGTCGTCGCCAGAGAAATAAAGGCGACCGATTCCTCCGTGCAGATCCGGGACACCGGGTACTTCAATCATTCATATATGCCCGACTTCGTCCTCGAATGGCCGGACGACGCGGCCGCGGGTCAACGTTTCATGTACCTGAAGTTCGGCGGGGACGTCGACTACTTCGTCCGGGACGTCGCCCTCGTCGAGGACCGCGAGCCGATCGTCTTCAGCATCGGGCGCTACCGGAACGCGGGCGACGCCCATGTTCGCCTCGCCGCGGAGGCGGGCACCGCCAACACCCTGCTCACCGATGCCGACGGCCTCGCCACGATGATCGAGCGGCGGGATCGCTCCCCCGACATCAGAATCATCTCGACGGCGTTGACGCAGGACGGCCGCGGTGTCCTCGACGCCGTGAACGCCTCGGCCATCGCCGACGGGTTCAGCCAGGGCATCGACGCGGCGCGCGCGCTCGCGGTCGAGGGAACCCGGCGCGCCGCCGAGATCGTCACCGCCAGCCTGCGACGCCGGCAGTCCCGGCTGCTGAACCAGTTCCTCCAGGCCGTCTGGGTGGGCTCCGGGGGAAACATCGCCGGATTTCCGGGTGTCCGCGATCTCTCCGGCGAGGTCACCGACGCCGCCCTGGAATTCCTGCTGACCGGCGAGGAGATAACCGACCCGGTGTTCTGGCGGCGGCTCGGCCGCCGCGCGAGCCTGGAACAGATCGCGCGCCTGCACGTCGACTCCGCGACGCCGAACCTACAGCACTACGTCACCCAGAACATCGGCGTCCTGCGGGCCCGTTCATATCAGCTGCGGTCGGTTTCGAGAAACGTCACGGATGAAAACCCGCCGTTCGAGTGGAAAATCGAGCGGAAACTGCTCGCGCTGCGCGCCCAGCAGTTCACCGCCTACCTGGACGGCCAGGCGGACGATCCGCACGGAAAGGGTTCCGGCGGGCGGTCCGACGGCGTTCCACTCGCCGGCCTCCTTACCCGGGCGACCGGAACCACCGTGGCAGAACTGGAGATCGCGGCGGAGGGCCGGACGATCGTCTACCGCGGAGAGGACAACATCGACGTCACGCGGGACGAGCGGCTCGCCGCGCTCGCCGAGGCACTCGGGCCGGGCGCCCGAGTCACGAAGGCGCGTCTCCCGATCGCCGACGACCGCAGTCTCGTCTGCGACTTCACGACCCAGGTCGCCGCGCCGCGCGGCCCGAACAGGCTCCCGGTCACCGATCTGCTCGCCAGCCTCCCGCTGCTGCGGGAGCTCACCGCGGCGGAGTCAGATCGCCTGTCCGCGCTGCTCGAACCGGCGACTGATCCTGCGCCTCCCCGCGAGGCCGAACCCGGCGACGTCGAGGAGCACGGATACGCGGCTGGACCCGGCGACGTCGAGAAGCACTGAACGGACCGCCCGGGATCGCTGTCAGCGCCACGACGAGCGCGGCGACCAGCAGCGCGGCGGACACGAACAGCGTGTCCTGGCAGGCCTCGGCAAGCCGGGCGGCGGCCGGGCCGTCCACCACGGTCGGCAGCACGCCCTCGCCGCCGCCACCGGCCGCACCGGCCACGCCCTGGGTGGTGAGGCCGGCCGCGAGTACGACGGAGGTCAGGGCGGTTCCGATCGAGACACTCACCTGGTTGGTGATGGTCAGCAGCGTGCTGCCGGACGGCGCGTCCCGGTCACTCAGATGCCGCAGCGCTGTCGTGATCGTCGGCATGATCGTCGAGCCCGCGCCGACCCCCATGACGGACATCGCCACCACCATCTGCCAGTACGGGGTGTCAACGCCGAGCAACAGCGTCGCGGTGATCAGCCCGCAGGACGCCGTCACGATCCCGAAGCCCACCACGCGGGCAGGCGGAACCCGGTCGACCATCCGGCTCGCCACCTGCAGCGAAGCCCCGGTAGCGAGCGCCTGCGGGATCGCCAGCATCCCCGTCTCCGCGGGGCTGAGCCCCCGCACGAGCTGCCAGTAAAGCGGCAGGACGAACATCGAACCGAAGTAGGCCGCCGCGAACAGCGCCAGCGTCGCCGTCCCTGACGCGACAGCCCGCAGCCGCAACAGCGCAACCTGGACCAGTGGGGCGCGCATCCGAGCGGCCCGAACCACGAACACCACCGCCAACGCGAGCCCGGCCAGCGCCGGCACGAGCACACCTGCCGAGGTCACAGTCCCGCGCCGCCCGCTCTCCGCCAGCCCGTAGACGAACAGCGCCAGCCCCGGCGCGACAAGCGCCAACCCTGGGACGTCGAGCCGCCCGTCAGCACTCTCAAGCGTGCCGCCCCGCTGGACGGCACCCGCGGCCGCGGTGACCGGGCGCAGGACTCGGCTCGCGAGCAGGAGCGCGGCCAGGCCCAGCGGCAGGTTGACCAGGAAGATCCACCGCCAGGAGATGTCGACCAGCCAGCCGCCCAGCGTCGGCCCGATCACCGGCCCGACGAGCACCGGCAGACCCAACAGGCCCATGGCGCGCCCGCGCCGCTCCGGCGGCGTGGCCCGTAGCACAATCGTCATCGCGACCGGGTTGACCAGGCCACCGCCGATCCCCTGCACCACCCGGAAGGCAATGAGCGCGTCGATGTTCCAGGCCAGACCGCAGAGCACCGACCCCAGCACGAACAGACTCAGGGCCACCATGTAGACACGTCCGGAACCGAACCGTGCCACCAGCCATGCTGTCGTCGGCACGGTCACGGCCAGCGCCAGGGTGTATCCCGTCGAAACCCACTGGATCACCGGCAGTGAAGCATCGAGATCCGCCGCCAGCGTGCGGATCGCGACATTGATGATCGTGATATCCAGAACGACGAGCAGGCCACCGAGCACGAGCACCGTGAACACCAGCCCGGTGTGCGGCGGCCCGGCCGAGCCGGATGGCACGGATCGCCCACCCGGCTCCCCTCGGATCCCTTCCCTTTCCCCTTCCGCTCGTAGCTCCCCTGCCTCCTGTGGTTCCCCTGCCTCCTCCGGACCCGCCAAGCTGCCCAGATCACTGCTCACAACCGCGCCATCCCTCCCACCCGGCCCCGCCAAGGGCACCACCCGGCACCGACCACCCCAGCCTCACACCTAAACCGAAGTAGAGGTCAACCCCAGCCCCTCACCCCCAGTCGCACCCGCCACGCATTCAGCCGAGCGCCTACGCACCGGGGTTTGGAGGGCCAGGGGTGACTGGATGCCTGCGGCCTGCTGTCGCTGGTTTCGGGTTTTTGGCGGTTTCGGGGTGGCCGGATATTCTGATCTTTGAGAGAGGGCTGGTCCCGTGATTCTTCTACTTAAATAAATCGGGTACCGCATATCGCAGGGCGCCGGGTCGTCTTTTCTGGTGGCGGAGTCGGCGTTCTGGCAGGTCCATGAGCAGTAGCCGGGGCGGCCACGACCGGGGCCAGGAGCATCGTGCCCTCCTGGCCCAACGGCCGGGCCGTCGTCGGGATACCTGACAGTTCCCCCTTTCAGGTAAAGATTTTTTAAGGCGTACTCGGGACCGTGTCACCAGCCGGCGGCGGCGTGCTCGGCGTGCTCGGCACACTCGGCGGCGTACTCGGCGTACTCGGCGTGCTCGGCGTGCTCGGCGTGCTCGGCGTACTCGGCGTGCTCGGCACACTCGGCGGCGTACTCGGCGTACTCGGCGCGCTCGGCGTACTCGGCGTACTCGGCACACTCGGCGGCGTACTCGGCGTACTCGGCGTACTCGGCGTACTCGGCACACTCGGCGGCGTACTCGGCGGCGTGCTCGGCGTGCTCGGCGTACTCGGCGGCGTGCTCGGCGTACTCGGCGGCGCGCTCGGGACCGTACCGCCAGGGTTACTGTCCTTCTGTTCCTTCAGCTTTTGGAGCTCCGCCCTCTGCCTTTCGAGTTCAGCCCTGAGCGCCGGGTCGGACGTGTTGTTTATCTGAGTGTTGATCTGCTGAATGCTGTTGTTGACAGTAGTGATATTCGTGGTCTGGTTGACTTGGGTGTTGACGGTGTTCCCGGTTCCGCCGACGGTGGTGCCGCCGACAGTGCTCCCGCCGACAGTGGTGCCAGCTCTCCCGCCAGCGGTGGTGCCGCCGACGGTGCTCCCGCCGACGACGGCGCCCCCAGCAGCCCTCCCACCAGCGGTGGTGGTGCCACCGCCGGTCAGACAGGTCTTGCCGGTCGGCGCCCAGGAGGAGGGCCCGTCCGCATTGGCAGAGCGGACCTGGAAGCAGGCCGGGCCTGTGCCGAGCCCGGTCCAGTTGAAGCTGGTGGCATTCGCGCCGGCGCGGCGTACCTCCGAGCCGTTAGTGACGTCGAAGCCGGTCTCGTCGACCGAATTGTCCGCCCAGGAGATCCTCGCAGCTCCACTGCCCGCGCTGGCGACGGTCACCCCTGAGGGCGTCGCCGGAGGCGCTGCCGCGGACGCCGGCGCACCGAGGAGCGCGACCGCTGTCGGAACTGCCATCACCGGAGTCAGAAACCAGGACTTCCGCTTGAGTTTCATAGCACTCCCTCCGGGTAATCCCCGGGATTTCTCGGCCTGGTCCGCGAGCACCATCACGTCGACCTCGTCCGGGAATTCCTAGTCATATGACGAAAACTATGGTCCGCTATGTCCGAAGGTATGGATTTTCGTGCCACCTGTACCAGCCGGGAGATTTCATGTTGAGTGTTTGGCCGTCGACAGGTAGGGAAACGCCGTAGCGGGCGCGGTTTCTTTCTTCACGGGCAGCATTCCGTGACTGCCACAGATGCGGGATTCCCGCAGCCGGCGCCGCCCACACCAGAGGACGAAGATGAAGTCATCAGGTTTTTCCCGCACGCACCATCCGGCCCTACCCCGGGCACGTTCCACATGTGCTCGGTCACCCGAGCTGCCAGCGACAGGGCGGCGGTGACCCCAACGGGGCGGCAGCCGGAACGGCCCTCCGGAAATCTCGTTGGACGGCAACTTGATGGGGACCAGGGGCCAGCCCATTCTGCCTACCGACGAATCCACGACTCGGAGACTGTTGCCAATGACACCGGCGACACGGACGACTCCTCGCCCTCGCCGCCGCGTTGACGGGCTGGAAGAAACCTCCGTATGGACACGCTTCAAACCCGCGTGTCAACTCGGGTCAACACAGCTCAGGTCAGCACAACTCGGGTCAGCCGACGCCCGGGTCAACGTGCCCCCGTGTCAGCCGGCGCTTGGATCCGCGACAGCCGCGTCAGATGTATCGGCGGCGTTCGCGTCGTTGCCGGCGGCTGGGTCGGTCTGGCCGCGGCGGGAGTCTCGCATCAGCGGGAACAGGACTACTTCCCGCAGCGTCGGGGCATCGGTGAGCAGGGCGATGAGGCGGTCGATGCCGATGCCGAGCCCGGACATCGGGGGCATCCCGTACTCCATCGCCTCGATGAAGTCCTCTTCCAGCATCATGGTCTCGTCGTCGCCGGCGGCGCGCAGCTCGGCCTGCTCCTCGAGGCGGCGGCGCTGCTCGACCGGGTCGACGAGCTCGGAGTAGGCCTTCACCAGCTCCCAGCCGTTCACGACAACCTGGAACATGTCGAGCCGGGACGGGTCTTCGTCGCTGCGCCGGGCCAGCGGGACGAGCTCCGCCGGATGGTGCACCAGGAAACACGGCTGGACGAGGTGCGGGCGAACGGCCTTCTTGTAGAGCAGGTCGACGAGCCCCGCGTAGGAGGCCGCGTCGTCGACCTCGAGCCCCAGCTCGCTGATGCGCGCCCGCAGGGTCGGCAGATCACGGACGACCGTGAGGTCGATGCCCGTCCGCCGGGCGACCTCGGCCCGGTAGTCCAGTTCGGGCCAGTCGGCGCCGAAGTCGAGCTTCACGCCGTCGTAGGTCACCGTCCGGCTACCGAAGACGTCGTCGAGGACGGCCAGGATCATCTCGCGGACGAAGCGCATGTTGTCGCGGTAGTCCCAGTAGGCCGCGTACCACTCGAGCATCGTGAACTCCTGCAGGTGCGAGGGGTCCATGCCCTCGTTGCGGAAGTTACGGCCGAGCTCGTAGACACGGTCCAGGGAGCCGACGACGACCCGCTTGAGGAACGTCTCCGGCGAGATGCGCAGGTAGAAGTCCTCTCCAAGGGCGTTGTGGTGGGTGATGAAGGGACGGGCGGCCGCGCCCGACGCCGCCTCCTGCAGCATCGGCGTCTCGACCTCGAGGAAGTCGTTGTCGTCGAGGAAGCGGCGGATGCGGGAGATCGTCCGGGCCCTGGTGCGGAACCGCTCCCGGGAGTCGTTGTTCACCAGCAGGTCGAGGTAGCGCCGGCGCAGCCGGGCCTCGACGTTCGACAGGCCCTGCCACTTGTCCGGGAGGGCGCGCACCGTGCGGTTCAGGACGACGAGCTCGGAGGCGCCGACGGTCCTCTCGCCACGGCGGGTGGTGTAGAGGGTTCCGGTGACGCCGACGAAGTCGCCGATCTTGACGGCGCGGGCCCACTCCTGGAAGGTCTCGACCCCGAGCTCGTCCCGGGACAGCGACACCTGGACCCGGCCGGCGCGGTCCTGGATGTGGCCGAAGACCAGCCCGCCCATGCGTCGCCAGAGCACCACCCGGCCGGCGATGCGGACGGCCGTCCCGTCCGCGGCGGCGGCCGCGGCGGAGGTCACCGAGTCGGTGAGATACCCGGAGCGGGGACCCGCCGTGGACTCGTCCGTCGCCATGCACAACACCCTTTTGCGAGAGGCTTCCGCCCGAGAATCCCAGGCGTCTTGACGGCGCCGCGCACGTCGCAGTTCCCGCGGCCCGCATGGTCAAGCCTACTGGCCGCCTCAGCCGCCCCCGCCGCCCACGCGCCCGCGAGGGCCCGGCCGCCCGCCCTCCACCACCCGGACGGCCGGTGCCCCCGGAGACCAGTGCCCGCGCAGACCCGTGCGCTCAGCCGGTCTCGACGACGGCCTGGGCGAACTGGGCCTTGTACAGCCGCGCGTAGGCGCCGTCCGCCTCCAGCAGGGCGTCGTGGTCGCCCTGCTCGACGATCGCGCCGTCCTCCATGACGAGGATCGTGTCGGCGTCCCGGATGGTGGACAGCCGGTGGGCGATCACGAAGGCCGTGCGGCCGGCGCGCAGCCGGGACATCGCCCGCTGGATCAGCACCTCGGTGCGGGTGTCCACCGAGCTCGTCGCCTCGTCCAGGACGAGGATCAGCGGCTCGGCGAGGAACGCGCGCGCGATGGTGATGAGCTGCTTCTCGCCGCCGCTGACCCCGACGCCCTCGTCTTCGAGCACGGTGTCGTAGCCGTCGGGGAGCGTGCGCACGAACCGGTCGACGTGCGCGGCGCGGGCCGCCTCGACGACCTGTTCGCGGGTGGCGCCCTCGGCGCCGTAGGCGATGTTCTCCGCGATGGTGCCGCCGAACAGCCAGGTGTCCTGCAGCACCATCCCGATGGATCGCCGCAGGTCCGCCCGCGACATCTCGGCGATGTCGACGCCGTCCAGGGTGATCCGGCCCTCGGTGACCTCGTAGAAGCGCATCAGCAGGTTGATGAGTGTGGTCTTTCCGGCGCCGGTGGGCCCGACGATCGCCACGGTGTGCCCCGGCTCGGCAACCAGCGACAGGTCGTCGATGAGGGGCTTGTCCGGCTCGTAGCGGAACGCGACGTGCTCGAAGGCGACCCGGCCGTGGTTCTCCTCCGGGCGGGCCGGCGCCAGCGGGTCGGGCTCCTGCTCGGGCGCGTCCAGCAGGTCGAACACCCGCTCCGCCGACGCGATCCCGGACTGCACCATGTTCCCCATGCTGGCGAGCTGCGTCAGCGGCTGGCTGAACTGTCGCGAGTACTGGATGAACGCCTGGACGTCGCCGATCGACAGCGCGCCGGAGGCCACCCGAAGGCCACCGACGACGGCCACCAGCACGTAGTTCAGGTTGCCGATGAACATCATCGCCGGCTGCATGAGACCGGAGATGGACTGGGCCCGCCAGCTCGCCTCGTAGAGGCGCTCGTTGTGCTCCCGGAAGATCTCGGCGGATTCCTCCTGCCGGCCGAACGCGCGCACCAGGGCGTGCCCGGTGTACATCTCCTCGATGTGGCCGTTGAGCCGGCCGGTCGTCTTCCACTGGCTGACGAACTGGGGCTGGGCGAACTTGCCGATCCGGGTGGTGATCACGATCGACACCGGCACCGTGACGACGGCGATCAGTGCGAGGATCCAGGAGATCCAGATCATCATGGCCAGCACGCCGATGATGGTCAGCACCGAGGCGATCATCTGGGACAGGCTCTGCTGCAGGTTCTGCCCGAGGTTGTCGATGTCGTTGGTGACCCGGCTGAGCACCTCGCCGCGCTGGCGGCGGTCGAAGTACCGCAGCGGCAGGCGGGTGATCTTCTCCTGCACATCGGCCCGCAGGTCGCTCAGCATCCGTTGCAGGGCCTTGTTCGCCAGCCGGGCCTGCAGCACCGTGCAGAGGCCGGCGACGAGGTAGACGATCAGCACCACCAGCAGCACCCGGCCGATCGCGCCGAAGTCCATCCCCTCACCGGGGGTGACGTCGACGGAGGACAGCAGGTCGGCCTGCGTGCCGTGGCCCTCGGCGCGCAGCCGCGCGACGGCCTCGGCCTTCGTCGTCCCGGCGGGCAGCCGGGAGCTGAGCAGGCCGGCGAACACCAGGTCGGTGGCGTGCCCGAGCAGCCGCGGCCCGGTGACGGTGAGCGCGATCCCGACCACCGCCAGCGCGACCGCGGGGATCAGCAACGCGCGCTGCCGGCCCAGCAGGCGGAGCACCCGCCGGGTCGAGGCCGCGAAATCCTCGGGCTTCTCGCCCCCGGCGGCGAAGAACCGACCGGGGCCTGCCATGGGGCGGGCCCCGCCCGCGGGTGGGCGGGTCATGCCGCCTCCTCCTCGGTGAGCTGCGAGAAGACGATCTCCCGGTAGGTGTCGTTGCCCGCCAGCAGCTCGCGATGGGTTCCCGTGCCCACGACCTGGCCGTCGTCCAGCACGATGATCTGGTCGGCGTCGCGGATGGTCGCCACCCGCTGGGCGACGATCACCATCGTGGCACCGGCCGTCTCGCGCGCGAGCGCCGCGCGCAGGGCGGCGTCGGTCGCGTAGTCGAGCGCCGAGAACGAGTCGTCGAACAGGTAGATGTCCGGACGCCGGACCAGCGCCCGGGCGATCGCGAGCCGCTGGCGCTGCCCGCCGGAGACGTTCGTCCCGCCCTGGGCGATCGGGGTGTCCAGCCCGTCGGGCATCGCCTCGACGAAGTCCCTGGCCTGGGCGATGTCCAGGGCGCGCCACAGCTCGGTGTCGGTGGCCTCGGGATCCCCGTAGCGCAGGTTGGACGCGATCGTCCCGGTGAACAGGTACGGCTTCTGCGGGACGAGGGCGACGGTCTCGGCCATCAGCTTCGGGTCGATGTCGCGGACGTCCACCCCGTCGATCAGGACGGCGCCCTCGGAGACGTCGGACAGCCTCGGGACCAGGCCGAGCAGCGTGGACTTGCCGCTGCCGGTGCTCCCGATGATCGCGGTGGTCCGCCCGGGGCGAGCGCGCACGCTGACCCCGCGCAGCACCGCCGCCTCGGCACCCGGGTAGCTGAACATGACGTCGCGCAGCTCCAGCTCGCCGCGGCGCGGCAGCGTGCGCACCGGGTCGGCGGGCGGGCGCAGCGTCGACTCCGTCCCCAGCACCTCCTGGATGCGCTCCGCGCACACCTCGGCCCGCGGAATCATCGAGAACATGAAGGTGGCCATCATGACCGACATCAGGATCTGCATCAGGTAGCTGAGGAAGGCCGTCAGCGCCCCGATCTCCATCGCACCATCGTCGATCCGGTGCGCGCCGAACCAGATCACGGCGATGCTCGAGACGTTCACCGCCGCCATCACCAGCGGGAACAGCAGCGCCATGATCCGACCGAAGCGCAGGGAGACGTCCGTGAGGTCGGCGTTGGCGGTGCCGAAACGGCGCTTCTCGTGGTCGTCCCGGACGAAGGCGCGGATCACCCGCAGGCCGGTGATCTGCTCGCGCAGGATGCGGTTGACCTCGTCGAGACGCTCCTGCATCTTCCGGCCCAGCGGCTGCATCCGCCGGACCAGCAGGGTGATCATCGCCGCGAGGAACGGCACGATCGCGACGAGCAGCAGCGAGAGGCCGGCGTCCTGGTGCACCGCCAGCGCGATCCCGCCCAGGCACATGATCGGCGCGGAGATCATCATGGTGAACGCCATCAGCACCAGCATCTGGATCTGCTGGACGTCGTTCGTCGCCCGGGTGATCAGGGACGGCGCGCCGAAGCGGCCGACCTCGCGGGCCGAGAACGACTGGACCTGGTCGAACACCGCGGCCCGGATGTCGCGGCCGACTCCCATCGCGGTGCGCGCGCCGAAGAACACCGCCGCGGCCGAGCAGACGGCCTGCAGGAAGGTCACCCCGAGCATGATCCCGCCGAGCCGGACTATGTAACCCGTGTCGCCCGGCACCACACCGTTGTCGATGATGTCGGCATTCAGGGTCGGCAGGTAGAGCATGGCCAGGGTCGCGGTCAGCTGCAGCACGACCAGCAGCGCGATCGGCCGCGAGTAGGGGGGTAGGTGGTTCCGCAACAGCCTGGTCAGCATGTGATCTCCGTCGGCGGGTGACCCGGCCCGCGCCCGGCTCGGCTGATCCGGGTGCTGGGCGGCGCGGGTCCTCCATTGATCCGGGTGCTGGGTGTGATCGGGCGCTTGGTGTGATCGGACGCTTGGTGTGATCGGACGCTGGTGGCGTGGGCCGTCCGTTGACAGGTCGACCGACGCGTCGGGAAGCTGGCGATACAGCGTACCGGGGCGCACCGACCATTCCTGGCGGGCGCCGCACGATGCCCGGACCGTCATGATCGGAGATCACCGTGACTGACAGTGGGAGAGACTGCCAGTGGGAGATCGCCAACGCCCGGGATGTTCGGCGGCGGTCGCACGCGTACCGGCCCCGGGCTTTCGACGATGGTCGGGGCCCGGGGCCGGGTGGAGCTCGCTCGGCGGTGACCGAGCGCGCATGCGCTCAGCGGCGCTCGAGCGCCCAGGACGCCGCGAAGGCCACGGCAAGTACCACACCGACGATCAGCAGACCGCCGATGATGTAGAACCCCACCGTCTTCACCAGCGCGATGAAGATCGGCAGAGCGGCGGCGAGCAGGAAGAGCCCCCGGCTGCGCACCGGGGCGTTGAACAGCGCGGCGAGCTTGCGCGGCCCGCTCTCCCGCTGGATGTTGAGCTCGTCGACCATCGACGGCATCACCCGGATCGTCGACCAGGTGAGCGCGGCGAACGCGATGGCCAGGCCCCACCCGTAGAGGAACCCGACCCCCCGTCCAAACGCGTCGAACGAGGCGCCCGCCCCGATCACCGTGATCGCCAACGGGATGTACCAGCCGGTCGTGCGGTCCTGCCGGGCCTGCCCAGCGAACCGGCGCGCCTGCGCGAACCGCTCGCCCCGCCGGCCACCCTCGCCCGGGTTCATGTTGACCATCGTGTTCCTCCCCTCGACGGCCCCCGTCCGTCCTGTCCCGCTGGGACCGGCCGCGTCCCCCAGGCAGCGCGGACCGTTCGCCCTCGACTGCGAGGACGCGTCCACCCAATCGTCCTGCAGGACGGCACGCCGACGCGCGCGTTCCGTCACTTTCGGAGGAACCCGCGAACGAGTGGACTTATTGCCCGTCTTGCCCGATACGGACCGTCCGGCATATTCCGCCCGGGACAACCGGTCCCCCAGCCGCCGCCAGGGGCGACCCGGCGCCGCAGGCTCCGGACGGGGTGGGGCGCGCGGCGGGGAGGTCGTCCTGGCCCTTCACGAGGACCCGGCCGATCATCCAGACGTCCCAGGTGGGTGCGTGGGGTCAGCCCTGGGACACCGGGACTACGACGAGTTCCGCGACGTTCACGTGGGGTGGGGCGGAGGCCGACCAGGCGATGACCTCGGCGACGTCCACGTCACTCAGGGGGTTTGCGACTGACCTGCGCAACTCGGCGAGCGCCTCGCGGGAGCCAGGGAAGACCATGTCGTCGCCCAGTTCGGTCTGCACCAGGCCGGGCTCGACCGTGCGCACCCGCACCCCCCGGGGGCCCAGCTCGACGCGCAGGTGACGGGTCAGATGCTCGATGGCGACCTTCGTCGCGTCGTAGACCGCGAAGTTCGGGAAGACCTGGTGGCCGCCGACCGAGCCGATGTGGACGAGGTCCGCGCGCCGGCCCTCCGCGGCGGCGGCCAGCAGGTCGTCGATGAACACCCGGCCCGTCCACAGCAGCCCGACCAGATTGGTGTCGATCATGCGGCGCCACTCGTCGACGTCCGCCGCGGCCCAGGGTGCGGCGAGCATCGTCCCGGCGTTGGCGACGACCAGGTCGGCGCGGCCGAGGCGCTCGTGGACCTGGTCGGCGATGCGACGCATCCCGTCCGGGTCGGTCACGTCGCCCGTGACGGGCAGGATCCGCTCGTTCTCGTCGGCCAGGGACCGCAGGCGCGCCTCCCGGCGGCCGACCGCGGCGACCACGGCGCCGTCGGCGGCGAGCCGCCGGGCGGTGGCCGCGCCGATGCCGCTCGTGGCACCGGTGACGACGGCGATCCGCCCCGTGGCGGGCATGCCAGGCAGGCCGAACATGGCGACGTGCCGGGCCGCCTCGGCATCGTCGGGCCCCTGCGGCTCCGGGCCCTGCCCCGGGGCCGCACCCGGCCGTGAGGGCGCGTGGGGGCCGGCGGGCCGGGTCTCGGTCTCATGCTCGGTCACCGGTCGAGGGTGTCACCTTCCGCCCATGATCGCGCGCCGTGCGTTCATCCGCGAGGGTCCGTCTCCGCGTCGATGCAGTAGATCGAAACGGAGCCGATGCAGCGAGGCGTCGGAAATGCGGCAAGCCCGTCGTCTCAACCACGAGGCGCGGTACAACTCTTGCGTCGCACGTTCCGAGACGGACGGATCCGGCACCGACGGAGACGATCGCGCGCGGGGGTTCCGGCTCCACGCGGCGCGAGGGCGATGACCGACGAAGCACGGGAGGACACCATGCCCGCCGAACGGCAGCTCCCCTCATCGGAAGCGCGGGAGCTGATCGAGCTCACCGCCACCATGTGCGACCGCGAGCTTGCTCCGAGAGTCACGGAGTACGAGGCCGCCAGCCGCTTCCCGCGCGAGGAGTTCGCGGTGCTCGGCAAGGCCGGGCTGCTGAGCCTGCCGTACCCGGAGAGCTTCGGCGGCGGCGAGCAGCCGTACGAGGTGTACCTACAGGTGCTGGAGGAGATCTCCTACCGCTGGGCGGCCGTGGCGGTCGGGGTGAGCGTGCACGCGCTGTCCTGCTACCCGCTGGCGACCTTCGGCACCCCGGAGCAGCAGGAGGAGCACCTTCCCCGGCTGCTGTCCGGTGACCTGCTCGGCGCCTACTGCCTGTCCGAGGCGCACGCGGGGTCGGACCCGGCGGCGATGCGCGTGACGGCCACCGCCACCGACGACGGCTACCTGCTCAACGGCACGAAGGCGTGGGTGACCCACGGCGGCGCCGCCGACTTCTACACGGTCTTCGCGCGGACGTCGTCCGACACCCGCGGCGGGATCTCCTGCTTCCTCGTCGACGCGGGCACGCCCAACATCAGGTTCCACCCGCCCGAGAAGAAGATGGGGCTGACCGCGTCACCGACGACGCAGATCAGTTTCGACGACGTCGCGGTCCCGGCGTCGCGCCTGATCGGCAAGGTGGGGCAGGGCCTGTCGATCGCGCTGTCGGCCCTCGACTCGGGCCGGCTCGGGATCGCCGCCACCGCCGTCGGGCTCGGGCAGCGCGCGCTGGACGACGCCGTCGCGTACGCGAAGGAGCGGGAGGCGTTCGGGAAGGCGATCATCGACCATCAGGGGCTCGGCTTCCTGCTGGCCGACATGGCGGCCGCCGTCGAGTCCGCGCGGGCCACCACCCTGGCCGCCGCCCGGCGCCGGGACGCCGGACTGCAGTACGGGCGCGCCGCGTCCGTCGCAAAGCTCGTCGCAACGGACGCGGCCATGAAGGTCACCGAGGACGCCGTGCAGGTCCTCGGCGGCGCCGGCTACACCAAGGACTTCCCGGTGGAGCGGTACATGCGCGAGGCGAAGGTGATGCAGATCTTCGAGGGAACCAACCAGATCCAGCGCCTCGTCATCAGCCGCCACCTCGCCCGCGGCTGACCAGCCGGGCGCGGTGGCGGAGGTCAGGGCAGGACGGAACCCGCCCGGGACGGAGGTCTCACAGACCTCATATCTGGTGCCCATACGGTGCATCCTCGCCCTGGATCCGGAACTCACGGCTGATCGAGGTCCCTGATGCGCCGTCCGCCCCGTCTCGTCCTTGTCCTGGCCGCCGCGCCGTTCGCGGCCGCCCTTGTCGCCGGCTGCACGCAGGGCGGCGGGGCCCCCGGGGGGCCCGCCGCAACGTCCGGGCCGGCCACCACACCGGGTGCCGCGCCGACGGCGGTGGCGGTGCCGGGCGACACCTGGGAGACGGTGGACCCGCGCGCGGCCGGCCTGGACCCGGCGAAGCTCGAGGAGATCGCGCACGTCGCCCAGCAGGGCAAGTCCAACTGCCTGCTGGTCTCGCGCAACGGCAAGATCGCCGGCGAGTGGTACTTCAGGGGCTTCACCCCGACCACGCCGCAGCCGGTCTTCTCCATGACGAAGTCGCTGACGTCCACGCTCGTGGGCATCGCGCAGGACGACGGTGACCTGCGGCTGGACGATTCCGCCGCCACCTGGGTGCCGCAGTGGAAGGGCACGCCGGCGCAGGCCGTGACCGTACGCGACCTGGTGAGCAACGACTCCGGGCGGCAGTGGAGCACGACGATCGACTACCACGACCTGATCGCGGCGACGGACAAGACCGCGTTCGCGATCGCGCTGCCCCAGGACCGGCCGCCCGGCGAGGCCTGGGCCTACAACAACTCGGCCATCCAGACGCTGGAACAGGTGCTGAGCAGCGCCACCGGGCAGGAGGTCAGCGACTACGCCCGGGAGCGGGTCTTCGAGCCGCTCGGCATGAACGACAGTCAGATGACGACCGACCGCGCCGGCAACACCCTGACGTTCATGGGCCTGCAGACGACCTGCCGGGACGTCGCCCGTCTCGGCTACCTGATGCTCGCGCACGGGGAGTGGAACGGTCAGCGGGTCGTGTCGAGCGACTGGATCACCGAGGCCACCGGGCAGTCGTCCACGGAGATGAACGCCGCCTACGGGTATCTGTGGTGGCTCAACCACGAGGGCGTCCTCGCCCAGCCGCTGGCCGCCTCCGACATCTCCGCGGCCGCCGACCCCACCACCCGCCACGGCCAGCTGGTGCCGACGGCGCCGGCGGACATGTACTGGGCGATCGGGCTCGGCAACCAGATCCTGCAGATCGACCCCGGGTCCGGCACGGTCGTCGTCCGGCTGGGTAGCGGGGAGGCCCGGCCGCAGCCGCCGACGTTCGGTGTCGCGGACGCCAGCCGGGTGGTCACCGAGGCCCTCGCCGCCAACTGAGCCACCCGCGGTTCCCGGCGGCCGTGCCAGCCGGTCCCTCTGCGGTCCGCGGCCGCCCGTGGCTGTCCCGGTGAGAGATGGCTCTCCCCGGCGATCCCCGGCTGTCCGTGGCTGTCCGTGGCGGGCCGTGGCCGGCCCCGGCCGGGCGGGGCAATTCGCGGCAATCGACGGTAAAGATCGGATTAGGCCGGAGGATCGCGGACGGCCATCCGTCGCCATCCGGCTTCGGCGTTCCCGATCCGTCGTGACGGGGCCAGTGGTCGTCCGCCCGTTCGGTCGGGTCAGGGCAATCATCTCGGCATTGACCGGACGGCAGCCGGGTTGCGACAGCACGTTGCGACGCAAGCCACGTTCCGGCTGGTCAAGGCCTGACGCGACGGCGTCCCGATCCTCGGGTTGTGCGGCCTTGCCGCGCATCCGGGTGCCGGGTTTCCTGATGATGCAACGTTTCGCGGCATTACGCCGATGTTCATCCGGTAAAGGGGGAAACAGGTGTGGGAACACATAGCGGGTGGCGTGCCCGCGAGCGGCGCTCACCGGCACGCGAACGGGATCGGCTCAACGTCGGACGTCCAGGCGGACCGGTTCGGGAAGACACACAGTTCGTGACGAGTGATCGTTCCGGACAGGACGAAAACGCCGGCCAGACGGCCAGCATCCACGCATCACGGGCACACGGGTCGTATCATGCGCAGCGACCGGAGTGGGGGGTCGGGGAACCCGCCGGTGCCACCGTCCCCCCGTCCGGCGCATCGAGGTCGCGCCGACGAGCGGACCGGAGAGAGGATCTGCGCAGTGCCGCGAACTCGTCCTTCGGCCAGCCTGCCAGCGCAAGTCCGGGTGGTGTGTGGGTGAGCCTCGCGGGGGCGCGCCCCAAAGGGCCGCGAGCCGATTTGAAGGACGGGCCGCAGCGAATCCTCCTTACCCGTTTAAATGAATTTAACAATCCCTATCGGGTCAGCTATGAGATGGTGGCCCGGGCGCTGTGGTCCGACCCGGGCCCCACGAAGATCCAGCGCTCGCGGACGCGTGACCTGAGCCGCCAGTTCCGCGGCGAGAAGGCCATCGAATGGCGGGTGGTCGAGGTCTACGTCAACCTGCTGTTCACCGAAACCGATCCGGCGCGCGCCGTACACCTGGAGAACCTGCGTCAGCTGCACGTCCAGGCGTTCGGCGCGACCGTCGACCCCGACGGCCAGCCCACCCCCGAGCCCGAGCCACCGGCCATCGACCCGGCCTACGTCGCCGAGCTCAAGCGTCAGCTCGAGGAGTCCCGCACCCGCGCCTCGTTCGCGACCGCGCTGCTCGTGATCGTCCAGGCGGAGAACACCGCGCTGCGCGGGCGGGGGGCGTCGTTCGACTGGTTCGGCCCGGCGGCGGCCACCGCCGGCGCCCCAGGCAACGACGGCGCCGCGGCTGACACCGCGGCCGGTGGCAAGGCCGGCGGCGCGAACGGCACCGCGGTCGGCGGCACGGGCGCGCCTGGCGGCGGAGCCGGTGCGGGCGACGGGCGCGACCGGTCCGCTCGGCGAGCCCGGCCCGGATCGGACGGCGGCGGGGCGCACCCGCTCATCGACCCGGCCACCGCTCCCATCGTGCGCCGGCAGGGCCATCGCGCCGGGCAGCGCCGCCGGCCGGGCTCACCGGCCGGCGCGGGTGACGCGCCGGGGCCCGGGGGAAAGACCCCCGTGTACCTCTCCGGGGCGGCGCAGGCCCCGCCGTCGACGCTGACGGCCCTCGCCCGCAACCGGTCGGTCACGGCGGCGCTGTACCGCCTCCCGGCGCCCGAGCAGGCCTCCGACGACCTCGGGCTCGACATCCTCGTGGGGCGGGAGAAACGCCGCCGCGGAAGGCCACGCTGAGGGCACGGGGAGCACCTCATCGGCGGAACAGCATCACGGAACAGCGCTGCGGAACGGCGTCAAAGCAGTGACAGGCCGGCGGCCTGCTGCTCGAAGGCGAGCAGGTGGCGCTTGCGCTCCAGGCCGCCGCCATAGCCGGTGAGGCTGCCGTTCGCGCCGATCACCCGGTGGCACGGGACGATGATGCTGATCGGGTTGCGACCGTTGGCCAGTCCCACCGCGCGTGACGCACCCGGCTGGCCGAGGCGGCGCGCCAGCTCGCCGTACGAAATCGTCTCCGCGTACGGGATGTCGCACAGTGCCTTCCACACCTTGCGTTGGAAGTCGGTGCCGATCGGGTTCAGCGGCAGGTCGAAGGACGTCCGGCGGCCCGCGAAGTACTCGGCGAGCTGGCCGGCGGCGGTCTGGAGGACGGCGCCTCCGGGAGCGGCTGCTCCGGAGGTGGTGGTCCCGGGGGCGGCCGGGGCCGATTCGCCGAACCAGGCCTGGTCCGGCAGGTGGCGCTGGGCGTCCAGGTAGCAGCCGACGAGCGCGCCGCCGCTCGCCACCAGCGTCAGCGGCCCGACCGGGCTCTCCACGACGGCGTGCGTGCGCTCGGCGGCGTCCGGCGGGACGGGTTGGCTGCGGGTCACAGGCGTTCCTCTCGGCGGGCGGTGACCGGGCCGGGATGATCCGGCGCGGGCATCCGGTTGACTGGATGGTCGAGCACCGCCCACAGGTGCTGGACGGCATAGGCCCGCCAGGGGCGCCAGGCGGCGGCATGCCGGGACAGCGCGGCGGGGGTGGCCGGCAGACCGAGCCGTTCGGCCCCTCGGCGGACACCGAGATCACCGGGCAGGAATGCGTCCGGGTCACCGAGGGCCCGCATCGCGATGGTCTCGAGCGTCCACGGGCCGATGCCGGGCAGAGCCGCCAGCGCGGCGCGGGCCCGCTCCCAGTCTCCGCCCGCACCCAGCTCGATCATGCCGGACACCAGCCCGCCGACCAGCGCGGCGAAGGTCCGCCGCCGGGCGGCCGGCAGGGCGAGCCCGCGCGGCGCCCCGGCCCGGCGGCCGGCCGGGACAGCGTCCGCGAGGTCGGTGCACTCGGCGTACTCGGTGCGCTCGATGTGCTCGGCGAGGTCCGCGATCTGTGGCCAGAGGTGGGTGAGGCCGCCTTCCGGATCATGGATCGGCGTGCCGACGGCCGTGACGAGCCGCGCGGCGTGGGTCCGCGCCGCCGCGACGGAGACCTGCTGTCCGAGGACTGCGCGCACCGCGAGCTCGGCCGGGTCGACGGTGCGCGGAACACGCCGGCCCGGTGCCCGCGCGACCAGCGGCGCCAGCGCCGGGTCGGCGGCGAGCTGCCCGTCGACGGCGATCGGGTCCGCGTCGAGGTCGAGCAGCCGGCGGCAGCGGCCGATGACCGGCGCGAGGTCGCGCACGTCGGTGAGGGCGAGCCGGCAGCCGATGTGGTCGGGCAGCGGCCGCAGGGCGACGATCGCGTGCCCGTGCAGCGTGCGCATCGTGCGCCGGTAGGCACCGTCCCGCCACTCCTCGACCCCGGGAACGGCCGTCGCGACGAGGTGCCCGAACAGGTTGTCGGGATACAGCGGGGCCCGGAACGGCAGCCGGACGGTCAACGTCACGGCACCGGTAGCCGCCCTCGGTACCGGCACGACGGACGGGGGCCTCGCCGGGTTGCGACGGCGTCGCAGATCGCTCGGCGCGGCGGCGAAGACCTCGCGCATGGTGTCGTTGAAGGCGCGGATGCTGTTGAAGCCGGCGGCGGTCGCGACGTCGCCCATGCTCAGGTCCGTGGTCTCGAGCAGGAGCCGGGCGGTCTGGGCGCGCTGGGCGCGGGCCAGCGCGAGCGGCCCGGCACCGAGCTCGGCTGACAGGTGCCGCTCCACCTGGCGTGCGCTGTAGCCGAGCTGACCGGCAAGCCCGGGGACACCCTCACGGTCGACGACGCCGTCCACGATGAGCCGCATCGCGCGCGCCACGACGTCGGCGCGGTGGTTCCACTCCGGTGAGCCGGGACTCGCGTCCGGGCGGCAGCGCTTGCAGGCCCGGAACCCGGCGCGCTGGGCGGACGCGGCGGTCGGGTGGAACCGCATGTTCTCGGTCCTGGGTGGCCGCGCCGGGCAGCTCGGCCGGCAGTAGATGCCGGTGGAGGTCACCGCGACGAAGAACCACCCGTCGAACCGGGCGTCCCGGGACCGCACCACCCGCGCGCACAGCTCGGCGTCGAGATGCGGACTGGCGGGCACGGCGATGGGCACCCGTCCAGCATTCGCGCGCCGGATCCGCCAGGTCCAGCGAGAAACCGACATGACGGTCCGGCGGTCGGGTCCGGCAGCAGCATCGACCGCGTGGCCCGACGTGGGCCAATCAGCGCGTGTGCCCCCAGCGCGGGCAGGGTCGGTGGTCCCCGCGCGGGCCGGGCGGGGGTTCGGTCAGCTGGCGGCGAAGGCGCGGCGGAGCATGGTCGCGGCGAACTCGTCGGCGGGGACCGGCTCTCCGAACAGGTGGCCCTGGCCCAGGTCCGCGCCGAACGAGCGCAGCGCCGCCGCCTGCTCCGGCTCCTCGACCCCCTCGGCGGTGACCGACAGCCGCAGCCTGCGAGCGAACTCCACGATCGCCTCCACGAGGTGGTCGTCCCGGCCGGGCTCGGTGCCCCGGCCGAGCTTCTCGACGAAGAGCCCGGCGAGCTTCAGCCCGCGCACCGGCATGGTCGACAGGTAGACGAAGTTCGACCACCCGGTGCCGAAGTCGTCGATGACGATGCGGACGCCCAGGTCGTTGAGCGCGTGCAGCGCGGTGACCTGGTCGCCACCGGAGTCCATGAGCACCGTCTCGGTCAGCTCGAGCTGGAGCCGCCGCGGCGGCAGGCCCGTCCGGTCCAGCACCTTCTTGACCGCGCCGACCAGGCCCGGCTCGCGGAGCTGGCGGGCGGAGAGGTTCACGCTGATGAACATGTGCGCCGGCCAGTCACGCGCGGTCTCGCAGGCCCGTTCGAGCACCCACAGCCCGAGCTGGACGATGAAGCCGGAGTCCTCCGCGAGGGCGATGAACTCACCCGGACGGGTTGGCCCGAGGCGGGGGTGGTCCCAGCGGAGCAATGCCTCGGCCCCGGCGACCGTGCCGTGCCGGAGGTCGATGATCGGCTGGTAGGCCAGCGAGAACTCGCCTCTGTCCAGGCCCGGGCGCATCGATCGGGACATCAGGCCACGCGCGGCCTCCCGGGTGCCGCGGTCGGGGTCGAAGGCCGTCCACCGGTTCTTGCCGCCGTTCTTCGCCCAGGTCAGCGCGGCGTCGGCCGCCGCGACGAGGTCGGACGGGCTGGTGTCGGCGACCGCCATCTCGACCACACCGATGCTGCACGTCGCGGGCAGGTCGCGGCCGTCGACGCGGGCGGGCTCGCGCAGCGTGTCCAGGACCCGCCGGGCGATGCCGGTCATCTCGTCGAGCCCACCGCAGTCCGGGACGAGAATCATGAACTCGTCGCCGCCCATCCGGGCCACGGTGCGCTCCGCCACGGCCATCCCGCCCAGCCGGCGGGCGACCTCGGCGAGGAGCTGGTCGCCCACCTCGTAGCCGAAACCCTCGTTGATCATTTTGAACCGGTCGAGGTCCAGGTAGCACAGGCCGACCCGCGCGGACGGCGGCGCCTCCCGGAACACCGCCTGCAACCGGTCGAGGAACTCGGCCCGGTTCGCGAGCCCGGTCAACGGGTCGTGCCGGGCGTGGAAGCGGAGCTCCTCCTGCAGGCGGCGGCGTTCGGTGATGTCCTCGAGCATCGCGACGCCGAACCAGTCACCGGCCACTCCGGGCCAGGTGGTCGAGAGCGTCAGCGCCACCCAGGTCGGCGTCCCGTCGGGCCGCAGGATGCGGCATTCTCCGCGGGACCGCCCGCGCCGGGCCTCGCGCCACAGCCAGCGCACCGCCTCCCGGTCTGCCGGATGGACGATCTCGGGCAGCGGCCAGGCCAGCGGGGCGGTGTGCCCGCTGAGGCCGAGGATCTCCAGCGCGGCGTCGCTGGCCTCCACGATGCGCCCCGTCCGGTCGGCGACGAGCATGCCGAGGGCGGTGCCGCTGAGCACGGCGTGCAGCCTGGTCTGGGAGATCCGCCGCTCGCGCTCGGCGCGGGCCCGGGCGCCGAGGTCGACGCGACGCGCTGCGGCCTGGCCGTCCCGCGTGCGCTCCCGGAGGGTCTCGGTGTGGCCGCGGACGAGCTCGCCCAGCAGGTCCACGACCCGCTCCGTCGACGCGGCGGGCACCCGGCCCGGCAGCGTGTCGGCCCGCGGCGGCCTGCGCAGCAGAGCGCCCTCACCCGACGGCCCGGCCCCGGGAGCGGCCGCGCCGCTGTTCCCCATCGCGGCGGTCGCCGTACCCGTGGGCACCCGCCCGGCGAGCCCCTTCGCGGCGGTGGCCGTGGCGGCAGGCCCCGTCGCCGCGGACGCGCCGCCGGCGAGCCCCATCGCGGCGGTCGCCGTCGCGGCGCCCGGGTGAGCTGTGCCCGCCGGGCTGGTCTCGGGGCCGTCGGCCGGGCGGGCCCAGCCGCCGGTGTGGTGGGCCAGGTGCCGGCCGAACAGCCGGACGGTCCGTCCGAGGGCCTCACCGGACGTCACGTGGCCGTGGACCAGCCGCACGCCCACGTCATAGCCGATCTCGGGCCGGAACGGCTCGGCACTCACCGCCCGGACCAGCGCCGCCGCCAGGCGTGCCAGCCAGGCGCGGGCGTCCGCGGCGGCGAGCGGAAGGAGATCGACCGCAGTGATCTCGGCGAACCACCGGTCCACCAGGTCCGCCGTCTCGGTCTCGATCGTCACCGGATACCTCAGTCCCGCCGTGGAGTACCGCTTCCGCATTGCCGGTCATTCACCGGAACTGCTCGCTTACCTCGCGTTATCATTCGGACAAAACGGTCGGATTCTCCCAACCGCCGCAAACCGTACTCCAGTCTGCACGGCCACGGCGGTCTCCAGCCCAAGCGCGCCATGGGCACGATTGCCGTCCCGCCACCGTTTGACCACTCGAGAACCGGGCATCCACCCGTGGCCACCACGCCGGGAAAGCACCATGAGGCCGGATGCCGGCACGGGTCTCCTGTGAGGAGTACCACCCCACCGGTGGCCCGTGATTCCGGTGCCGTCCAAGGAAAAGAACGAGAAGGAGACGCGAAGGCGCGGCCGGGGCGGCGGCGGAGCACCTCGCCCGAGCCGAGGAGCGCGGCGTGTGCCGCGCGGGGCCGTGGTAATGCGCCGCGGGCGCCGGACGGCCCGTCCGGGGAGGTCCGTCCGGGGCTGCATATCCGGGCCGGTCCCCAGGTGGACGATGCCGGATGTCCCGGAGCAGGCGACGCCGCGGGCCCGGAGCAGGCGGTGGCCCCGGAGCAGCGGACACGCGAAACAGAAGACACCGCGAAGCAGAAGACAAGGGAGCCCCTGAGCGGGCGACAGGGAGGCGACCGCGCAGATGCGCATCGTACTCAACGTGATCTGGCTGGTGCTGTGTGGAGTGTGGCTGGCGATCGGCTACGCCCTCGCCGCCCTCGTCTGTTTTCTTCTCATCATCACGATTCCGTTCGGCATCGCGTCGCTGCGCATGGCGAACTACACGCTGTGGCCGTTCGGACGCCGCGTGGTCGACAAGCCGACCGCGGGAACGGCGTCACTGATCGGCAACGTCCTGTGGATCGTGCTCGCCGGGTGGTGGCTGGCGCTCGGCCATCTGACAACGGGCCTCGCGCTGTGCCTGACTGTCATCGGCATCCCGCTCGGACTGGCCAACTTCAAGCTCATCCCGGTGTCCCTGATGCCACTCGGGAAGGACATCGTCCCGGTCGACAGTCGTGACGGCGACCCCTACCTGGCCGGATACCGGTAGGCCGGCCCGCCGGTATCCGGTAGGTCAGCTGGCCGGTCGCCGGTAGGTCGTCGGCGGGCGGTAGCGGTGTGCCGCCGAGGGCTGCCCGATGCCCGTCTGCGCGGCGTGTCTGACGACGTGTTCCGCGTCAATCGCGCCGATGCGCGGCTTCGCCCGCGCATTCCCCTTCGGTACCATCTGCGGGCTGGTGCAAGGTGCCATGGGGGGAAATCGTGGGGTATCAGCTCGGAATCGATCTGGGTGTATCCGAAACAACCGTCGCGGCCATCGAGGCGGGGTGGCCTGCCGTCGTTCCGATCGGCGGCTCCGCGTCCGTGCCGACAATTCTGCACATCGGCACGGACGGGACGGCACGCGGCGGCCGGATAGCCGCCCGGCTGGCCCGGAGGGATCCGGACCGGCACGCGGCGCGTTTCGTCGAACGGTTGGGAGAACCGGCGCCGATCCTCGTCGGCGGCGTCGGGTACAGCGCGTCCTCGCTGGTCGCGCGCTATCTCTCCTGGCTGGTGGATACCGTCACCCGGATGCGCGGGGAGGCACCGGAGCTGGTCGTCGTGACCGCCCCCGGCAGCTGGCCGGACCGGCGGCGGGAGGGGCTGGCCGACGCTCTGGCCCGCGTCGAGGCCGACGTCGCAATCACCGCGCGACCGTCCGCCGACGCGCTCGGCGCGCTGCTGACCCGCTCGGGCCGCGCGGCCCCCGGGCGCTACGTCGCCACGTTCGACCTGGGCTCGGACTGGTTCGAGGCCGCCATCCACACGGCGATGCCGTCCGGGTTCGTCGTCGCGGGCGGCCCGGTGGGCCTCTCCGACGTGACCACCGCCATGCTCGACGAGCTGCTGCGGGCGCACGTCGTCGCGGCGCTCCCCGCCGACGCCCCGGCGGCCGCGCTGTCGGCGTCGGCGCCGCTGCTGGCGGCCTGTGCCGTGGCACGCGAGGACCTGGTGGACGACGAGACGGCGACCATCGAGGTCGCCACCGGCGAGGCCGGTGACGGCACCGGCACCGGCGAAGGCGGCACCGGCGGGAACAGCACCAGCGTCACCGTCAGCAGGGAGGAGTACGAGAACCTCGTCCGGCCGATGATCGAGGACGCCGCGCGCGCCCTTGCCCGCGCCATCCGGTCCGTGCCGGCCATGCCCGAAGACGTGTCTCTTCTGGTGCTCCGGGGGCCGGGGGCCCGGCTCCCGCTCGTCGGCAAGGTGCTCGGCGAGTCACTCGGCGGAATCGGGCGGCACGAGACCCACCCGGACTCCGACCTCGCGCTCGGCGCGGCGCTGCTGGCGGCGGCGGCGAACCCGACCGAGCCGGCCAGCTCGCAGACGGTGGTGCTCGGCCCGGCGGCGTACACGACGACGCCGCCACCGAGCATCCCGCCGGCGAGCAGGCCGCCCGCGGTCGGCTCACCCGCGGTCAGCTCACCGACGGTCAGCTCACCGGCGGACGTCCCGCCGGGGGCTGTCCTGACCGGCGTCGAGACCCAGGCGGTCGATCCGGTCGAGCCGGCCCCGCCGGTCACGACGTGCCGGGCCCGGCACGACTCGGCGCGGAAGATTACCGCCGCCGCGGCCGCGCTCGCCGTGTTCGTCGCGGGCAGCGTGACCCTCGGCCTGGTGCTCGCCGACGATGACGGCGACTCCGCGGCCATCACGGCGGCCGACACCGGGCCGCTGCCGCCGTCCACCATCGATCAGCACCCGCAGTTCCCGGCGGACATGATGCGCTCCGCCGAGAAGGCCGCCGGCATCACCGCCGGGAACGCCGCTCCGGCGACGACAGCTCCCGACGGGCCGGAGACGGTGATCGCGACGGGGTCGGCCGAGGTCGCGCCGATCACCGGCACCGCCTACGCGATGTTCCGCGAGGCGCAGAAGGGGGTCACCGTCCGGGTCAGCGCGACCGACACCGACGACGGGTTCGCCAGGCTGTGCGCCGGTGACGCCGACATCGCCGGCGCGTCGTTCGCGCTCACCGACCCGGCCTGCAAGGACAAGGTGGTCGGGTTCGAGATCGCGCACCACCTGCTGCCGATCGTGGTGCCGAAGACCAACACCTGGGTGAAGTGCCTGACCACCGCGCAGATCGGCGCGATGTGGAAACGGGACTCCACCGTCACGAGCTGGAACCAGATCGACCCGTCGTTCCCGGCCGAGCCGGTGCGGCTGGTGGGCCCGGCGCCCGGGACCGTGCACGCGAAGGTCTTCCTGGCCAGCATGACCGGCGCCTCGGACAACACCCGTAAGTACCGCGAGGTCGAGCTGGACGAGGTCCCGGAGGAGGTCGAGTACGACCGCGGCGCGATCGGGTTTATGGACTACTCGAACTTCCAGACCGCGGGCGGGGACGTCCGCGCGATCCAGCTCGACGCGGGCCGTGGGTGCGTCGAGCCGAACGCGCTGACGGCGGGCACCGGGATGTACATGCCGCTGTGCAAGCCGCTGTATGTCTACGCGAGCAAGGAGTCGCTGCGGCGGCCCGCGGTCGCGGCCTTCATGAACTACTACATGGAGAACCAGAAGGACGTGACGTTCCGGGCGCACTTCGTCGCCCGGGACGACGCCACGGTCAGGGACAACACGGCGATCGTCCATGCCATGACGTCCGGAGTGGAACCCGTCCGGACATAGCTGCTCCTTCGGCCCGCGCCGACGGCATGTGCCGCGTCCGGAAGGCGGACGCGGCACACCGCCGGTAACGTCGTCGCTGGCGGCTACTGGCGGCGATCGGGGCGACGTCTCCGGCGAGAGGCGGGCAGATGGACGTGTACGACCACGTCACCGACCTGGTCGGTGACACGCCACTGGTGCGGCTGACGCCGGTGATCGCCGACACGGTGACACCCGTGCTCGGCAAGCTCGAGTACCTCAACCCGGGCGGCTCGGTGAAGGACCGCATCGCCCTGTCGATGGTGGCGGCGGCTGAGCGCGACGGCCGGCTCACCCCCGGCGGGACCATCGTCGAGCCCACCAGCGGGAACACCGGTGTGGGCCTGGCCATGGTCGCCGCGCGACGCGGCTATCGCTGTGTCTTCACCATGCCGGACAAGATCAGCGAGGAGAAGCGGGCCGTCCTGCGGGCCTACGGGTCCGAGGTGATCGTCTGCCCGACGGCCGTCGCGCCGGACGACCCCCGCTCCTACTACTCGGTCGCCCGCCGGGTGCTGAGCGAGACCCCCGGCGCCTGGAGCCCCGACCAGTACTCCAACCCTGACAACCCGGCCGCGCACGAGGCCTCCACCGGCCCGGAGATCTGGCGGGCCACCGACGGCCGGGTGACGCACTTCGTCGCCGGCATCGGCACCGGCGGGACGATCAGCGGGACGGGCCGCCATCTCAAGGCGGTCAGCGGCGGCACCGTGCAGGTGATCGGCGCCGATCCCGAGGGCTCGGTCTACTCCGGCGGCAGCGGCCGGCCCTACCTGGTCGAAGGCGTCGGCGAGGACATCTGGCCGACGACCTACGACAAGTCCGTGGTCGACCGGGTGGAGGCCGTCAGCGACCGCGACTCGTTCCTGATGACGCGCGAGCTGGCCCGCCGGGCCGGGATCCTCGTCGGTGGCTCCTGCGGCCTGGCGGTCGTCGCCGCGCTGCGGGTCGCCCGCGAGCTCGACGCGGCCGGGACGACCGACGCCTGCGTCGTGGTGCTGCTCCCCGACTCCGGCCGCGGCTACCTGTCGAAGATCTTCAACGACGAGTGGATGTACGACAACGGGTTCCTCGACCCGCCGTCCGACGAGCCGACGGTCGCCTCGGTGCTCGCGCACAAGGCCGCGCAGACGTCCGGGCCGCCGAACCTCGTCCACGTGCATCCCGACGAGACCGTCGGGGCGGCCATCTCGTACCTGCGGGAGTATGGGGTCTCGCAGATGCCGGTGGTGCGCCACGAGCCGCCGGTGCGGGCCGCGGAGGTGGCGGGCGCCGTGCTGGAGCGCGAGCTGCTCGACGCAGTCTTCGCCGACCGGGGGACGGTGGACGCGCCCGTCGCCGACCACATGTCGCCACCGCTGCCGACGGTCGGCGCCGGCGAGCCCGTCTCGGTGCTGGTGAGCGCGCTCGGCGAGAACCCGGCCGCCCTCGTCCTGGACGAGGGGAACCCGACGGGGATCCTCACCCGGGCCGACCTGCTGGGGTTCCTCGCCGTCCGCTGAGATCCGGTGAGATCCCGCTCCGCCTCCTGAAATCGCCGCTTGTTGAAGTCGCCGCTTGTTTGAAGTCCGGGCTCGAGTGCGAGGGTTGTGGCCATGGGTGATCGGAACTCGGGATTCGAGACCGTCGCGGTGCACGCGGGCCAGGAGCCCGACCCTGCCACCGGCGCGGTCGTCGTCCCCATCCATCCCGCGTCGACGTTCGCGCAGGACGGCGTCGGCGGGCTGCGGGCCGGCTTCGAGTACGCCCGCTCGGGCAACCCGACCCGCGCCGCGCTGGAGGCCAGCCTGACCGCGCTCGAGCGCGGGGCCGCGGCGCTCGCGTTCGCCTCCGGTCTGGCCGCCTCGGACGCGCTGCTGCGGGCCGTGTGCCGTCCCGGCAGCCACGTGGTGATCCCCGGCGACGCCTACGGCGGCACGTACCGCCTGTTCGCGCGGGTGCTAGCCGAGTGGGGCGTCGAGCACACGGCGGTCGACCTGAGCGACCCGGCCGCCGCCGTGGCCGCGATCCGGCCGGGGGCGACGGCGCTGGTGTGGTGCGAGACGCCGACCAACCCGATGCTCGCGATCGCCGACATCGCCGCGCTCGCCGCCGTCGCGCACCAGGCGGGCGCGCTGCTCGTCGTCGACAACACCTTCGCCTCGCCCTACCTGTGCCAGCCGCTGACGCTCGGCGCGGACGCGGTCGTCCACTCGACCACGAAGTACCTCGGCGGGCACAGCGACGTGGTGGGCGGGGCGGTGGTGACCGCGTCGGCGGAGCTCGCCGAGCGGGTGCGGTTCGTACAGAACGCTGCCGGGGCCGTGCCGGGGCCGTTCGACGCCTGGCTGGTGCTGCGCGGGATCAGGACCCTCGCGGTGCGGATGGACCGGCACTGCGCGAACGCGCGGGAGATCGCCGCGCTGCTCGCCGGCCACGCCGCCGTGTCGGCCGTCCACTACCCGGGGCTGGCGAGCCACCCCGGCCACGACGTCGCTGCCAAGCAGATGCGTGACTTCGGCGGGATGGTCTCGTTCCAGGTCCAGGCCGGCGCGGAGGCCGCCCTCGCGGTGTGCGCCGCCACCCGGCTGTTCACCCTCGCCGAGTCGCTGGGCGGGGTGGAGTCGCTGATCGAGCATCCCGCGCGGATGACGCACGCTTCGGTGGCGGGCTCACCGCTCGCCGTCCCCGACGACCTCGTGCGGCTCTCCGTCGGCATCGAGGCGGCCGACGACCTGGTCGCCGACCTCGAACAGGCACTCGACTCGGCCTGACGCGCGGTTTCCCGCAAACCGCCGCTTGCCGACCCGACCCGGCCCGGCGGTTACCCGCCGGGCCGGGCTCATGAGGTGTGGGAGAAGCCAAGCACACTCCGCCGTCGCGCACGCACGAACATGGCACCACATGACGAAGGTCCTGACATTGGACCGGAGTGACGACATAGAGCTTCGTGCTCGCTACCGTCAGAGTAGCTTCTAGATCGTCTCTTTCCGGAGAATAATCATGAGATTACGTCCGGACCATCCAGGCCTCCACCGCCGTAACCGGACAACGACGCTCAGGAGTGCGGGATGGACGAAGCGGCGGACCGGCGGCTGGTCGTTGCCACCTGTGCGACCACAGCCGCACTCGCGCTGGGCGGTTCGCGTCTCATGATCTCGCCGGAGGACCGGGGCCGCGACACACTCGACCGGATCGAGACGGGCCTGCGGACCATGGCCCGTCGCTGGGAGACGATGGCTCCCAGCGAGCTGGTCGAACGCCTCGATCTGATCGCCCGGCACACCGAGACGATGGCGGGTAGCCGCCAGTCGGCCGCGGTGCGCCGGGACTGGCGCCGAACGCACAGCAGAGTGCTCGTGATGTCGGCGGTGGCCCAGGGCGACAACGGCATGTCCGGGCGCGCGGTCGTGTCGGCCCGCACCGCGCTCGTTCTCGCCCGGCACGTCGGTGACGCGCCGACCGCGGCACACGCGGGCGTCGTGCTCGCCGAGCTCGCCGCCTACACGTTCGACAGTGTGGACGACGGTCTCGCGCTCGCGCTCGCGGCACGGGCGACGGCACCCAGCTCCCACACCGCGGTACTCGCGATGACCACCGAGGCCAACATCCGCGCCGGGCGCGGCGAGCCGGCCGACCGGGTGAGGGCGGTGCTGCGGGAGGCCGAGGATCTCGCCCGCGAGCTGACCCCGGCGACCCAGGGCTACGCCCTCGACGGCCTGCACCCCGGCTACCTGCCGACGTTCGGCGGCGCCGCGCTGATCGGCGCGGGAGCCCTCGACGAGGGACGTCAGCGACTGGCGACGGCGGCCGCCCTGTTCGACCGCTCACGCGCGCCTGGAGCGCTCGCCGCGGTGCGGCTCTACCAGGCGTCCGCCGCGGTGCACGCCGACGCGCTGGACGAGGCGCAGACCCTGGCGACCCGGGCGCTGGCGACCTCCGCGGTACGTCCCACGGCCTGGCTGACGAACGGGATCATGTCGCTCGCCGACCGGGCGCGGCGCCGCGGCGCCGACTGGACAGGGCTGGTCAACCAGGCGCGGGAATGGGCACCGGCGGCGGTGTGAGACCGCCACGGGGCAGTGGCGGCGCGCGGTGTCCGCACGGCGCGCGCGTTCCCGCGCGACGCGGACGTCGGCGCGGATGTGACGGCGCGGACCAACCAGGCGACAGCGGCCGCGACCACAGCGACCGCGATGACGACAACCAGCGCAGCAAGCACCGCGGTGAACGGCGAACCGGTCAGGACATCGGCCAGCCAGGATCCCCGCGATCCGGAAGTTCCGGGGACGGAGTGTCCATTCATGCGAATGGGCGGGGGCGTCGGCACCGGCACTGGCACCGCAGCCGGTACGGAAGGCGGGCCAGCGGAAATCTGCGACAGCGAACTCAAAGACACGGCCGGGACGGTAGCGGATGCCCGACCAGCAGCCTCAGCTGACTTGATCATGTCCACAAAAGTGCAGTGGCGATCACTCAGCTTATTTTCCACGCAGCCCCGTCTATTACCTTGATAAGTAATATGTACAACCCGTAACACCATGGTCGCACTAAAGGGCTAGTCTGTGGGCTGACAGTATCGAGTATAAACCGCCACTGTCAGCACCGGACGCACACCATTCGCTCATCTGCTCAGGTTTCGCACACCCCCCGCGGGGCCGGATCCGCCCGAGCCCGGCGCTCGTAGCCCCACATCGTGCGCCAACACGATCGCCCCGGCCCGGTCCCGCACCTCGAGCTTGCCGAAGATGCTGCCGACGTGCGCCTTGACCGTCCGTTCGCTGACCCGCAGCTCGATCGCTATCTCCCGGTTACTGGCCCCGCGCGCCATCGCCCGCAGCACCTGCAGCTCCCGCTCGGAGAGGCGCTCGAACCGGCGCCGGACCGCGAGATCGGCCACGGCCCCGGTGCGCAGCGCGCCGAGCAGACGTCCGCTCGCCGACGGGTCGATCCACGAGCCTCCCTCGGCGACCAGCCTGATCGCGCGCACGATGTCCTCGGCCGGCCGGTCCTTGAGGATGAAGCCCGCCGCCCCGGCTGCCATGGCGCCCCAGACGACGTCGTCGTCGCTGAACGTGGTGAGCACCAGGGCCGGCGGGTGCTCCCCCAGCCGGGCCAGGGCGCGCAGGGCGTCCACCCCGTCCATCCGGGCCATGCGGATGTCGAGCAGGATGACGTCCGGGCGGACCGCGCGCACCGCCGCGACGACCTCGTCGCCGTCCGAGCGCTCGGCGACGATCTCGATACCCGGCTCCCCGCTCAGGACGAGCGCGATGCCCGCGCGGACGAGCTGCTGGTCGTCGACGAGCAGCACCCGCAGCGCGGGCCCGGCGGCGCTCACCGGGGGCCACCCCCGACCGGGCCGACGGCCACCGTGGGGATCGTCGCCGTGACCTCCCAGCCGCCGTCCCGGGGTCCCGCGACGACCGACCCACCGAGCGCGTGGACCCGCTCCGCCATCCCGGCCAGGCCCATCCCGCCGCCCGGCCGCGGACCCCTGGCCGCGGGCGGGACGCCGTCACCCGGACCGGGCCGCGCGTTGCGGACGGTGACCCGGACCGAGTCGGCGAGCATCTCGACGGTGATCCACGTCGCCGCGCCGCCGGCGTGGTGCAGCACGTTGGCCAGCGCCTCCCGGACCGTCCGGAACAGCACAGAGCCCGCGGCCTGGTCGAGCCCGCCGAGGCCGCCGGTCACGATGAGCTCGACCGCGAGCCCGCTGCGCCGGTAGCCGTCGACCAGCGCGGCGAGGTCGTGCGCGTCCGGCAGCGGCCCGCCCGAATCCCGGTCGGCGCGCAGGGAGCCGCCGGCGGCGGGCGTGTCCCCGCCACCGAGCAGCCCGACGGCCCGGCGGATTCCCGCCAGGCTGTCCCGCCCGACCTGCTCGGCCCGGGCCAACGCCTCGTCGGCCAGCGCGGGGTCGCGTCGCATCGTGCGCCGGGCCCCGGTGATGTTGAGCAGCGCGACGGCGAGCGAATGCGCCACCAGGTCGTGGACGTCCTGGGCGATACGCCGGCGCTCGTCCGTCGCCGCGGCAGCGACCAGCCGGTGCTGGGCCCGGGCCAGCTCGGCGGCGAGCACCGTCGTCCGGCGCAGCACCACCCCGGTCGCCGTCGCGTACAGGGCGGCGGCGCCCCAGACGATCGAGCCGGAGGAGAGGTAGCCGTCGTGCGACGCCGCCGGCCGGCGGCTGAAGTCCACGTACGACAGGGCCGAGACGGCCGCAATCATGAACAGGTTCAGCGGGGCGGATACCGAGCGCAACGCCACCCAGGCCGCGAGGGCCACCGCGACGAGGATGGCGGTCTTCGGCGCGTCCAGCAGGATCAGCGCGGTGACCATCGCCAGGCCCAGCGGCCCGGCCACCACGGGCGGCACCCGCAGGCCGCACGCTTCGGCGGCCGGCGGCGCGACCGCGAGCGCGATCAGCAACAGCGGCCACGGCTCCAGGCCCACGAGCACCGCCGAGATCAGCGCGGCGACCGCGGTCAGGCCGTAGACCGCATGGTCGGCGAGGCGCACCATCCCGGCGACCGGGTCGGTGCCGGCCTCGCCGGCCGTCACGCGCCCGGCATCCATGCCCACGAGATCCACCGTACGAGCCGCCGGCGCGCGCCGCCTCGTACTCGGGCCGGGTCCGGCACCTGTACTCAGGTACAGGTGCCGGACGTCCCGGGTACTGCTCCGCGACGGCCCGCGGCCCGATGTGCCCGCCTGTCCCCGATGGCCTACGGCGTGCACTTCTGCCCGGTGGACACCGCCCCGATGCAGCCGTGCCCGGTGCGTTCCGCGGGTGCCGAGCGCTACGGCGCGGCGATGGCCGCACCCTTCACCCGGCGGGCGGGCGCATGATCCTCGCGGGGGCGGCGAAGACGGTGGCACCCGCCGGGACGTCGGTCGTGACGATCGAGCCAGGTCCGATCTTCACGTCGTCCCCGATCGTGATCGGCCCGATCAGGTGCGCGCCCGGCGCGATGTCGACTCGGGCGCCGATCTTCGGGACGGCATCGGGCGGGGCGTCCGTCGAGGCGTACCCGATCGTGACGCCGTGCCGGATGATCGTGTCGTCGCCGATCACGCAGTGGCGCGGGATCATGACCGCTTGGTGATGCCCGATCAGGACGCGACGTCCGATGCTGGCGTCGACGGAGATCTCGGTGCCCTGGAGGTTGCGGATGACGATGTTGTTCACGGCCTTGAAGGCGATCGTGCCGAACCTGCCGACCAGCCCGCCGCGCTCGCGGCACCACCGGCCGAACCGGTGGACGGCGAGCGCCTGGTAGCCCGGGTGCAGCCGCGCCCCGTAGTGGACGTCCCTGTCCTCGCGCAACTGCGCCCGCAGCGAGAGCGGCGCGCCCCGCGACCCGGCCGCCGCGGGCTCGGCCGTGCGGGGCTCAGCCGACATCGCTGAGCTCCTCGATACACACGCGCAGCTCACCGACGTTCGCGAACGAGCCGAGGCGCTCGTCGGGGATCTGCACCGCGAACTCGTTCTCCACCGCGTAGATCAGGTTGATGTACGCCAGGGAGTCCCAGCCGGGCACGTCCGCCGCCGTGGTGGCGTCCGTGACGACCAGGTCGTCGTCGCTGAAGATCTCCCGGAAGACCTGGGCGAGGCGCTCCTGCACCATCAGCCGGCCACCTCCTCCATCGTCCGCACGGATGCGCTCGCGACAGCGGCCCCGCCCGCGCGAGCGTCGACGACCCGGATGAGCCCGGGCCGGTTCAGGGCGCTCGCGACCGGCAGCACCCAGCGGGTGGCCCCCGCGCCGGTGCCATAGGCGGGAGCCACACCGGGGCCACCGGCCGGGGCGACGCGGCCGGCGTCGGCGGGAGCCGCGGGGTCCGGCCGGAAGCCCAGCCGCGGGTACAGGTCGGCCACCAGCGCGTTCTTCGCGGTCGGCAGGTAGTGCCCCCGCACGGAGGAACAACCCAGCCGCCGGGCCTCCGCCACGATCAGCCCGGCGATCTCGTCCTCCAGCGTCCGGCCGATGACCCGGCAGCTCATCAGCCAGGTGTCGACGTCGAGGACGGCCCCGCCGGGCTCGGCGGCACGCCGGGCGATGACGACCGCGACGAGGCCGTGGTCGGCGAACCGGTCGGCCAGCCGAACGCAGATCACCGCGGTGGACGAGTCCGCGGCCAGCTCGGCGACCTCGGCCTCCCCGCGGCGCCGGGTGGTCAGGTTGAACTGGTTGGTCTTCCCGATGAGCTGGACGACCCGGGGCAGCGTCAGCTCGTCGAGGGGTACGACGGTCGCGACCATCTCCAGCCCGCGGTGGAATTCCTCCAGCGAGGTCGCGGACGCGGCGAGCTCCGCCGCCCGGGCCCGCGCCCGGTACTGCTCCGTGCGGGCGGTGTCCTCGGTGGTCAGGGCGGCCGGTTCGAAGAACGGGTAGTCGGCGACCGCGCGCACGTAGCCGTGCGGGTCCCGCGGCAGGGCGATGACGTCCACCTCGGGCACGAGTTGGCGGACCACCTCGCGCTCGGCCGGGTTGTCGTCGACGAAGACCAGGGAGTCCAGACCGATCCCGAGGGTGCTCGCGATGCGCCGGATCTGGGTCGGCTTGTCCTCCCAGGAGGCGCTGAACATGGCGATGTCGTCCAGCCGCAGCCGCATCGCCGGGTGCCGCTCGAACGCCTCGCGCGCGTCCGCCTCGTTGTTCTTCGAGCAGACGGCGAGGATCACGCCGCGGGCACGGAGCCGGCCGATGTACTCCTGGAACGCGGAGAAAGCCTCGCCGACCGGCCCGTCCCCGAGCGCGATGCCGGCGAGGCCCTCCTCCCCGAGCACCCCGCCCCACAGCGTGTTGTCGAGGTCGAGCACCAGGCATTTACGGCTGGTGCCCAGCTGCGCGCCGAGCACCGCCGCGGTGTGACGGGCCAGCGCGGGCACGTGCGCGAGCGAGACGGCCTGCTTCGCGCGGTGCCAGTACCGCGGGTCGAACCAGGATCGTTTGCCGACCGTGGCGGCCAGCCGCTCACAGTCGACGAAGGCGACCTGACCGCCCGCCGCCGCGCGGCCGAGCGCCGCGTTGACCGCGGCGAGCATCGACGACCGCGACCCGGGGATGCGCAGGGCCAGGTGCCCGAGCGCCTCCGTCTCCGGGACGACGAAGGTGTGCTGGATGACGCGGGCATCCAACCGGGAGATGATGATCTCCCACAGCGATGTCCAGCGGCCGACTTCGGCGGCGACCGCGCGCTCGGGGTCCTCGGCGAGGGCTGGAAGCGCGGCCTCGCCCTCGTGGACCGCGAGGATCACGACGTCCGGCCCGAAGCGGTACAGGCCGCTGCCCGGGTCGAGCACCTCCTGCCGGTACTGGCCGTACCCGCACTCGTAGACCTCGACGGCCACCCCGGCGCGCGCGGCTGCGAGCGGCAGGAGCGCCGCGAGCTGGGCGGTCGTGTAGCTGCCGAGCACGGCGACCCGCGCCGAGCGCGCCGTGTGGCCCGCGACGGGCGACGGCATGACCGCCCCTCCCGCAGCGGCGGCCACGGCCGCCCGGGCTGGCACAGCCGCTCCGACCGACGCAGCCGCCCCGGGTGACACGGCTGACGCGACCGCCCCGGCCGAGACGCGGCGCAGGACGCCGGCGGCGACCGTCCAGCAGGTCAGGTCGCCTCCGGCGTCGGTCGTGGCCAGTGCCCAGCGCACGGCGGCGGCCGGATCGCCCGCCTTCTCGTAGGCGAGCGCGAGATCACGACAGAGCCCGGCCGGCGGCACCTCGGCCGCGGTCGCGGCGGCCGTCAGCTCGGCGAGCCGGTGCCGGCCCGTCCCCGCGGGATCAGCCATTGATCGAACTCCTCCCCCAGGCGCCGCGCTCCGGACGCCCCCGTCCTCGAGATGCACACACTTCAACCCTACCCTTACGTAAGGGTCTTCGGATATGCGCGGAGCGCCTCCCGGTACGACCAGGAGGCCACTGGTCGACCACGTCGACACGAATTGAACTCTTCTCGCAACTTTAGGTCACATAGACGAGTCGTCCACAAAGCTTCCGCATCACTCTGTCACCTCAGGAGACGAACCGAACGCTCCCGGCGACTTTGGTGTGTTCGCTTCGTGGCCCCCGGGCCGGAACCGGCCAGCCCCAGGAGCAGGAGCCGGTCTCCCGGCAGTTCGCGATCAACGGTGCCGACAAGTGGCGCGGGCTAGGCTGGGCGCCGGGCGGCAGCCGCGCCGGTGCTCGACGGGGCCCGCTTGTGGCCCGCTCGTGACTCTCGGCGGGGCGCTCGCGTGGGCGGAGTGCGCACAGAAGGGCAACACCATGGCGCAGTGCCGCATCCTGAGTGTCGTCGGCAACCCGAAGCCGAACTCGCGCACGCGGGCCGTCGCCGAGGCGGTCGCGGCCCAGGTCGTGCGTGCCCTTCCGGCCGACACCGAGGCGGTGGCCGAGGTGATCGAGGTCAGCGAGCTCGGGCCGGGGCTCCTCGGCTGGGGTGACCCGGCGGCGAAGGCGGCCGTCACGTCGATGAAGGCGGCGGACGTCCTGGTCGTCGCGACGCCCACGTACAAGGCCACCTACACCGGGCTGCTCAAGCTGCTGCTGGACCAGATCGGCCAGGGCGAGCTCGCCGGGGTGCCGACGATCCCCGTGCTGGTCGCGGCCGCGCCCGAGCACGCGCTGGCGGTCGAGGTGCACCTGCGACCGGTACTGGTCGAGATCGGCGCGTCCTGCCCGACCCGCGGGGTGTTCGTCCTCGACTCCGCCCTGGCCGACCTGCCCGCCCAGCTCGACGCGTGGGCCGCGGGCAACATCGCGGCCGTCACCGCGCTCGTCGCGGCCCGCCGCACCGCGCCACAACCGCTCGGCTGATCCGGCCGGCCGAGCAACCACCCGCGCAGAACACCAAGATCGACCGAGGTTGGCGGCGGCCACGACCGGCGGGCGTTCCGGTTCCGCGGAACACCATGATCAACTGTGGCCAGTGGTGGCCGCGTCATCGACGGGCGGCGTGCGCAGGAGCACCGGGGACCCCGGAAACGGCCGGAAGCGATACATATTCCCGCCGACCAGATCCACATGCGCGGTGCCGAGCAACCGCGGCGGTTGAGTGACAGCCAGCGGCTGTCAGACGCAGCGACTTGCCAGGCCCGAGAAGATGTCGCCGACCCAGACCTCCGGCAGGCCGTCGGGCGGGCGCGGGCCGGCCGGGCCGCATGCCTCGTCCGCGCCAGGCGCTGGATGGCCGTGTGCCGGCACCGACCCCGGCGGCGGCGGCGGCGTCGGCGTCGGCGTCGGCGTCGGCGTCGGCGTCGGCGTCGGCGTCGGGGGCTGCTGACCAGCGCCGGAGCCCGGCCCCTGACCGGACGGGATCCGGTTGTCAGCACCGGGAACATCCGGGCCAGGCTGCGGCCCGGGCATGGCCGGCGGCGCCGGAGAGACCGGCGGGACAGGAGAGGCCGGCGGGACAGGCGGGGCCGGCGCGGTCACCGGGCCGGTCGGCGATGGCACGGTGCTCGGCGAGGCGGTCGGGGTCGGCCCGGCGGTCGGCGTCGCACCGCCCGGCGGGCCGGTCGGGCTCGCGGACGCCTGGCCGCCGCCCGGCTGCGCCCACGGATCGCCGCCGCCACCACCGACGCCGGGGCCGGCCGAGGTCCTGTCCGGCCACGGAGAGGCACCGCCGAGACCGGCCCTGTAGCCGTCTCCGGGAGCGGGCATGGCGGGAGCGGGAAACTGCCGGGGGGCCGCCCGCGGCAGGCCGGTCGCGGAGTCGCCGCGCTGCAGACCCGCCGGTATCTGTCCGCTCTGGTGGTCATCGCCGTCCGACTGCCGCGCGATGATCGTCGCGTCCCGGTCGCCGCCGGATGGAGCCATCGCGCCGAAGGCGGCCACGGCGGCCGCGAAGCCGACCACCGTTACCAGGCCGGCCCCGGGCCGACTTTCGATCATTGCCCAGGCCACCCGCCCGCGCAGCAGGCCGGTGATGCCGACCAGGAGGACGGCCATGGCGACGGTGGCGACCAATCCGGCGAGAAGCACGATCACGGCCGCCTCCGCGGCGCCGCGGTTGCCCGCATCCGTCCCCCAGCCTCGCCGGTGCAGTGTCCGCGGGAACCTATCTCACCCAGAGTGAGAACTCCGACACTTTGAGAAGCGTGTCGGCGTGGGACGAACCCGACTCACCCTGGAATAGCCGGCTCACCGGGAATGGCGGTGACTCACCTGGAATGGCTCTGCCGCGGCGGTCGGGCCGCGGGCCGTGCCGCCGGCCCGGGCTTGGACGCCGCCGAGGCAACCCTCGGATGCGCCTGCGAGCTCTGGACCCCCTGGTCACCGCCCCGCTGGTCACCGCTCCGCGGGTGGGCCGCCGCGTCGTGCGGGCGCGACTGCGTGCCCCGTGCCCGGCGGTCGGTGCTCGGCGGGCACACCGGCGGCCGGGCGGCGGTGGTGGCCCGCGGCGCGACCCGCCCGGCCGTGGGCCGGCCCGCGGTGTGCCGACCCGGCGCGGGGCGCGTCGACGAGGGCTTCGAGGAGGCCGTCGAGACGGCCGGCGCGGCGGGCGCGCTCAGCCGCCCCTGCGAACCCGCCGGAGCGGATGCGTGTGTGCCGCCTGCCGGCGCCGCGCCGGCACCGCCGGTACGGGCGGGACCGATCGCGGCGACGGGCACCGCGGTCGCGGCGCCATGAGGCCGGGACGGCGCCGCCGGGCCCGACCGCGCCGGCCCCGACCGTGCTGGCCCCGGAGCGGTCGGCGCCGCGGGCGAGTACCTGGGCCGGGTCGTCCCGGACGCCGGACCCGCCACCGGACCGGTCTGGGGCCGCGCGGTGTGGACCGGCGCCGACGCCGACGCCGACGCGGTGTGCGGCGACGCGGTCTGGGCCGGGACGGCCGTCTCGTACGGGTTGGAGGGCCGGTACGGCCTGGTCGGGCTCGGCGACGGCCGCACCGTCATCGTCGGCCCCGCCGTCGGCCGGCCGGTTGTCGACCTGCCGGTGGTCGGCTTCGGTGTCGGCCTGGAGGTCGGCTTCGCCGTCGGCTGGGCCGTGGACCGCGGCCCGGCGGGCGCGTGACCGGTGCCGGTGCTGGCGGGCGGCGTCCGGCGGGGACCGGCGGGCGTGGTCGGACTGGGACTCGGCGTGCGGCTGGTGCTGGGCGACGGCGACCGGCTCGGCCCGCCGCTCCCCGTCGCCGGCACGCCCGGGCGGCCCGGCACGGTGGTGGGCTGATCCCACCCCGTCGGCCAGGACGGCCCGGACGACCCGCCCTGGGTCGGCACCGGCGGCACGGACGTGGTGCGCGGCCCGCCGGAGCCGGATGCGCCACCGGCGCCGCCCCGCGTGGCCGGCACGGGCCAGCCGGAACCGGAGCCCGACCCGGCGCCGGTGGCCGTGGCCGTCTCGGCGTCCGGATCGGGGCCGGCCGCGACCGGGCGCGAGCCGGCCGTGGCCGGTGACGGCGCGGGGTCGGGCTCCTTGACGACGAGGCCGGAGGCCTCGGGCACGTCCGGGCTGGGCGGCGGTGCGGTCGCGGCCGAGTCGGCCGGGCCGGAGAGGCGCACCGCGACCGCGCTCAGCGCGAGAACCACGGTGACGCCGGCCGCGGTGACGATTCCGGCCCGACGGCGGTCATAGATCCAGGCCCATTCGGCCACTCCTCGGACGAGCCCGAAGAGGCCTGCGACGACCACCAGGGACGCCACAGCGAGAAAGAAGACGATCATCACACCCCCGGAGGCAGGCGACGCGGGCCCAGCCTAGGAGGTGGCCCGTCACCTTCCGTTACGCGAACACTACATTGCGTTTCCAGTAGCGCGAGTCTCGGACCGCTACAAACTGTCCAGAGTCAGGATAGAACGGGACGTACCGCCCAGAGTCACATCCGACGTTTGTCACACCCTCCAGACACACTCTCCGCACACGTCTGATCGCTTACGCACGGCCACGCGATCAGGCTCCCGGCCCGGACAGCCGGCCTGGCCGGCCCCGGTCGCGGCCTCGGCCGCCCGCGTCGAGCCGGGAGGCAGGCCCGCGACCTCGTATGTCAGGCGATGCCAGCCGACGCCAGCCGACGTCAGGCGGTGGCGGGCGGGATCCGGCGCAGGATGCCCTCGAGGTCGAGCCCGGGTGGGAGGGTCCCGAAGGCCAGGCCCGCGTCCCCGCCCAACCGGGCCGCGCAGAACGCGTCGGACACCGCGGCGGGCGCGTGCCGCACCAGCAGCGAGCCCTGCAGCACGAGCGCCATCCGCTCGACGAGCCGGCGCGCGACCAGCTCGATCACCGGCGCCCCGCCAACCCCACCCGAGCCCGCCGCCCTACTCGTGCCGGCCGCGCCGCCGCCGGTGCCGGTGAGCAGGTCGTCCAGCTCAGCTCGGAGCCGGCGCCACGCCGTGTCGAGCCGGGGGTCGCCACCGGCGGCCGCGTCGACCTCGGCGCCGTAGGCGGCCAGGCTCGCGGGCTCGCGGCCGAGGGCCCGCACGACGTCCAGCGCGTTGACGTTGCCGGAGCCCTCCCAGATGCCGTTGAGCGGGGCCTCGCGATAGAGCCGCGGCAGGCCCGACTCCTCCACGTACCCGTTGCCGCCGAGGCATTCGAGCGCCTCGGCGACCATGGCCGGCTGGCGCTTGCACACCCAGTACTTGGCGAGGCCGGTCGCGAGACGGCGGAAGGCCCGCTCGCCCTCGTCGCCGTGCTCGGCGCGGTCCACCGCGCCTGCCACGCGCATCACGAGCGCGACCGCCGCCTCCGACTCCACCGCGAGATCGGCCAGCACGTTGCGCATCAGCGGCTTGTCTATGAGCAGCGAGCCGAACGCCGAGCGGTGGCGGGTGTGATGCGCCGCCGCGACGAGCGCCGCGCGCATCCCGGAGGCCGCGCCGACGGCGGAGTCCAGTCTGGTGAGCGCGACCATCTCAATGATGGCGCGCACCCCGCGGCCCTCCGTTCCGACCAGGTGGCCCAGCGTCCGGTCGAACTCCGGCTCGGCGCTGGCGTTGCTGCGGTTGCCGAGCTTGTCCTTGAGCCGCTGGATGAGGAAGGGGTTGCGACCGCCGTCCGGCAGCACCCGCGGGACGAGCAGGCACGACAGGCCGCCCGGCGCCTGCGCCAGCACCAGGAACACGTCGTTCATCGGGGCGCTGGTGAACCACTTGTGCCCGCGCAGCAGGTACGAGCCGTCCCCGGCCGGGACGGCGATGGTCTCGTTGGCGCGGACGTCCGAGCCGCCCTGCTTCTCGGTCATCCCCATGCCGGCGAGCAGGCCGCGCTTGGACAGCGGCGGGCGCAGGCCCGGGTCGTAGACGGTGCTGGTCAGGCCGGGCAGATAGGCCGCGGCCAGGTCGGGGGCGGCCCGCAGCGCCGGTGTGACGGCGTAGGTCATCGACACCGGGCACAGATGGCCCTGCTCGACCTGCCCCCAGACGAGGAACCCGGCCGCGCGGGCCACGTGCGCGCCCGGCCGGTCGGCGGCCCACGGTGCTCCTGCCAGCCCGGCGCCCACGGCCACGCGGAGCAGCTCGTGCCAGGCCGGATGGAAGTCGACCTCGTCGACGCGGTTCCCGTACCGGTCGTGCGTGCGCAGGACGGGCGGGCACCGGTTGGCCTCGTCACCCCATCGCTGCGCCTCGGCCGTGCCGGCGAGCCGGCCGAGACGGTGCAGGTCGTCCGCGTGGCCGGCGGCGCCCTCGCGGGCCAGCGCCTCCAGCAGGGCGGGATCCTCGGCGACGTCGTGGCCGACCAGCGGCGGTGGTTGGTTGGTGACGCGATGCGTCGGGCCACCGCCGGCCGCCGTCATCCGGTGCCACCGGGCGGACCGCCCGCCGGCGCCGGGACCTGCCCGGCCACGGCGACCTGCCCGGCCACGGGGACAGGACCGGCCGAGAAGGACAGCCAGCCGCGTTCCACCGGGCACGCGCCGACACACCGCAACGCCATCGCCACCACCTCCCGGACCACCCGCTCGGCCTCACGGCCGCCGCGGGGAAGCTCCTCGGTCATCGAGACCGGGCCGACGAGCACCTCGCCGATCGCGCCGGTGAGCGCCGCCGCCGCGACCATCGGGTCCTGTGCCGGCAGCGACCCCGCCTCGACGCCCTCGCGGACCAGAGCCGCGAACACGTCCCGGTACCGGCGGCGGAAGTCCAGGCGCTCGGCCTCCACCGCCGGGTCCGACGGTGCCACGAGCAGCGCGTAGGCGAGACCGCGACGCGCCAGCGCCCGCCGGGTGAACAGAGCGACCGCCTGGACGAGTCGGTCGACGGGATCGCCCCCGGCCGCAGGCGCCTCGGCGGCACCCGGGACCGTGACATCAGGCACGGCGGCGGTCGGCACAGCGGCCAGGGCGGAGATCAGGGTTGCCTCGCGGTCGGCCGCCCGCCGGAAGACCTCGACTACCAGCGCCGACTTGGACGGGAAGTGCTGGTAGACCGAGCCGACCGACATGTCCGCGGCGGCGGCGACCGCGGTGACCGACGCGCCGGCCCACCCGGCGTCCGCCACCAGGTCGGTGGCCGCGACGATCAGTCGCTCACGTGCGGCGGCCAACCGGTCGTCGACTGCGGTGGTGCGACGGTAGGGCACAGAAGAAGTGAATCACCGTTCGCGCCTTCAGGCCACGGCGCGGCGGCGATTCGGCCCCTACGGACCAACCCGATCAGGCCGGTCACGCCGATCGCCTGGTCAGGCCGATCAGGCCGAGGCGGCCGGCCGGCGGGCGACCGCCCCGCGACCGGACGACGCGGGAAACATCAACCGACGGCACGCAAACAGAAAAAGTGCCCGGGAAAATCCCAGCCAGCATTGATGCCGGTAGAAGCCACGGACTTCCGGCGGCACGCCGGCACACCAACGCATGCTGACCGGCAAACCGAACGCCGACCGGATACGCACAGATGTCACCGGCGCCCGCCCGCCCGCATCACACCCAATGCCGCCACGCGCGGGCACCATCGCCGCCGCGCCACCGCCACGGCCGCCGATATGCGGCCGCGGGATGCGTGCGCTCGTGATATACGACTTCGTGATATACGCGGTGGACGGACGGCGACTTTCCGACCCATCGTTTCTACCACAGGGCCGCTTAGCGGTGCCGGCGGCAATGCCCCGCCCCACCGCTTCACCGCCGTTTAGCCGGACGAGCTTCCGGCCCACCGGTTGCGCAGGGTCACCCCGACTCCCGTCGCCGGCGGGCCCGCCGGCGCCCCGCGACGACGCCACGAACAGCGCATTGGACGTCCCCCACAGGAGCCTGCCCGTGGTGACGGTGACTCCAGGAGCCCGGCACACGGAGACACAATGGTCACTGTGAGTATCACAAACAGACGCTCGGACGAATGTCAACGAGGTCGCTGTGGCCGCAGTGCCTCCGCACGGTCGCGCCGGGCATCATGGCGCTACCGCGGCGCCCGCGCCGCCGCGACCGCGGCGTGATGGCGCGGGCGCAAGCAGGCGGCACCGACTCGGCCCGCACGGCGCACGGCGCCCCGCCCCACCCCACCCGGCCCGGCGCCGGATTCGCGGCGTTCACCGGCCCGGCCGCCACCGGTATCCGGTGTATCGCCCGCGGCCGGCCATCCCCGCACCGGGCCGCCGGTCCGATTTGCCGAACCGGCCTCGAAGTGGCCGGTAACACAGCTTCCGTCGATTGACCCACCGGCCCGGCCGCGGGCGAAAGACACCCCGACACGCGCGCGACGGCGCGTCCGATTCCCACTTGGAGCAATTCGGCCGGCCGGGCCCGGCGGTGTAAGAACCACGCAGGCACCCGTCGGGTGAAACAGTCCGCGGCGCAACTCGTATGCTCTTCCCCTGCCGGGATTCGACGGATCAAAACCGAATACCGTCACCAAACACGGTCCCGGCGGAGTGCCGCCGCATCGGCAGCGGCGGGGGAATGGAAACTGGCGGATGACCATGGGCGACCGGCGACACCGGATGACGCCCGGCGACCGCGCTCGGCGGCGGGTCGAGCGGCGGCGGGTCAAGCGTGAGCGCCGTTGGGCCAGGTGGTCGTTCGGCCGCGGCCGGCTGGCCTGCTGGCCGCTGGTCAGCGGGCTGATCGCGATCCTCGCGCTGAGCGGGGTGGCGCTGGTCGGCGGCAGCCGCTGGCTGGCTGACATCGAACAGGACCGGCTGGCGAACCGGGTGAGTCTGATCAGCAACCTGGCCACCTGGGAGTCGACGGTCGACGACCCGGCAGGCCTGCGGGCCGTCGTCGAGCGGACCGCGTTCGACCCCCACGACCCGGCCCGCAACCACCAGCTCGCCGCCCAGTTCCAGATCACCCCCGGAGGCGACACCACACTGCTGGTCGCGCTGCTCGACCGCGCCGGGACGCTCCTGTCCGTTCGGCCGGCTCAGGGTGCGGTGAGCGCCGGGGATCTCGGGCCGGCCTGGTCGACGGCGTGGAGCGGCGGCAGCGCCGTCTCGCCGGTCTTCACGCTCAACGGGCAGGCGGCGCGGGCCACCGTCGTCCCGGTCGGCGGCCCGCGGCCCTGGGCGGTCCTGGTCAGCGTGTCCACCGAGGAGTCGAAGCGGCAGCTCGGCACCGGCATGGGCACGCTCCTCCGGTTACGCGGGCAGGGCGCCGTCTCCACCATCGACGCGCGTGGCATCGCTGTGGTCTCAACCGACCCCTCGCTGCCCGGGACCCGCGTGCTCGACCCCGCCGAGCTCAGCGCGGCCTGGCGCTCGACCAACCGCACCCGGGTCTGGACGACCGGCGGCGAAGACGGCTACACCCACGTCGCCGCCGCCCAGCCGGCGACCGGGTACACGACCTACCTGGTCCAGCCGACCGCGCAGCTCTACGCGGAACTACGGGAGCAGCGGTCGCACCGCAACATCACCCTGTTGGTGGTGACGATGGCCGCGGTGCTCTCGATCGCGGTCGTCGGGCTGCACGAGGAGACCCGCGCCCGGCGCCGGCACGGGAAGCTGAGCTCGCTGCTGGCCGCCACCCGCGACATCGTCATGACCGTCTCGGCCGCCGGCCGGCTCGAGTACGTCAGCCCCGCCGCGGCGACCCGGCTCGGCCACGATCCCGCGGCGCTGCGCGGGCGGCCGCTGTCCGAGCTGATGCGCGGTGGCGACGCGGAACGGGTCGCCGCGCTGCTCGACGAGCCGCTGCCGGCGACCGTGATGAACGTCCGGCTGCTGTCCGCCGCCGGGCACGAGCACTGGTTCGACGTGTCGGCCCGGCGCCTCGCCGACGAGACGGGCTCGCCACGGGCGATCCTGACCTTCCACTCGATCGAGCGGCGCAAGTCCCTGCTCGACCAGCTCGGGTTCCAGGCCGGGCACGACCTGCTCACCGGGCTGGCGAACCGGGCGACCTTCGACGAGCGGCTCGCCGGCGCCCTCGGCCACCAGCCGGCCGGCGGCGCGCTCGCCCTGCTGTACATCGACCTGGACCACTTCAAACCGATCAACGACACCTACGGGCACGCGGCCGGCGACCGGGTGCTGACCGTCGTGGCGAGCCGCCTCACCGGCACGGTCGGCGCCGGGATCGCGGCCGGGCCCGACGCCGGGGCCGGGGCCGGGGCCGGGAGCACCGTCAGCCGGTTCGGCGGCGACGAGTTCGGCATCCTGCTGCCCGGGGCGGACGAGACCGCCGCGGGCGCGATCGCCGCCCGTGTCGTCGCCGCGCTCGGCGAGCCGATCGACCTGGACGAGACCCGCGTGACGGTCGCGGCCAGCGTCGGGGTCGCCGTCGCCCGCGGGACGTGCCGTCCCGAACAGCTGCTGCGGGCCGCCGACCAGGCGATGTACCAGGCGAAGGCGGCCGGCCGGGCCCGGTACTCGATCGGCGTGGTGGCGGAGGCGGAGCCCGACCCGTCCGAGGCGGCCGCGCCCACTCCCCCGATGACACCGGCGGCGTCCCAGGCGCCCGGGACGCCGGCCACGGGGAGCCCGTCCGTCTCGCCCCCGCCCGCCGCGCGCCCGTCCTCGCGGCGTCTGTCAGTCGCGCACCCGTCCGCCCGACGCCTGTCGATCCGGCGGCTGTCAGTCCGGCGGCCGTCGCCGCGGCGGCCGTCCGTCCGGCGCCGAGGGGGTACTCGCCCGCCCGCTCCGCTGCGGCACCGGCTCGCGGCGGCGATCCCGTCCGCGACCGTCGTCGTGGTGCTGCTGGGGACCGTGACCGCCGGGCTCGCGATGGAGACCACGGCGCGTGACAGGGCTCAGAAGCAGCGGATCGACGCCGGCGTCGAGCTCGTCACCCACGTCGCCGAGTACGCCCATGCCCTGAGCGACCCCGGGCGCCTCACCGGGGTCATCTCGGAGATGCCCTGGCCGCTCGGGAACCCCGCCGCGCTGACCGAGGTGTTGCGGGTCATGGGGACCTCAGCCGTTGCCGGCCCGGGCTCGCTGCTGGCCGTCGTCGCTCCCGATGGCCGGCCGATGGCGACCGAGCCGCCCGGTACGCCCGTGCCGATACCCGTCGGCGACGATCTCTGGTTCGACGCCAGCCGCAAAGGGGCGCTCACCCCGATGATCCTCGTCAACGGCCGCTCCCGGATCTGCTCCATCGTGCCGATCCTGCGCGGCGGGTCCGCGGTGGCGCAGCTACTGCTGTGCCCGACGAACGTGCTGCCCGCCGCCCGGACGCTGCGCTCCATGAACGGCCTGTCCGGGGATCTCGGCCGGGGCGGCATCTCCGTGCTCGACGTGCACGGCCGGGCGGTGCTGTCCTGGGACGAGGCGCTGGTCGGCAGGAAGCTGGTCGAACCGGCCGACCTCGAGCAGGTCCGCGACGGCACACCCGGCCTGGTGCGCTCGGCGAACCGGCCGGACACGACCGCCGTCGCCACGGCGATCCCGGGCGGCGGATACGTCCTGCTGGACCAGACCGCCGACCTGTTCCAGCTGAGCCTGCTGGAGTACCGCTCGATCGGCGACGGGCTGCTCTTCGGGATCATCGGCGTCACCGTCATCGGGCTGGCCGTGGCCAACCGGCGCCGGGAGCGCGCGGTGCGCCAGGACTTCGAGCAGCTCGACATGCTGCTGCACGGCGCGCACGACATCGTCATCCTCCTCGACCGGAGCGGCCGGCTGGATTTCGTCAGCTCCGCGGCGGAACCGCTGCTCGGCCGGGACAGCCAGGAGATGCTCGGCCACGACCTGCTGCGATACGTGCACCCGGAGGACCGGGCGGCGGTCCGAGAGTTCCTCGCCGGCCCGGCCGGCGAGGCGGCGGACGGCCGGGCGCTGCAGGACATCCGGCTCGAGGCGCGTGACGGCAGCCACCGCTGGTTCGACATCGAGGCGACGGCCTGCGCCCCGCGGCCGCCGGCCGCCCGCGCCCGGGGCCCGGTGCTGACCTGCCGGGAGATCGGGGAACGGCGCGGCCTCACCGAGCAGCTGCGCCGGCGGGCCCGGCACGACCCGCTCACCGGGCTGCCCAACCGGGCCGCGCTGGCCGAGCACCTCGACGCGGTCGCGCGGCGCAGGACAGCGTACGCGGTCCTGCTCGTCGACCTGGACGATTTCAAGCCGGTCAACGACAGCTTCGGCCACGAGGTGGGCGATCATGTGCTGCGGGTGACCGCCACGCGCATCCGCCGGGTCCTGACCGGCGGCGACACTGACGGCGGGGGCGGCGCCAGCGGCGACAACAGCCCGCGCCAGCCTGATACGGCGCCCGCTCCCGGCGGTGCCGCGGGCGCCGGGGAGCGGCCCCGTTTCCGCCGCCGCCCGTCGTCCTGGTTCGGCGGCGACCTGGGTGGATCATGGAACCTGCCGGAGCAGGGTGAGGTCTTCCGCGTGGGCGGCGACGAGTTCGTCGCGGTGCTGGCCGGCCCTGCCACCGCGCTCGCGGGCGGGCTGGACGTCGAGGCCGTGGCCCGGCAGACCGCCGACCAGATCACCGCGATCGTCCGGGAACCGATTCACGCGGGCGGGCGGCTGGTGACGGTGGGCGCCACGGTGGGCGTCGCGCTGTCGCGGGGGGCGGCCGCTCCGGAGGCCGTCCTGCGCCTCGCGGACGCGGCGATGTATCAGGCGAAGCGGTCCAGGCTTGACGGCCGCCCTCCGGGCGAGCCGCTGCGCACCTCCCCGCCCGCCAGGCCGCTGCGCGCCCCCGGCACCGAGCCAGCCCCCGGCACCGAGGCCGCAACGCCAGCGGGCACCGAGGCCGAGCACGCGTTGTGACGAAAACCCGGAACATCGGAAATGCAACTTCTCCGGTTACGCCGTCCGGTGTCAGGGTCGTGCCGTATGGTGGCGCCGTTCGGGCTGACAGGCGGCGAGATGGCCCCGGTTCGGGGCGACCGAGGTGGCGTGTGCGGAACCCATGCGGAGGCGAGATGCGCACCCACGGCCGGCCACGAGCGCTCGTCGTCGACGACCAGGAGATGATCCGGCTGCTGGCGGCCCGGGTGCTGTGTGACGGCGGCTGGTCCGTCGAGACGGCGGGCGGCGTCGCCGAGGCGCTCGCCCTGCGGCCGCTCGACTTCGACGCGCTGGTCATCGACACGCGGCTCGGCGCCGAGCGGGGCACCGAGCTGCTCGCCGCCCTGCGGCTCGACGATCCGCTGGTGCCGCGCCGGTGCCTCATCCTCAGCGGCGCGTCCACCGACCCGGCGCCGGACGACGTCGCCGTGCTCCTCAAGCCGTTCCGGGCGGACGACCTGCTCGACGCGGTGAACAGGCTCTCGGGCCGGCCCACGGTCGACGGCGACCCGCCGGGCGGTGGGCGCCGGCGGCGGACCGGATGACCCAGTCCGGGACGGCCGGCGACGCGCGTGTCGCCGACCGTCTGATGTTCCTCATGATCGCGCTCCAGGAGCGCGCGAACCGGGCCCTCGTCGAGGAGCTGCACGACGGGCCGATGCAGGAGCTCACCGGCATCCTGCTGTCGCTGGCGAGCCTGCGCCGGGGCCTGCCGGCCGAGGCCGCCGCGCAGATCACCCAGATCGAGACCCGCCTGCGCGACGCCGCCGCCGCGCTGCACCGGCCCCAGCCGCCGTTCCGCACCGGCAACGGCCCCCGGCAGATGCTCGAGCTCGGCCTGACCCAGCGGGTGGAGGGGGTCCTCGTCGACCGGCTCTACACCAGCCTGGACATCGACGTCGCCCCGCCCGCGCTCGCGGAGGTCACCGTCGTGCTGGCGACCGTCCAGCTCCTGCTGCAGGAGAGCGACCCGCTGGAGCGCCCGGCGCGTGCGCTGGTGGCGGTGCGGAGCAGTGCCGAGCATGTCGAGCTGGCCCTGCGAGTCGCCTACGCCGACGGCTTCCGCCCCGACGCCGCGACGGCGGGCCGGCTGGAGCGGCTGCGGCAGGTCGCGGACGTCCTCGGCGCCCGGCTGAGCCCGGACGCGGTCACCAGCGCGTGGTCCGCGGCGGTGCGGCTGCCGCGGGCGCCGTCCCAGGCGGGCGGGTAGGCGCCGTCAGCTGTCGCGGGGCCAGGGCGGCGCGCCGTGCGGGGAGAAAGGGCCGCTGAGGGAATCCAGAACCTCCCGCACCTTCGACAGCAGCACCCGCTCGGAGAACGGCTTGGTCAGCAGGGCAAGCCCCGGGGCGAGCGTCCCGTTCCGGGCAAGCACGGGCTGGGCGTACCCGGACATGTAGAGGACGCGCAGGTCCTGCCGCTGCTGGCGGATCCGCTCGGCGACCTCGCTGCCGAGCAGCTGCGGCATGACCACGTCGGTCAGCAGCAGGTGGATCTCCTCCCGCGTCGTCGACGCCAGCGAGATCGCCTCGGGCCCGCTCGCCGCGATGATCACCTGGTAGCCATTGCGGGCAAGGATGCGACGGGTGAGCTCGCGCATGGCCGGCTCGTCCTCGACCACCATGATCGTCTCGCCGCCGAACAGCTCACCGTCGGCGAGCTGCTCCTCAGCCGCCGGGACGGCGCCGTCGACGGCCGGCAGCAGCGCGCTGACGGTGGTGCCGACGTTGGCCGTCGACAGGATCTCCACGTGCCCGCCCGCCTGGGTGATGATCCCGTAGACGGTGGCCAGGCCGAGCCCGGAGCCCTCGCCCTTCGTCTTGGTCGTGAAGAACGGCTCGAACGCGCGCGCGGCGACCTCCGGCGACATGCCCGTCCCGCTGTCGCTGACCCGCAGGTGCACGAAGCGCCCGCTGCACAGCCCCGGGTGGGCGGCCGCCGTCTCGTCGTCGACGCTCACGTTCGAGGTGTCGATGGTGAGCGTGCCGCCACCGGGCATCGCGTCCCGCGCGTTGACGGCGAGGTTCACCAGCACCTGCTCGATCTGGCCCACGTCGGCCAGCACCGTCCACAGGCCCGGGTGGGCGGAGGTGTGCAGCTCCACATGCTCGCCGAGGGTGCGGCGCAGCAACTGCTCCATGTCGTGGACGACCCCGTTGAGGTCCAGCGGGCGCGGCTGGACCACCTCGCGCCGGCCGAAGGCGAGCAGCTGGTGGGTGAGCTGGGCGGCCCGGTCGGCCGCCCGCTGGACCTGCTCGATGTCGCGGCGGGCGGACTCCCACCGGCCGCCCTGGTCCCTGGCGGCGGTTCCGACGACCTCACCGACGAAGGCCGTGTAGTTGATGATCACTGCGAGCAGATTGTTGAAGTCGTGTGCCACGCCGCCGGCGAGCTGGCCGAGGCTCTCCAGCCGCTGCGACTGGTGCAGCTGTACCTCGAGCCGTTCCCGCTCCGCTTGGGCCCGCAGCCGCTCGCGCTCCGCCTGCGCCTCCAGCCGGTCGGTGACGTCCCGGATCGCGGCCGAGACGAGCAGCCCGTCCTCGGTCTCCAGCGCGGACAGGGAGATCTCGGCGGGGAACTCCGTGCCGTCCCGGCGGCGCGCGGCGAGCTGCATCCCCGCGCCCATCGGCCGCGGCCGCGGATCGTCGAAGTAGCGGGTGCGGTGCCGCGGGTGCAGGTGCCGCGCCGACTCGGGGACGAGGATCTCCATCGGTTGCCCGACGAGCTCGTCCCGGTCGTACCCGAAGAGCCGCTCGGCCTGCGCGTTCACCAGCGCGATCCGCCCGTCCGGGCGCACGCCGACGATCGCGTCCGGCGCCGCCTCCAGCAGGCCGCGGAACATGGCCTCGGCCCGCTTGCGGCTCGTCACGTCCCGGATCGCGGCCGTGACGAAGATGCCCTCGACGGTCTGGACGGCCGACAGCGAGATCTCGGCGGGGAACTCCGTGCCGTCCCGGCGGCGCGCGGCGAGCTCCACGCCCGCGCCCATCGGCCGCGGCCGCGGGTCGGAGAGGTACGCGCCGCGGCGGGCCGGGTGCGCCCCGCGCAACGCCTCCGGGACGAGGATCTCCATCGGTTGCCCGACGAGCTCGTCCCGGTCGTACCCGAAGAGCCGCTCGGCCTGCGCGTTCACCAGCGCGATCCGCCCGTCCGGGCGCACGCCGACGATCGCGTCCGGCGCGGCGTCCAGCAGACTGCCGGGCGGCACGTCGGCATAGCCCGCCAACGACTACCCCCAGATCGTGAACGACGTGTCACGCAATGACACATGGTAGCCCGGAGGGCACGGGACGTTCGACCGCGAACGGGTATCAGTCGGACCGTGCCACGATCATGTCAGCAGGTGCCGAGGTCAGCGTGCCCAGGTGCCCGGGAACTGGTGGCACGGTCAGGATGTGAGAGCCCGGCCAGCCCCACCCCGACGATCACGACGTCGACGGTCTCCACACTGCCTCCGAAGATGCGGGTGGCCGCGGGACTCCCACGGCCGTATCACGCTACGTAACGGCCGACACGGGATCGGCGTGCGCAGTCGGCCTGTCCCCCGGGGCATTCCCGGTTCCGGGGCTCTCGAGCCCGTGCTGGGGCGGCACTGCCGGCTCCGCAGGTACCGCCGGCTCCACGGGCGCTGATGACTGCGTGGGCACTGCCGGCTCCGCGGGCACGACCGCCAAGGGCACGACCGCCGGAGGCACCGCCGAGACACCCGGGGACACAGCCGAGACCTCCGCGGACCCCGCGGATGCGGCCGGCCGCGGGGCCACGGCCGGCCGGAACCCGAGGCTCACCAGGGCGGGCTGCTCCGGCACCGGGCGACGGCGGCCGACGAGCAGCACCGCGCCCGCGACCAGGGTGCCGCCCACGATGCCGTCCAGCCAGAAGTGGTTGGCGGTCAGCACGACCACGGCGACGGTCGCCAGCGGCTGGATCACCGCGAGCCAGCGCATCCGGTGGCGCAGGATGGTGACCACCGCCCACGCCTCGAGGATCGCCCACCCCACGTGCAGACTGGGCATCGCGGCGTACTGGTTGGCGACCCCGCCGCTGCCCTTCCCGTACGGTGACGGCCCGAAGAGCATGCCGGTGTCGACCAGGCCGACCGACGAGTCGACCCGTGGGAGGAAACGCGGCGGCGCGAGCGGGTAGAGCAGGTGGATCCCCAGGCCGGCGCCCGTCGCCAGGATGATCACGTTGCGGACTCGGCGCCAGTGGTCGCGGTGCCGGGCGAACACCCACACCAGCAGCAGGATAGCCGCCGGGAAGTGGACGCCGACGTAGTACCAGTTCGCCCCGTGCGGCAGCCACTGGTGCGCCAGCGCGACGCCCTGCAGCGAGGCCTCGTCGGGCAGGCGCAGGAACCGCTCCAGCCGCCAGACGTCAACAGCGTGCCCGAGTGCGTCGGGCTCGCGGCCGGTAGCCAGGTGCCGGCTCAGGCTGTAGCCGACGTAGAGCAGCCCGAGCAGGATGACCTGGCCCACCGTGTAGGCGAGCAGGCCGAGCCGCGCTCCCGCCCACCGCGGGCGCACCCGCTCGAAGGCGTGCGAGGGCCACGACCCGACGCGGGCGAGCCAGGCCACGGCCCCCGCCCCGGCGGGCGGCGCGTCACCCAGGCCGGGCGGCGCGCCGGCGTGCGCCGCGCCGGCGCGGCGCGCGGACGCGGCGGCTGGTGGTGGCGTGAAGGGAATCAGCCCAGGCAACGCCACCGGTACGGCCGCGGGTCGCTGCCGTGGCAGCGCGGCCGAAGGAGCCCCGACCATGTTTCCCCTCCTCGTCGACGCGTTCCGGACCCGCCACAAGGACGGGCCCACCGCACCGGACGTGACACCTGGCAGCCGCCCCCGTAGACCAACACTCGGCAAACCAACGCCACACGGCAACCGATTTCGCTCGGCAACCGTTACCGCCGGACGACCGATGACGCTGGGCGCCACGGACACGACGCCCTGAGTGTCGCCGACAGGTCCGACAGTTCCCGGGCGCCGCCGTCCCCGGCTGTGCGCGGCCTCGACGGGCGTGGGCCGCGACCTGTCAGAGTGTCGGCGTTTCGGCCCGGAAAGGCAGTGGTGCCAGCCCCCCGATCGCGATGGGGTCACCGCCCCGGCCTTGGTACGGCTCGGTTCGGGCCCAACGGGCGGCCCCGGCACGCCCGGCAGGCGCCGAGGGCCGATCTAAGCCGCGAAAACCCAGGCCAGGACCCTGCCGGGCCCCTGCGAGCCGTCGCCGGTGGGGGCAGTCGGCCCGCCGAAGGTGGTGCCAGCACCCCCGCGCGGGTGACCCTGGCCTGCTGGCGACGGTGTAGGCGAACCGGGCTGAATGGAGCCATGGCGCGCAACGGCACGGCGGGCGACACCACACCAGGCCACAAAACAGGCAGCCACCGACCAACGGACGTGACCGGGAGCACCGGAGCGATCACCGTGCTGCTCGCCGACGACAACCTGATCGTCCGGGAGGGCGTGCGGGCGCTGCTCTCCCGCGTCGCCGACATCGCGGTCATCGGTGTCGCCGCTGACCACGACGAGCTGGTCCGCGCCGCCGCGCGGCTGCGCCCCAGGGTCGTCGTCACCGACATCCGGATGCCGCCGGACTTCACCGACGAGGGGGTCCGGGCGGCCCAGCGCATCCGGGCGGCGAGCCCGGCGACAGGCATCGTGCTGCTCTCCCAGTACGACGAGCCCGACTACGCGATCACACTGCTGCGTGACGGCCTGTCCGGCTACGCCTACCTGCTCAAGGAGCGGGTCGCCGACCCCGACCTGCTGGCGCGCGCCATCCGCGAGGTCGCCGGCGGCGGCTCCATGCTGGACCCGGACATCGTCGCCGCGGTGATAACGCCCGTCCGCGAGGCCGGGACGCTGACCCGCGAGCAGGAGGAGCTGCTGCGCGACGTCGCCCACGGGCGCCCCGTGGCCGCCATCGCCGCCGACCACGGCGACACCCCGGCCGCCGTCAACGCGGCGATCGACGCGCTGCTGCTGCGGCTCGCGCAGGGCGCGAGCTCGGGCCAGGCCGGCGCGCTGCGCCGCCTGCGCATGCTGCACGAGGCGCTGATGAAGCGTGAGGAACAGGACGTCGCCCTGACCAGGCTGCTCCCCAGCGGCCTGGCGCAGAAGCTGCGCGACGATGCCACCGCCGCGAGCCGCGCCGAACGCCTTGATGTCACCGTGCTCATGTCGGACGTCCGCGGCTACTCGGGCATCGCGCAGCGCACCGACCCGATGGTGCTGGCGCACCAGCTCGACGAGCACCGCCGGGAGATGAACGCGGCGATCCTCGCCGAGGGCGGCACCGTCCTGCAGTACGCCGGGGACGCGGTGATCGCTGTCTTCGGCGCGCCGGACCCGACCAGTGACCACCGCGAGCGTGCGGTGCGCGCCGCGGCCGCGATGCACCGGCGCCAACGCGGCCTGGACGAGCGGTGGACCAGGCGCCGGCTGGAGCCGTTCGGGCTGGGCATCGGGGTCTCCACCGGCGAGGTCGCGGCGGCCCTGCTGGGCTGCGACGCGCACCGGGAGTACACGCTGGTCGGGGACACGATGAACCTCGCGCAGCGGCTCCAGGCGATGGCGGAGGCGGGTGTCACGATCGTGAGCGCCGCGACCGCGGCGGCGCTGCCCGCCGACGTCGTCGTCCCCCTCGACCCGCGGCCGGTGAAGGGACGGGTCGGGGACGTCCGGGCCTACCGCGTCATCGCCGGCGGCGCCTCCGCCCCCATCCCCGTCCCCACTCCCGTCGTTCCGGCGCCTGCCCTCACCGCGCCGGTCCCGCGGCCGCGCCGCCGCCGTCTGCTGGCCCGCTCCGCCGCCTGAGCGGCGGGCACGAGCCCCGCCCCGATGGAAAATGGGCCCCGGAACGCAGGCCGGGGCCGCCGGGGAGATCCCCGGCTGATCGGGAGGGTCGTGATGACCGCGATGACTCAGCCGGAGCAGTCGGACGCGGGCAGGGGGGTCGCCGTCGTGACCGGGGGCAGCCGGGGCATCGGCGCCGCCTGCGCCCGCCTGCTGGCGCGGGCCGGGTGGACGGTCTGCGTCACCTACCGTTCGGACGAGGCCGCCGCGCAGGAGGTTGTCCGGGAGTGCGAGGCCGCCGCGCGGGCCCGCGGCACGCCGGCCGGGGCCGCCGCCGTCGCCGCGGACCTGGCCGATCCGGAACAGATCCCCGGGGTCTTCACCGCGGCCGACCGCCTCGGCCCGCTCACCGTCCTGGTGAACAACGCCGGGATCGTCGACCGCCAGATGCGGGTGGACGAGATGACCGCCGGCCGGCTGACCCGGATGTTCACCGTCAACACGGTCTCGTCGATCCTGTGCGCCGGGGAGGCCGTCCGCCGGATGTCGACCCGGCACGGCGGCACCGGCGGGTCGATCGTCAACATGTCGTCGGCGGCGGCCAGGCTCGGCAGCCCGGGGCTGTACGTCGACTACGCGGCGAGCAAGGGCGCGATCGACACGCTGACCCTCGGCCTGGCCAGGGAGGTCGCGGGCGAGGGCGTGCGGGTCAACGCGGTGCGCCCGGGGATCATCGCCACCGACATCCACACCAGCAGCGGGGACCCGGGGCGGCCCGCCCGGATGGCGGGCAGCATCCCGATCGGCCGCGTGGGCACCGCCGACGAGGTCGCCCAGGCCGTGGCCTGGCTGTGCTCGTCGGCCGCGTCCTACACGACCGGCGCGATCCTGGACGTCGCCGGCGGCCGTTGAACGAAGGCTGAACGGGCGCGGCTACCGGGCCGACGGGGGCCGGAACATGACCAGGGCGGTGGGGTTCCGGCGGGCGTAGCGCAGGGCCGCCCGCTCGCAGGAGCCGCTGACCCACTCCAGCGTCCAGTCGACGTTCACCAGGCCCACGACATCGGCGACGCGCTGCTGGAACTCGTCGTCGACCTCCTGCTCGGCGCTGCGGGAGGCATAGGCCACGCCCTCCATGCCGAAGGCTCCGTACATCCCGGCCGACCACCGGGCCCATCGCGTCCATCGGTCACGCACGGCGACCACGACTAAGCAGGAACCCATCCGCGCCGCGAGCTCCGCCGCGAGCAGGACATCGGCGAGATCTCCGGCGTCACCCGCGCGTAGGCCCACGATCACATGACTTCCCGTCGTTGTCCGCGCGGCGACTCGACGTCCCTCAGCCTGCTCCACGGTTCCTCCTCCGCCGGCGCCGTCCCGGTCGAGTTACCGCCGAGGATGGTGGCCACGATTGTGATGGGAAACACCAGAAAGGGGAAGTACCGAAGAGACCTGATTTTGTCGAACGCTCGTGGTTCACGCATCCGACCCGCCGTCCCTTCGGTCGCCCGCATGCGGGGACCTGCCCGTACCACGTGATCCGGGCTCCGTCCTCCTCTTTGTGCCCCGTCCCGATCGCTCGTACGCGGACCAGTCGCGGCCGGTCGCCGCGGAGCCGAGAATCCTGAGATCCGGGACGCGTGCGCCGAGCTCACCCAGCGGGCACGCGCCGTCCGTCCGGGTATGTCATCGCCGGTCACACGAAGGCGGAGAACAGATGTCGGTATTGGACAGATTCCGCCTCGACGGCAGGGTCGCCATCGTCACCGGGGCCTCGTCGGGGATCGGCGTCGGCTTCGCCCGCGGGCTCGCCCAGGCCGGCGCGGACGTCACTCTCGGTGCCCGGCGCACCGACCGGCTCGCCGCGACCGCCGCGCTGGTCGAGGCGGAAGGCCGCCGGGCCGCCGCCGTCGGCACCGACGTGGCCGACCCGGAGTCGTGCCGGAACCTCGTCACGGCCGCCATGGACACCTTCGGGCGGGTCGACATCCTGGTCAACAACGCCGGGGTCGGTTCGGCCCACCCGGCGCTGCGGGAGACCCCGGAGCAGTTCCGCTCGGTCATCGACGTCAACCTCAACGGCTGCTACTGGATGGCCCAGGCCGCCGCGGCCGTCATGCAGCCGGGCAGCAGCATCATCAACATCTCCAGCGTGCTCGGCCTGACGACGGCCGGCCTCCCGCAGGCCGCCTATTCGGCCAGTAAGGCGGCCCTGCTCGGGCTGACCCGCGACCTCGCCCAGCAGTGGACGGGCCGGCGCGGGATCCGCGTGAACGCCCTGGCCCCCGGGTTCTTCGAGTCCGAGATGACCGACCAGTACCTGCCCGGGTACCTGGAGAGCCAGTCGGCACGGATCCTCGCCGGCCGCTTCGGCGACCTTGAGGAGCTGACCGCCGCGCTGGTCTTCCTCGCCTCCGACGCCGGCGGCTACGTCACCGGACAGACCCTCGTCGTCGACGGCGGTGTCTCCATCACCTGACCGCGCTGCTCAGGGAGCCGGTCAGGTCTCCAACGGCATGAGCTCGCGGGCGAACCCCTCGAGGAACTCCGGCCAGCCGGCGGAGTCGATCAGCGGGTACACGACGAACTTGCTCACCCCGGCGTCCACATACCGGGCGACGAGCTCGCGCGCCTCCGCCCACCCGCGCGGGACGAGGTCGGCGGGATCGCGCTCGGGACGCCGCCCCCGCAGCGCCGCCGCCGTCGCCCCGGGAACCTCCCCGAACGCGATCCGCAGGCTCAGCCCGTGGTGCTCCGGATCGACCTCGCGCCCGGCCTGCGCGGCGGCCGTGTTGATCGCGGCGATGCCCGCGGCGGCCTCGGCGGGGTCGACCAGACTGGCCAGCCAGCCGTCCCCGTACCGACCGATGCGGCGCAGCGCGGCCGGCGCGGCCCCGCCGAGCCAGATGTCGAGCGGACGGTCCGGGCGGTCCCCGATCCCGATGTCGGTGACGTCGAAGAACTCGCCGTGGAAGGTCACCGTCTCCTCGGCGAGCATCCGGCGCAGGAGCTGGAGCGCCTCGTCGAACACCGCGCCGCGCCGCCCGGCCGGCACCGGGAAGGCGTCACGCTCGGACGGGCGGGCCGGCCCGAGCCCGAGCACCGGCAGGACCCGCCGCGGCGCCAGCGCGGCCATGGTGGCCAGCTGCTTGGCCAGCAGGACGGGGTTGCGGCCGGGGAGAACGGCGACCCCGGTGCCCACCTTGATCGAGCTGGTGCGGCCCAGGGCGTACGCCATGCCGGCGAGCGGGTCGACGCTCGCGGCGGAGAGCTGCTCGGAAAGCCACAACGAATCCACACCGAGTGCCTCGGCCGTGTCGACCCGGGCGGCGAACTCCCGGCCGGGGACGGCGGCGAACCCGACACCGATGCGAACCTTCATACGGTCAGCCTAGGTCGAAGCGCCCCACGGGGCCCCGCGCCGGGGGTCCCGGGTAGCCCACTCGCCCCGGCGAGACAGGCAAATCGGGGCATTGACCCCAGCGGGAATCCCGGAGGACCGTCGTCTGATGGGCGACGTCGGCAAGCCGGAACGCATCGTCGAGGACGAACCGATCGGATTCCCGGAACAGGAGCCGCTGACGGCTCCCGCACCGGTCCCCGCGCCACCGGCAACCGCACCACCGGCACCGGCACCGGCCGAACCGGAGAAGGAGCCGGCCCCCACCGGGCTGGCGGGGCAGGACGGCCGCGTGCCGCTCCCGCGGTGAGCCTGCTCGGGTGGCGCCAGTGGGCGGTCGACTCCGACGGCCTGCTGCGCCCCGCCTGGACCCCCTGGTCACCGTTCCCGCCCGAGTTCCTGCTGTGGCGCCCGGACGGCCTGACCCAGGCGCACTGCCTGCGCACCGACGATTCCGGGCAGGAGCAGCACGACCGCCTGCCGGGCGACGACTGCGTGTGCGGCCTCTACGCCTGGCGTGATCCGTCCCTGCTGGTGACGGCACGGCTGCCCCGGTGGACGAGATGCCCCTGCGTGATCGGCGTGGCGCGGCTCGGCGGGCGGGTGGTCGTCGCCGAGCGCGGCTACCGGGCGCAGCTGGGCTACCCGGTCGCGGTGTTCGACCCCCGCGGCGTCGTCTCGCCCCGGTACGCGGTCGCGCGTTACCGCAGGTGGCCGGCCCTGGTCGCCGAGTGGCACGCCGCGGGGCCCCGCGGCGGCGAGCAGGCCGGCGCACACCCTGACGAGACGGGCGAGTAGCCCGATGACCGATGGGCGCGGCCCGGGAGCACCCACCGAGGAACGGTCACCCCACGTGACTTTGGCATGGCCGATACCTGAACGGGGGTAGCCAGAAGTGTCTTTGCGCCCGTAGAACGTCACACGTGGCGACAAAGATCGCGCGCCGGCCGGCTAGGGTCAGACCAGCACGCACCGGCACGATGCGCGCATAACCGGGTCTGGTCGCGGTAGATCGCTCCCGGGCCGGGGGCGCGCCCGGCCCCGGGTGGCGCGACGGCGCGCAGCGAGGGGGAACCGTGCGGACAACCGGCACCGCGGCGGATCCCGCTGACCCCGCCGAGCCGAGCGACCCCCTCCCCGCGGATCCCCTCCCCCCTGATCCCGTCCCCGCTGATCCCGTCCCCGCCGGTGCGCGGCGGGACGGGCCGCGGCCGAGTCACCGGCACCGACGTCAGCGGCGCCGCCGGCGCCCGCTGGGCCGCGCGGGCCTGGTCCCGGCGGCGGTCCTCGCGGGGTACCTCGCGCTCGCTGTCGCCGTCTTCCGTGCCGCGTGGGCCGATCCCGGCGGCGTGGTTTACGGCTACAGCGACTCGGTGCTGTTCGCGTGGTACCTGGGCTGGGTCCCGCACGCCCTGTCCGCAGGCATCGACCCGTTCGTCACCTCGTACCTGAACGCCCCGACCGGCACGAACATCCTGTGGAGCACGCCCGTCCCGCTGCTCGGGCTGGTGACCGCGCCGGTGACCGCGCTGTTCGGCCCCGTCGTCTCGCTCACCCTGCTGCTGACACTGGCGCCGGCGCTCTCCGCGTTCGCCCTGTTCTGGGTGCTGCGGCGCTGGGTGCCGGCGCCGCCGGCCGCCGTCGCCGGCCTGCTCTACGGCTTCGGCCCGTACATGGTCGGCGAGTCGTACGGGCATCTGCATCTCACCTTCGCGGTCTTCCCGCCGCTGCTGCTGCTCCTGCTCGACGACCTGATCGTGCGCCGGCGCCCACCGGGGCGCACCGGCGTGCTGCTCGGCCTGGCGGTCGCTGCCCAGGCCATGATCAGCGAGGAGGTGCTGGCCACCGCCGCGCTGCTCGGCGCGCTCGGGCTCGCCATCGCCGGGCTGGCCCACCGCGCCGCCGTCCGCGCGCGGGCGGGTGCGCTGCTGCGGGGCCTGGCGGCCTGCGGCACGACGGCCGGGACGCTGCTCGCCTGGCCGCTGACCGCGCAGTTCCTCGGCGACCAGCGGGTCCACGGCAACATCCAGCCGCACAACGTCGCGGTGTCCGATCTGCTGACCTTCGTCACGCCGACCCCAGCCCAGCGGATCGCACCCGACGTGGCGCTGCGGCACAGCCTGCGTTTCACCGGCAACGCGGTCGAGGTGACCGGCTACCTCGGGCTTCCCCTGCTGCTCGGGGTGGCCGCGATCGCCGTCCGGTTCCGCCGCGAGCCGCTGGTGGCGGTGTTCGCCCCGCTCGGCGCGGTGACGGCGCTGCTCTCCCTGGGCGGCCACCTGCACGTGGACGGACGGGTCACCGGCATCCGCCTGCCCTGGCTGCCGCTGGAGAACCTCCCGGTGATCAGCAGCGCGCTCCCGTCCCGGCTCGCGCTGTATCTGGCGATGTCCGTGGCGATCGTCCTCGCGGTGGGCCTGACCCGCGTCGCCGCGTCCGCCCGGTTCCCGCGGCCGGTCACCCGGGCCGGGCTCGTGCTGCTCACCGCGGTGATGCTGGCGCCGCTCGTGCCGCGCAGCCACGTGGCGACACCGGCCGCCACGCCCGCCTTCTTCACCGGCGACGCCGTCCGCGCGGTTCCCGAGGGATCGACGGCGCTGGTGCTGCCCTACCCCTATCCGGCCCGCACCGAGGCGATGCTCTGGCAGGCCGAGGCGGGCTACCGGTTCCGGCTCCCGGGCTGCTACTGCACCGTCCCGGGCCCGGACGGGCGCGCCGTCTTCAACGCGTGGACCGACCCGCTCAACGGCGCGCTGGTCGCGGTCGAGCAGGGCCGGTCGGACGCGGCGGCCGCGCTGGCCGATCCCGCCGTGCAGGCCGCCTTCGACCGGCTCGCGCCCGCCGCGGTGATCCTCGGCCCGAGCGCGAACCGGGACGAGCTCGCCCGGCTGGTGACCGGCCTGGCCGGCGCCGGGCCGGCGGACGTCGACGGGGTCCAGCTGTGGCTGACAGCGCCCTGATCACCACCTTGTGATCACCATTGGCGCCCCGGTATGTCTGGGATGTCCCACCAGTGCGACGCGCTGTGACCAGGTGTCCGGTGTTCGACACCCAAAGCGCGGGACAGGACCCGGACCCGGCTGTTGACTGCCGGTTAATCGCCGGTCGATAGCCTGCGGCGCAACGTTTCGGCGTCCGGTTCGGACGTGTCCGCTCCGGACAGTGTCGGGTACGGACGGTCGTTCTCCGGGGACAACTCGCGGCGTCCCCGGAAATCGCGTGGCCGCCGGCCACGCCGGGCGGGCGCCCGCCGTTGTTCGGCAACGAACAGTACGCGGAGGACGACGGACGGCGCGATTTCGGGTCGTCGCGGGCTCAGCAGACGCGATCGGACGCGGAAGGACGAGGGTTGCCCACGGAATCCAGGCTCGGCCGGTCGGGGCGCGGCCAGTCGGGCGCAACGCTGACGACCCTGCAGCGGGTCACGGTCGTCGGCCTTGTGGCGCTCTCCGCCGCGGTGGCGATCGGCCTCGGACTGACCGCCCGCGACGACCCGCCGGGCACGGCCTGGCCGCCGGGGCGGCAGGCGACGTCCTGCCACGACGTGAAGATCTTCACCGGCCAGGTGGGATCGCCCTACAACCGGTTCGCGCGGGTGCTGCGCACCCGGCTGCAGGCCGCGCCCGAGCACTGGGACGTCGAGGTCGTCCCGACCGGCGGCTCCGCGGAGAACATCTACCACCTGGAGGAACAGCAGTACCGGACGTGCTCGCTGGCGCTGGCCCAGCTCGGCACGACCGTGGACGCCGGGTCGGCGGTCAACCAGTTCTCGCCCCAGCGGGGCGGCCACCTCGTCGAGGGGCTGCGCACGCTCGGGCCCGCCCACGACGACCTCCTCCACGTGATCGTCCGCGCGCCCGGGGGCAGCCCGCCCGGCACCGGCGCGGACGTGCGAACCTTCACCGACCTCTGCGACCGGACCATCGCCGCCGGGCCGCAGAACTCGGGCACTCGCCAGATCGGTGATGTGCTCCTCCGCGTCGGCCTGCCGAGCACGTGCACCCCCCGACTGGAGGACGCCTCCATCGACGACGGGCTGCGGCTGCTGGTCGCCGGCGCCGTGGACGCGGTGTTCTGGGCCGGGGGCGCCGGCACCGAGCGCATCCGGACCGAGCTCGCCAACGGCGCGAAACTACAGGTCCTCAACCTGGGGCAGTTCCGCGACGCGATCACCGCGGACTGGGAGAAGGTCTACCACCCGTCTGGGCGGTACTTCTCCGGAACGGTCTTCCCCCCGGGGCATCTCGGGCCACAGGACTACCCGGGAATGAGCGACGTGGACACCGTCTCGCTGCCCAACGGCGTCCTGGCGCACGAACAGGCCGATCCGGCGCTGGTCCGGCGGGCGACGGCCGACCTCTTCGCCGATCCGGCCGAATACGAGCGGGCGCTGTGGGGCGACAACCCCGCCGCCCGCCACGTCCCGGACGCGCTGACCGTCTACGAAAGCCCGCTGTTCTGCTACGTCCCGCTGCATCCGGCCGCCGCCGAGTACTACCAGCTCGAGTTTCGCCGCGGGCCCGACTGTGGCCGGTAGCGGCGCGGCGGTGGCAGTGACGCCGACGGCGACGGCGACCGCGGCCGTGGCCGTGACGGCGGCGGCCCGGCTCCGGCCGCGCGGGGGTGGGCCGTGCTGAGCCCGCTGACCGACTCCGACCCCCGCGCCATCGGCCCCTACCGGCTGTACAACCGGATCGGCGCCGGCGGGATGGGCATCGTCTACCTCGGGTTCAGCCCCGACGACCAGCCGGTCGCGGTGAAGGTCCCGAACCCGCAGCACGCCACCGACCCGGAGTTCCGCGCCCGGTTCCGGGCCGAGGTGTCCGCAGCGCGGGGGGTGCGCGGCCCCACCGTCGCCCGGGTCATCAACGCCGAGGTGAACGGCCCGCAGCCGTGGCTGGCCACCGAGTACGTGCAGGGCCCGAGCCTGAACGCGGCGGTGAGCGACGGCTGCCCGCTGGTAGACCGCCAGCTCGACACGCTCGCCGTCGGGCTGGCCCAGGCGCTCGTCGCCATCCACCAGGCCGGGGTGGTGCACCGCGACCTCAAACCGGCGAACATCGTGATGTCCTGGTCCGGCCCGAAGGTCATCGACTTCGGGGTGGCCCGCTCCGCCGACTACAGCGGTTACACCCGGGCCGGTGAGGTCGTCGGCACCGTCGCCTGGATGGCACCGGAGCAGATCCGCGGGCAGACCGCGGGACCCGCGGCGGACGTCCACGCCTGGGCCCTCTGCGTCGGGTTCGCCGCGACCGGCCGCCGGCTCTTCCGCGGCGACACCCAGGAGATCGTCGCGCTGCACATCAGCTCCACGCGGCCCGACCTGAGCGACATCCCCGAGCGCCTGCTCGGGCCGATCCGCGCCGCCCTGGACAAGTCGCCACACGACCGCCCCGACGCCCAGGACCTCCTCACCATGCTGACCGGCGACGGCCGGCGAGCGGGGTCGGCCGACGAAAGCCGGACAGCCCGCTCCGACCCCGACCCCGACCCCGGGTCCGGCTCCGAGGCAGACGCCGACCGGACCCGGGCGACGATCTCGATCGGGCCGGGCACCAACCCACCTCCCGTCATCGCGCGCATTCCCGACCCCCGCGGTCGTCCCGTCCCACCCGCCGTTCTCCCCACCTCCGGTTCCGCGGCGCCGCCCGACTCCCCCAGCCAGCTCAACTCCCCCAGCCAGCCGAGTTTCCCCAGCCGGCCCGGCTCCGGCTGGCAGCGGGATCCTGCCGAACGACCGAGTTCCGCGGCGCTGCCGGTGTGGTTTCTCCTGCTGCTGTTGGCCGCGGTGGGCCTGACGGGCGCCGCCCTGCTCGGGGCCGCCGCGGCCGGTGTCGCGGCCGGCGTCACCGGGCCGGTCGGCGCGGGCGGGGTCGCCGCGGCCTGCGCCCACGCCCTCGCCCCGGCCCACGGACGGCGCGCCCTAACCGCTGTTCTAGCGGCCGCCGTCGGCGCGGCGGGCGGTCTCGTACTCGCCCGGCTCGCCGGCTTCGGCGCACCGCTACCCGTCCTGACCGAAATCGCGACGGCCTGTCTGCTGGCGAGCGCCGTAGCAGTCGTGATGGCGGGCCCGCCCGGCACCCCGCACGAGATGCCCTCGCCTCCAGGCGACCGACCGAGCATCGAGGGTCCGCCTGAAACCGCGGTTCCTGAACCGGAGCGGCGACCGAGGTAGCTACGATCAGGAAGTCCTGTCTCCCGGACCGCGTCCCTGATGGCTATCTCCGACTCGCCACTCGACGAACACCTCGCCGAGGTACTCCTTGGTCTGGTCGGTCAGATAGCCCCGGACGTCCTCACCGAGTGGCCTCAGCGCGTGTGCGAGGACTTCCGGATGCAGCCCGGGTGCCGGGCAGATGAATACGGCCAGGATTCGCAGGGCACGAAGAAGATCTTCGTAGCAGGCTCAACGGCGGCACGGCGTTCTTCAGCGCCTCGAAGAGAGCCGACCAGACCCTGTCCACCACGCCATCAGCTGCCTCGATGACCTGGATGATTCCGACGATGTGGCAGGACTTCGACGGCTCCCTTGCCGTGACGGACTCCAAGCTGACGATCACGATCGATCCGGGTGAGGTGCACACCGATGCGGAGTGGTGGGTGGCGCCCCTGGTCAGTTTCATCATCGTGGGAGTAATGCTCTTCGTCCGGGCGGCGCGCATTGTCTTCGCAGAATGGTTCACCGGTATCGCGAATATCTACCTCGCGGGGAAACAGCGCGGCTGGAGGGCCTGGCGCTGCGGGTCCTGCCGCTGGGTGACTCGATCACCTACGGGGTCGGAACGCCGGACAATTCCAGTTACCGGGCGCGGCTGTGGGACCTGCTGGACGACGATGCGGACGACCTGGACTTCGTCGGCTCCCAGGACACCGGCACGCTGCCCGACACCGACAACGAAGGGCACCCCCGGCTGGACGATCAGCCAGATCAACTCCATCGCCCCCTGTACGGTCCGCACCTATAAGCCGAACTCGGAATCCGGCCGGCCCGCGCGCGGCAGCCCGCCGGGCCTTCGTTGGTACGGTGCTGGGGATGTCGGTTACCTATCGCGAGTACCAGCCGCCGGCCGGTCTGAGGCCTGTGGTGGCCTGCACGTGGGAGCACGAGTCGGACGAGGGCCACACACAGCTGGTGGTGCCCGACGGTTGCATGGACCTGATCTGGTTGTCCGAGCGGGAGCTGGTGATCGTCGGCGCCGACACGGGTCCTCGCGGGGTGAGCCTGCCGGGGCACGCCCGGTCGTCGGGCATCCGCCTGCGCTGCTCCGCGGCCGGCGCGGTTGTGGGGGTGCCGGCGTCGGAGCTGCGCGACCGGCAGGTCGACGCGGCGTCCGTGTGGGGTGAGCAGGCTGTGGGACTACAGCAGGCCCTCCCCGTCGCCGCACCCGCGCGGCGGCTGGAGCTGCTGGCCGACGCGGTCGGCCGACGCGACGCACGACCGGACGTGCTGGTGGCCGCGGCCGCGCGCAGGCTCGCCGTGCCCGGGGCCCGCGTGGCGGATGTCGCCGCCGAACTCGGGGTCGGCGAGCGTCAGCTCCACCGCCGCACCCTCGCCGCTGTGGGCTACGGGCCCAAGATGCTCGCCCGGGTCGCCCGTCTGCGCCGTCTGGTGGGGCTCCGCGACGATTCGCTGTCGTCCCGCGCGTTGAGGGCCGGCTACGCGAGCCAGGCGCACATGAACGACGAGGTGCGTCGGCTGACCGGCAGCACACCGGTCCGATTTCTGAAAGACGCCGCGCTGAGCGCTGCCTAGCGTGGCGGCCATGCCTGTTGACGTCGAGTCCGCCGAACGGTTCATGCTGGCCAACGCCCGCCTGCTGGATCGTCACCTGCTGGCCGTGCTGCTGCACGACGCTCCCGTGACGCCCGTCCTCGACGCGTTGCGTGCCTACCGAAACCCTGATGGCGGCTTCGGTCACGCGCTCGAGCCCGACGTCCGCGCCCCCGGCAGCGAACCGACCGCCACGCTGCACGCGCTGGAGGTGCTCACCGCGCTCGGTGAGCTCGACCATCCGATGGTCGCCGAAGCCGCCGTCTGGATCGCGACCATCGCGGATCCAGATGGTGGCGTTCCGTTCGTCCTGCCCGCCGCCGCGGCGTATCCGCACGCGCCCTGGATGGTGCCCACCGAGGGCGGGTCGCAGCTCACGTTCGGGATCGCGGGTGCGCTGTGGCAGGCGGGTTCCCACGAACCCTGGCTGCGGCACGCGACCGAGTGGTGCTGGGCGACGTTGAAGAGCCCGGACGAGCTGAGCGGCTACCTGCTGAAGTTCGCCCTCGGCTTCCTCGACCAGGTTCCCGAGCCGGCCCGCGCCGCCGCGGTGATCGAGGATCTGCGCCCCCGGATCGAGCCTGACGGCTCCATCTCTGTTCCCGGCGGAACCGAGAACGAGCGGATCACCCCTCTCGCCCTGTCACCGAAGCCAGGCAGGCGCAGCCGTGCTCTCTTCACGGACGACCAGATCCAGGCTGATCTCGACCTCCTGGAAAAGGGACAGCGCGACGACGGCGGCTGGACGTTCGACTGGCTCGGCTGGTCACCGGGACAGTCCGTCGAGTGGCGCGGTCTCGTCACGCTGCAAGCGCTGGAGACGCTCACCGCGCACGGCCGGATCACGCTGCCCCGCGCCGTCTGACAGCTGAGCGGCAGGCCACGCCACGCGGGTTACCCCGACTCGCTCGACGTGATGACTGTATCAATCTATCGTTGATGCATGCTTTATCCCACTCCGACCCTCGGGCCCGCCGACGATCAGGTGCTCGGCGAGATCGACGGCCTGCGGGATGCGCTGCGGCACCAGATCCAGACCACATCGCCGAAATGGACTGACGGGCTCCGGAAGTTCCTGACCGCCGATGCCGTCGCGGCCTCGAACTCCATCGAGGGTTTCAAGGTGTCCACGATCGACGTCCAGGATCTGATGACCGGCGAGCGGGATGTCGAAGTCTCGGACGAGAACCGCGAGGAGACTCTCGCCTATCAGCGGATGATGACGTATATCCAGACGCTCCACGACGCCGAGGACTTCAGCTACAGCAAAGGGCTGCTCAACGCGCTGCACTGGATGCTGCAGGGTCACCGGCACACCGTGCGCAAGCCGGCCGGGCAGTGGCGCCGGGGCCCGGTCTACGTCACCGATGCCCGCGACCCCAGCATCGCGGCCTATACAGCCCCGGGCGCCGAGGGCGTCCCCGCGCTGATGAACGAGCTCATCGGCTGGCTCAACGCCGCCGACGGCGCCCATCCACTGGTACGGGCAGCAATGGCTCACCTGCACCTGGTGTCCATCCACCCCTGGGCTGACGGGAACGGCCGGATGTCCCGTTCGCTGCAGACGCTCATGATCGCCCGCGAAGGTGTCCTGGCCCCGGAGTTCTCGTCCGTCGAGGCGTGGCTCGGCCGGCCCGGTAACACCTGGGAGTACTACCGCGAGCTCAGCGACCGGGGCGCGACGTACCTTCCCGACCAGGACGTCTCCAGCTGGATCCGGTTCAATCTGACCGCCTACCACCAGCAGGCCCAGACCGTTCAGGGCCGGCTCGACCGCTCCGGGCGGGTATGGGGGGCGCTCGCGGAATTCACCGAGAGCACCGGTCTGGACGAGCGTGTGGTGAGCGCCCTGCACGATGTGGCCATGGCCGGGCGGGTCCGCCGCTCACGCTACGAGCAGGCCGAGAGCCTGAGCCTGCAGCAGGCGCAACGCGACCTGCGCGACCTCACGACCGCCCAGCTCCTGGAACCGGTCGGCCGAACCCGGGCCCGCTACTACACGGCCGGCACCCGCTTCCCTCAGCCGGCACTCGACCTCGCACGCAAACCCATGACGCTGCGTAATCCCTACTCCGGCTGAGCCTTGCCGCGCACCGTGGCCCCTACCGCCGTCGGACGGATTGCGGGTACGTTTACGTACCCGTATCCGTTCGGGAGACGTGAGTGGGAGAGGGGTCCGGCGTGGCCGACGCCAATGTTCGTATCCCCGCTGAGGCCCGGGACCGGCTCGCCGAGGTGGCCGCGGCGGAGGGCCTGTCCCTGCGCGCCTACCTGGCACGCCTCGCGCAGACGCTGCTGACACCGGCGGAGCGGGCGGCGCGGGCGGAGCAGGCCCGCGCCGCGCTGCGGGAGTGGAACGGCTACGACCCCACCGCGGACGAGACCGCGGCCCTGGACGCCGAGCTGGATCGCCGCCTGGGCGAGGCAGGACCGCGGTGACGGACGCGCTGCACGTCGTCCTCGACGACGCGGCCATGGTCGCCGCCGGCCAGGGCAACGCGTTGGCCTCCCGCCTGATCCACCGCGCGCACACCGAACCGGACTGGTTTCTCTACGCCCCGGCCTGCGCGCTGGTAGAAGCGGACCGGGCCCGGCCGGGTACCGCCGAACACATCGCCGGGCTGCCCGCCGTCACCGTCCTGGAACTGGACCTGCCCGCCGCGCTCGCCGTCGCGCGTGGGACCGGGTGGGCGTTCGCGCACAGCCGGTACGCCGCCGAGCCCACCCCCGACCGTCCCGACGGCGCGGTCATCGCGACCGCGGCACCGCAGCGGTGGGCCGCCCATCCGGTACGGATTCTCGACCTCAACCTGTGACGACTCGTCGTCGCCCCAGTCGTTGCGGCTGCACGGCGGCTACTCATAAGTAACAGTCGGCTGCCGGCGGCGGACCACCCGCCCGCTGTGGTCCGCCGGCGCGGTGTCAAGGCCGTGAGATGTCTACGATGTGTCCTCGCGTCCCGGTCCGGGCGCCGGCCTGAGATGCTGGCTCCGGGCGATGGGTGCGGCCGAGGGGGTCAGGTGGCGGTCGGTCCGGATGGCGCACGGGTCGTAGCCGGTCGTTACCGGCTGGTGGCACGGCTCGGAGCCGGTGCGATGGGAACCGTCTGGCGCGCCTTCGACCAGGTCCTGGAGACCGAGGCGGCGCTCAAGGAGATCGAGTTCGCCGGTGGCGTGCCCGACTACGAGCGCGCCGAACGGGTCGAGCGGGCGCTGCGCGAGGCGCGGCACGCGGCCAAGCTGCGCGGCCACCCGCATGTGGTGACCATCCTGGACGTCGTCCTCGAGGACGGCCTGCCGTGGATCGTGATGGAGCTCGTCCCGTCCAGGTCGCTGTTCGAGGTGGTGCGGGACGACGGGCCGATGCCGGTGCCCGAGGTCGCCCGGATCGGCATCGCGATGATCGACGCGCTGCTCGCCGCCCGCGCCCAGGGAATCGTGCACCGGGACGTGAAACCGTCCAACGTTCTGATCGGCACGGACGGACGCGTGGTGCTCACCGACTTCGGAATCGCCACCGGCGACGGCGATCCGACTCTCACCGTGACCGGAGTACTCGGCACCCCGCTGTACATGGCGCCCGAGCGGCTGAACAACGCTCCGGCCACCTTCGAGGCCGACATGTTCAGTCTCGGGGGGACGCTGTACTTCGCCGTCGAGGGCCGCCCGCCGTTCGAGCGGGAGAGTTTCGGCGCGATGCTCGCCTCGGTGCTGCTGCACCCGCCGACGCCGATGCGGCTCGCCGGTCCGCTGGCGGACGTCCTGACCGGACTGCTGGAGAAGGAGCCGGAGCGACGGCTGCCGGCCGGGGCCGCCCGGTCGATGCTCGATACACTGATCATCAACGGGATGGCCGCGGGCGGCGGTAGTGGTGGCCCGTCCACCGGCAGTGTGGCCGCGACCGGTACCGCCGTGCTCGGGAACCGGGGCGGCCGTCCGGTGGTGCGGGCGGACGGGCTGGGCTGGCAGGCCCGCGCGGGCGATGCGGGCGGCCAGGGCGGCGTCGGATCCTGGCGGGTGCCGGGCACGCTGGAGGGCGAGCCGGAGTTCGGCAGCGGTCAGTTCCGACCGACCGGCCCGGCCGGGGCAGTACCCCGCGTCGATCCCGAGGCCCCGACGACCCTCGCCAGCGTTCGGCCCGTCCATCCCGGCGGACCCGCCGCCCCCGAGACCGACGGGCACGACGAGGCGGCGGGCCATGGCGACGCGGACGGGGCTGTCGACGCGGGCGGGCCGGTCAGCGCGCCGCCGCCGCCCGCCGGGGTCTCCGTCGTCGAGCAGGACGGCGCGCTGCTGATCACCTGGGAGCCCTCGCCGGGCGCCGAGACCTACCGGGTGATCCGGGTGGTCCCGGATGCCTCGGCCGGCGGCGGGCGGCGCGAGCGCAGTCTCGCCAGCACCACCTCGACCGAGTGGTTCGACGCCGGGGTACCCAAGGGTGTCCAGGTGTGGCACGAGGTCGTCGCGGTCGGACCGAGCGCCGGCGGCGGTGCCCGGTCGGCGCCGGCCCGGAGCCCCGCCCGGGTGGTGCTGCCGCCGGTGACCGCGCTGCGCGCCGACATGACGGACGACGCCGTCGCGCTGTCCTGGCGTCCCGTCCCCGGCCGCGACGAGGTGATCATCGAGCGGACGCACGACGAGACGTCATCGATGCGCGGGGCGATGCGACGGTACCGCGGCTTCGGCGGGGCCTTCGTCGACAGCGACGTGCAGACGGGCGCGGTCTACCGCTACCGCGTGTGGGTGGCAGCCGGCGAGGAGTCGGACGGGCTGCGCCCGGCGGCCTGCGCCGAGGTCACCGCCCGCGTGATCGCCAGGCCGCGCGCCGTCGTCGACCTGGAGGCGCGGGAGACGCTCGGTGGCACCGTGCTGCGCTGGACGACCGTGCCCGGATCGGTGGTCCGCGTGTACGCCACCCAGGCTCCGGAGCAGGCGGGCCTGGCCGGGACTGGCCCGTTCGGGCCGGCGGACCGCGAGGTCGGCCTCGGCTCCCTGGAGGGCCGGGCCCGCCTCGTCGGCGAGAGCCGGCGGGGCCGGCTGGTCGACCGGGACGGCACCGGCACGGTGGTCTACACCCCGGTGAGCATCGCGGAGGACCGGGCGGTGATCGGCGCCGCCGTCACCCACACCGCCCCGTGAGCTGTCGGGACGCGATGCGAGCATGGCCGTCGTGAACATCTCCACCTCCGAGATCGACGCCCGCGAGAACGACAGCGCCGAGCACGGCGCCCACGCTGGGCACCACGAGCACGATGAGCACGGTGAGCACTGCGAGCACGGTGAGCACGACGGGGACGGGCACGACGAGCAGGGCGCCCGGCCCGCGTACGGGTACACCGAGATCGACTCCGCCGGCGCCCGCGCCGCGAACCGGCACTACTGGGATTCCGAAGCCCCCTCCTACTACGCCGAGCACGGCGACTTCCTGGGCGACGTCGACTTCTGCTGGAGCCCGGAGGGGCTGCGCGAGTCCGAGGCGCGGCTGCTCGGGGACGTTGCCGGCCGGGTGGTCCTGGAGGTCGGCTGCGGCGGGGCGCAGTGCTCGCGGTGGCTGGCCGGGCAGGGCGCGACCGTCGTCGCCACCGACCTGTCGGCGGGCCAGCTCGCGCAGGCGCGCGCGCTGAACGACCGCACCGGAGTGTCGGTTCCGCTGTTCCAGGCCGACGCGATCACGCTGCCGGTGCGCTCGGAGAGCGTCGACATCGCCTGTTCGGCGTTCGGCGCCGTCCCGTTCGTCACCGACAGTGCGGCGCTGATGCGGGAGGTCGCCCGGGCCCTGCGGCCCGGCGGCCGCTGGGTCTTCTCGACCACCCACCCCTTCGTGTGGTGCCTGCCGGACGCCCCCGACGCCAATGGGCTAGTCGTCTTCCACAGTTACTTCGACCGCCGGGCGTACACGGAGCACTCCGAGACCGGCGAGCCGACCTACATAGAGGCACACCGGACGATGGGCGACCGCGTACGCGAGATCATCGCCGCCGGCCTGGTACTACTCGACGTCATCGAGCCGGAATGGCCTGAGGGTCACAACCGGGTGTGGGGCCAGTGGGGACCCCTTCGGGGGCAGTTCGTTCCGTCGACGTCGATCTTCGTCACGGCCAAGCCGGGCTGACGGCGACCGACCTTCGGGCCATCCGTGGTCTCGCTCACCGCGATCGCCGGCGGTCGACCCGCGAGATCCCGCCTACGGTGGGAACAGGTCGACGCGACGCCCCACTGCAACGGGCGCCGGGAGGTGATCGCCATGCGTGATACGCCAAAAAGCCAGTCGGCCCAGTACTTGCGGGCCTCGATGTACGAGGTGCTCGGGATCGCACCCACGGCTTCGGACGAGGAGGTCCATGCCGCCTATCGGCGCGTGGTGAAACGCGCCCATCCGGACGCCGGCGGATCCCAACGCGCGTTCCTCCGGGTGAACGCGGCGTACCGGGTGTTGAGCGACCCCGGTATGCGGCGAGCCCACGATCTGTGGCTCGCCCATCTGCTCGACGCATATGACCAGCCGGGACGCTCCGGCGGCGCGCGCCCGCCCGGCGGGCGGGCCGCGCCCGGCGGGCGCCACCCCGCCGACGGGCGTCCCGGATCCGACGGACGAACGAACCCGGGCGGGCGCACGTCGCCCGGCGGGCAGGCGGACAACCCCGGACGGGGGGCTTCCGGCAATCGGGGCACCTCGGATGACCCGGCACCCCCCTCGGGGGGTGCCGCCCCGGGCCGGCGGGGAGCGTCCGGCCGGGCCTCCGATCAGAGGGGGCCAGGCAAGGGCACGGACTCCGCCAGCGGATGGGGCGAGGCCGGTGGCTGGGCCGCCACCGGTGGCTGGGGCGATGCCACTGCCGCTCCCCTACCCGAGGATGGCCGGGCGTCCGGCGGGCGGCGACGCTCGCGCCGGCGCCCACCAGCCGACGCCGCCGAGTGGGTCGTGGGGCCCGACCAGGCCATGACACCGGACGGCGGCCCAGCCGGGCCGCCCCCGTACGAGGCACCCGGCGGGGCCGCGACCTGGGCCACCTGGCCGGACGAGGACTACCCCACGCGGGGTCCCGGCCGGCGGGCACGGCGCAGGTACCTGGTCTCGATGGCGCTGTGCCTGGCCCTGTTCGTGCTGGCGGGCGCGGTGGTGCGGCTCTACTCCGTCCCGGTGGCGATGGGCATGATGCTGGCCTCGATGGTGATCCCGCCGGTGGCGGTCCTCGCGGTCAACGCCGCACGCCGCCGCTGACACGATTCCCCGTCAGCGGCGGCTCACCGGCTCGGGAGCCGAGTCCGGCGCGGAGTCGGGCGCCGGACTCGGCTCCTACCTCCGTGCCGGGCTCGGCTCGACGCTCATCTCCGGAGCCGGGTGCGGCTCGCCCGCGCCGACCGGGAGGACATCACCGGTCTCCAGCAGGGTCTTCAGGCTGGAGATCAGCGGTGGCCAGCCCTCCCCCGATCCGACCTCGCGCTCTCACCCCATGCCCCCGCCCGCACTCCCGCTCTGGACTCCCGCTCTGGACTCCCACATCGGCGCCCCTCCTCGGACGGTGCCGAAATCGCAGGTGTTATCGGCATGGTTCGGGGAATCCCTGCAACAGGTCGACGAACGGACAATGCGGCCCCATGCAGGAGAACACCCGGGAACGAGCCGAAGGAGAAGGCGATGAGGTTGCTGCCCAGGATTCGCCGCGAGGCCCGACGCGACGTCAACAAGGCCGACCGTGCGGGAGCCCGCGGGCTTCGGCGGCTCCGCCGGCGCTCGCGCAGCCACGGGACGACCACCACCAGCTATTGATCGGCCGCCCCGGAACAGAAATACGCAATAACAGGGTGGGGCTCGACACCGGACGTCCGGTGTCGAGCCCCACCCTGTTCGGCCGGTAACGCGCACGGCACCGCAATCATCCGCGACCGGCACCCACCAGACCGATCCGCGACAAACATGATCGATACACGTCACACATCAACGCAACACGGATTAATCCCACGGTCGACACAACGCCCAAGCCTGGGCGACAGGGTGCTTTTCGGCACGGTTATGGTTGGCCCCGCACTTGCCGTTGGGGGCCGACCGTGTATCACGCGTTTCGCACCGCCGGACGTGCCGCGTCCAGGCGACGTCGGCGGTCCGGGGTTCCGGCGTGCGCGGCACTCGCGCTCACCGCCGTCCTCGGTCTCGCCTCAGCTTGCTCAAGTGACGCGGCCGCGTCCAGCTTCACCCCCGCGCCGCATGCCACAAGAGTGCCACCGTCGGTCGCTCCGGACCCGCTCCCGCCGCTGAGCAGCTTCATCACCCAGGCGGACGGCAGCCGGGTCTCGACCGTCAGCGCGGACTACCTCTTCGACGCCAACAGCGCCGACCTGCGGCCCGAGGCCGCCACCGCGCTCGCCGGCACCGTCCCCCAGATCCGCGAGCACGACGGACGCGTCCAGGTCGTCGGGTACAGCGACGGTCTCGGGACGACGGAGCACAACCTCGACCTCTCCCGCCGGCGCGCGGTGGCCGTCCAGGCCTACCTGGTGAGTCAGGACATCCCGGCCTCGCTGCTCGAGGTCGAGGCCAAGGGCGAACAGGGCGCCACCGACGGGGTCGCGGACGCCAGCCGGCGCCGAGTGGAGATCGTGCTGCGATGACCGTGACGACAGCGACCACGACACCGGCGTCCCCGTCCGGGAACACCGCGGGGCCGCCGCCGGGGACGTCCCGTCGCCGGAGCCGGGCGGGACGGCCGCGCGCCCGCGGGGCCGGTCTGCTCGCCGCCGCGCTGCTCGCACTGCCCCTGATCACCTCCTGCAACGCGATGGACACGATGCTTGGGCGGGAGGCCGGCGGCCCGCTCGACTGCACCCGCTACCAGGAGGACGCGCCCAAGGGCGGCGCTCCGCTGCTCATGCTCTACCTGGACGTCTCCGACAACTCGCCGGAGAACGCCACCCGCGTGTCCGAGGGCCTGCGCCCCTATTTCGAAGCCGCGCTGCGGGAGGGCCAGTACATGCGCCTCGTCGCCAGCGGTGGCGGGGACGCCGGACTGACCTATTCGGACTGCCTAGACGGCGGAGCCGTCTTCAAGATCGACCGGAACAACGACACCCGCGAGGAGAAGGACCGCACCGCGGCGACCGACGCGCTCACCGAGGAGGTCGACCACATCGTGCAGAGCGAGCAGGTCCGCCCCACCGGCAGCGTCACCGGCCTGCTCTCCGGCGTGAACGACGAGATCGCCACGCTGCGGGCGGCGCCCGGCGTCGAGATCGGCGCGGTCACCGTCGTGGTCTGGAGCGATCTACTCGGTACCGGTCAGGCCTCCGACTGCCTCAACGTGGACGGGAAGAAGGCGTCCGTCCAGATCGCGGAGGCCATGGTGCGCCGCTGCTTCTCCCCGGAGACCCAGCAGCTCACACCGATCGCGAACAGCAAGGTCCGCTTCATCGGCGTGAACGAGGGAGCGGCGACCAGGCCTCAGCAGGACATCGCCCGCTATCTCAAGGGCGAGCTGTGCCGACGGATCAGCAGTGACTGCGGCTGACGCCGCCCCCATCGCCCAACTGGGGGGTGCGCCGAGCCCGGGGATCGTAGCCACGCCCTCCACCGGGACGCACACCGCCGGACCACATACCGGCGGAACGCACACCGCGGTGCCGCGAATGCCCGTGGCCGAAGCAACCGCGAGGAGACGACCCATGGGCGTGCTGTTCGAACCCGAGGACCAACATTTCAGCCCGGCCCTGATGCGGTCGACGGTGGTGATCCTGACCTGCCTCGCGCTGCTCGCCGTCCTGGAGACCTGGGTCTGGCTGACCCTGTCGTCGCCGTTCGCCCGGGTGTCCGTCACCGGGTCGATGATCGTGACCGCGGTCAGCTTCTTCATCGCCGGCAACACCTTCCGCCTGCGCGACATCCGCCGCCGGGTCGGCAACCGCGCCCGCGCCGGCCGGATCGCCCCCATCGACGCGCTGTCAAGCCTGCCACCGCGGGAGACCATCGCCCGGCGTTTCATGCTCGGCGCGATCGGCGCCGTCGTCGGTGTCGGCACCCTTGTCCTGACCATGGTCTTCGCCGGTGACGAGACGGAGGGCGCCCGCGAGGCCATGGTCGCCTCGGTGCTCGGGATCGTCTGCGCGATGCTCTGTTTCGTGGGGGGAACCTTTGCCCGCCCGATCGACTGACGTTTTCCCGCCGCCGCCCGCCGCAATCGTCGCCCGCGGAAAGGGCTGTTCTCCGCCCGGCCATCTTCCGCACCTCGGATGTTCGTTTTCGCCGGTCGGCCGCCCGTCCTCACCACCCGCGCTCACGCTTGCTCCTTCGCTGGCGGGTACGCTTGACCGCCCGCCTTCGCGGGTCGCCTTCACGGCCCGCCCTAATCGGCTCACGACATCCCCGGCTACCCGACATCCCCGGATACCCGACCGCCCCGGCTTCACGTCCGTCCCAGGTTTCAAGGCCGTCCTGTTTTCTGAATTCTGAGGCTGACCGGACTCGACGAGGCCGTCCAGACCATCGAGGCCATCCGAACGAAGAGGCCGCCCGAACGAAGACACGGAAAGAGGGACCCTCAGGTGCTGCGCAGGGGAAATCGGCCAGGCCGTCTAGCCAAGCAGCTCATCCGCCAGGTTGGCGACGCCGACATCGCGCTGGCGGGGGCCGAGACCCGCCCCAAAGTCCTGAAGAGCCTGGAAGAAGCGGAGATCCAGGAGGTACGCGCGGCCGTCCGAGCGGACGCCCGGACTCTGGAGGAGCTGATCGCCGAGCTCCGCATGGAGATCGACTCCAGGGCCGAGCGACGGGAACGCCGGACCGAACTGATCAAGAACAAGGTCGAGCAGGGCCGGCTCTGGCGCAGCGTCGGCATCCAGGAACGCATCCCGCAGATGCAGTTCGCGCCGGCCGTCCGCCACCTCATCCTGCTGGTGCTCGCCTCCCTCGACTTCTTCGTCTTCGCCGACGCCTACGGCGTGCTCACCGACGCCGCGGACTACGGCGTCAGCTGGTTCCTGGGCGGCATCCTGGGCATCGCGGTCTTCATCGCCGGAATGGTGCTCGCCCACGCGATCAAAAGCGCGATCCTGGCCCGGGCCCAGATCCAGCTCCTGAAGGCCGCGGACGTCGGCGAGGTCAAAATGGACCAGGAGGTCCGCGAACAGCTCGTCACCACCAGGACATCGGCCCTCGCCCTCACCCTGACCTCGACGATCTTCCTGCTCCTGTCGATCGCGGGTGTGCTGGTGCGGATCCAGGGCGCGTCCGGCGACGGCGGCGACGGCCCGGCGATCCTCTTCACCGCGCTGATCCCGCTGGTGGCGGTGGCCGTGGAGCTCTACCTGCACGACCCGACCGAGCGCGACGAGCCGATGCCCAACGTCGTCGACCGTCGCCTGGAACGACGCCTCGCCAAGGCGGAACGGCGGCTGCGGATCGTCGCCGCGCAGGTCGAGGCCAAGGTCGCGAAAATCGAGAAGCTGTACCGGGTGGAGGAGACCATCCTCGACGTCGAGCAGCGCGACATGGGCATGCGCCACACCACCGACCTGGTACTCGGCGGCGGCCACCAGATCCCGACCGTCGCGACGAACGGGCGCTCCGCCGAAGTCGACCGGGATCAGCTCGAGAAGACCATCAAGATGGCCCGCCGCTCCTGAATCCATCCTCCTCCGGCGGGCCCACCAGGCCCGGCGACCCCGGTCGATGATCTTGGAGACGGGAGCCGCCCGGGGCCATTTCCCGCGATCCACGAACGCGCGTGCCGGTCGGTGCCACCCGGCTGGGCCCGTTGACGTCCAGGCATGATGGACTGGACTACGTGGACCAGATGTTCTCCGTGGACGAGGCCCGTGCCCTCATGCCCGAAATCCACGAACGCGCCGCCGAGTTCGTCGCACGGCGGGCGGACCTCACCGAGCTGAGCGCCGCGCTGGCGGATGGCGCGTCGTCCCCCAAAGGGGGACTCGCCGAGATGAAAGCCCTGCAGGCCTGGCTGTCCGAAGCGCTGGCCTGGTTCCCCGCCCGCGGCATCCAGGTCAAGGGCGCCGCCCCGCTACTGATCGATTTCCCCGCCATCCTCGATGGCGAGAACGTGCTGCTGTGCTGGATCGAGGGCGAGCCGGATCTCGCCTGGTACCACCGGGCCGACCTTGGCTTCGCCGGCCGCCGCCCCCTTCCCAGCTGACCCAATATCCCCACCGCTCCAGATGTGTGGCGGGTGAGTGAGTCCATACGCTCATTCACCCGCCACACTTGCGGTCGATGCCTTGGAATTCCTGCTCGGTTGGGTTTCGGGAGCAGTATCGGCCGGAAAGCCAAGAATTGGATCTCGCGGGGGCGCCGTGGATAGGTTGGCGGATTCAACCGGTGCTCGCGTCGCCGACCTCGGTGATTCCGGAAATGACGTCCACAAGTTCCCACTCTGGCACCCATCTGTCGGTTCCGACAGCGATTTTCCAGACCTCGACCTTCCTGGCCCGGGAACTCGGGTCCACGCCGCCAGCCTCCAAGTATCTCTCAGTAGTCAACGATGACGAGACCCGCCCGAATGCCTGTTCTTCCTGCCTCCGCAGCGGCGCACCTCGCTGATCAGCGGCGAAGGGCTGCGTCGAGCTGATAGCGGAGCACGTCCAGACGACCGCGACCAGGGCCACAAACCGGCATCTGCCGCACGATTCCGCGAACTGCCGGCGAGGCGTGCTCGATCGCCCATCGGATCTCGGCGTCACCGATGCTGGCGTCGTCGCCCGCCGCGAGTTCACCCGCGCGCGCCGCTTGCATCGCTGGCCCAAGGGCGTGTTTCGCCTGGTGAGGGGTGGCCAACGGATGGATGTAAGGGGCTGCTGCCGCGTAGCCCGCGGCGCGGGCGGCGGCTGTGGCGGCCGGATCGTCGACTTCCCGTGCGGCTGCGAGGGCCGCGAAGGCAAGGGAGCGCAGCGGCCCCATCCGCGTCTCTCCGCGCGCGTAGGAGCGGATGCCCTCGATGGCCTCACGAGGGCGGGTGTCGCAGGGAGCCTTCTCCTCGAAGAGTGGCAGCACCCGCTCGGCGCAGTCGGCAGCCCAGATTCCGAGAAGTCGACGGTCTTCTTCGCTTATGGTCACCTTGTTCACCGCACATCCTGCCGGTTCTGGTACTCCCTGTTGTTGCCAGCCGCATCTCCGACTACGCCGGTTTCACTCCGGTGCGGCCACCACGTCCAACGTACGTGGTGACCCGCCCAGTCAGGGCCGTGGGGCCACCCGCCGCTCTGACAGAGTGGGCGCCATGGTCACCGAGCTCGCCGTCGACGCGTCGAACGCCACCCAGCTCGCCAGCTGGGACGGAAATGGAGGCGCTTTCTGGGTCGCCAACGCCGATCGTTTCGATGAGGGGGTCGCCGCGTACCGCGATCGGTTTCTGGCCGCGACCGCGATCGACGAGACAGCGGCCGTGCTCGATGTCGGTTGCGGCGGCGGGCGGACGACCCTGGACGCCGCCTGCCGCGCCGCCGCTGGATCTGTCCTGGGTGTGGACCTGTCCTCGGAGATGCTCGAGCTGGCCCGCCGGCGCGCCGAACGCGAGCACGTCACGAACGCGACCTTCGAGCAGGCCGACGCGCAGATCCACCCCTTTCCCACCGGAGCCTTCGACGTCGCCGTCAGCCGACACGGGGTGATGTTCTTCGGCGATCCCGTCGCCGCCTTCACCAACCTCGCGCGCGCCCTGCGCCCCGGCGGGCGCATCGTCCTACTGACCTGGCAGCCGTTCGAGCGCAACGAGTGGCTCAAGGCCTTCTTCACCTCACTGGCCGCCGGCCGTGAGATACCTGTCCCACCATCGGACGCGCCGAGTCCGTTCGCCCTCAGCGACCCCAACCGGATCCGGTCGCTCCTGAACGCGGCCGGGTTCTCCGACGTCCACCTGGAGGGCCTCGTCGAGCCCATGTATTTCGGCACCGACCCCGACGACGCCTTCCGGTTCGTCTCCGCCCAGCATGCCGGACTGGTGCGCGACCTCGACGCCAGCGCCAAAGGCCGCGCACTCGACGATCTACGAGCCAACCTGGCCGAGCACCACACCGAACGAGGCGTCCTGTACGACTCGGCAGCCTGGCTCATCCAGGCCCGCCGGGACTGAGGTTGCGAGTGCCAGTCAGGGGCCGGGCGGGCGGTGGGACGGTCAGGGTTCCGGGGAGGTTGGGAGGGGGTTCGGGGAGCGGCGGGAGTCGATCCAGGCGTCCACCACTGCCCAGTTCATGGTCAACCAGTCCGCGCGCTCCGTTCCGGTGGGCGGCAGCTCGTCCGCGGGGAACCACCACCAGCGCAGCTCCATCGGGGCCGTCAACGGCAGGGCCTGCCAGACGAGGCCCGGCGTGACCAGGAGGTCCAGCCCCGTGTGGGCGACCACGGCCGTTCCCCCCACGGTTCGCGCGTCCAGCGCGGCGAGCACGCCGGCGGGACGGGGCGGCAGCACGTGGGTGAGGTTCTCGGCCACCGCGGCCCGGCTCGACTGGCCGCGCAGCCGCAGCCCGCGGATCACCCGCCGGCGGCGCCGCGCGGTGAAGTTCGCCCCCTCGGGAAAGATGACGAGGGCATCGCGGGACGTCAGCCTGGTGGCCAGGTCGTGAACCCGAGCGGGTGCCGTCGGGTCGGCGCCCTCCGTGCGCAGGAAGCAGGCGTCCAGCCGGCCGAGCAGGATGTCGATCGCCGGGTCGAGCTGAAGGCTCGCCAGGAGCACGACCCGCGGCGTGCGCCGGTAGCGGTCGAGCAGCAGGTGGACCAGCGCGAAGGAGTCACCGACCCCGGCGTGCCTGCTGGCGACCAGGACGGGGCGGCCGGCGCAGTCCACAGTGCCCGCCGGCGGTTCGCGGACGGTCAGGCGGAACGCGACCAGCCGCCCGGCGGCAGTGACGACAAACCGCAGGACGCCGCGCAGCAGGCGCAGGTGGACCTCCTCCCACCTGGCGCGGAGCAGCGGCCGGGCCAGCCACAGCCCGAAGCCGCTCACGATCACCACGGCCTCGGCGGCGAGGTAGGCCCCGGCCAGGGCCGCCACCCGGGACAGCCGTAGCCGGCGGTCGACGGGCGCGCTGAGCAGGCCGAGCAGAGTCACCAGGACACCGAGTACCGCGCCGCCCACCGCGACCGGGATGAACAGAGGATCGATCACGAGGCGGCGGATCGCCCTTGGTGGCACTCTCACGCCTCACGCCCCGGAGCCGCCAGGAGGTCGAGGTAGTCGGCTGTGGCCTGGCGGGCGCGTTCGATCCGGCGGCGGACCCCGGAGGCGGACCGGTATCGCAGCCCGACCAGTGGTACCCCGGTGGCGTCACCGATCGGCAGCAGGTGGACGGCGACATCCGCCGGCAGGGCGGCCATCGCGTCGGCGAAGCCGCGGCGGCGGGCGATCTCGAAGGCCACGAGGCCGGCCTCCCACGGCCAGCGGCCGGGGCGCAGCGGCCGCTCGATCCGCCCGACGTGCAGGACGTAGACCGTTCGCGCGCCCAGCATCACCGCCCGGCCCACGGGAGTGCTGTCGATAAGGCCGCCGTCGACGAAGTGCTCGTCCCCGATCTTGACCGGGGGTAGCAGCGCGGGCACCGCGCACGACGCCAGGACGGCGTCGACGAGCGGGCCGCGGTCGAACCAGTGCGCGGCCGCACGTTCGACGCTGGCCGCCACGCACTGGAAGGGCACCGCCAGCCGCTCGAAGGAGGACGGCAGGTTCGCCTTCAGTATCCGGCGCAGCGGCGCGTTCGAGTGCAGGTAGCCGTGCTGGACGACGGTGGCCAGCCGTTTGGCCGGCCCGCCGGCGAAGACGTCCGAGCTGCCCAGGTCGGCCCACAGCTCGGTCAGCCGCCCGATCGCGGCTCTGGACGGGTCGGCGGCGACCGCGGCACCGTTGATGGCGCCCACGGAGGTCCCGACGACCAGGTCGGGGCGGACGCCCGCGGCCAGGAGCGCGTCGAGCATTCCCACCTCGGCGGCGCCCAGGACACCGCCGCCGCCGAGCACGAACGCGACCGGCCCCGGCTGTTTCTCGGGCGGAATGCTGGTCACCGCAGCCTGCTACCCCGCCGAACCAGCCCGGAACCCGATGGTCCGGCGGCGTCTGCGCCCCCCTGTGGCCTCCTCATCCCCGGTCGTCCGGGACGGGTGGCGGGCGGAGAACAATGGCCGTCATGCGCACGCTCACCGAGGACGACATCCTCACCGAGGATGACCTGGACGAGATCGTCATCGAGGCCGCGGGCGACGGCCGCCACCGGCAGGCCGCGGCACAGTTCGAGGATCTCGCCGCGCGGCCTGAGCTCCACGGCCAGGTCAGCGCGTCGATGCTGCTGGTCCACGCCGGCGGCCAGTACGGCCTCGCCGACGACTGGGACGAGGCGGTGCGCTGCTACCGCGCTGCCGTGGTCGCCAACGACACAGCGGCCGCCGGTTCGGTGGCCGCCGCGGCAGCGGCCGCCATGGCGGCGGATGACCCGGCGGCGGATGACGCGACGGATGACGCGGCAGCCGGCGTGGCGGACATCGACCCGCGGGTCTGGCTGCATGACGCGCTCGTGCGCAAGGGCGACGAGGCCGAGGCCACGACGCTGCGCGCCGAGATCAAGTCGAGCCGCTCCACGAATCCGGATGTGTACGCGGCGGTCGCGGAGACGCTCGCGGAGCACGGCCGGCAGCAGGAGGCGCTCACCTGGTTCACGATGGGCTTCCACCGCTGCCAGGACGCGGATGTCCCGGTCTACATGCTCCACCTGCTGCTGATCGGGCGCCGCGCGATACGCAGGAACCTCGGCTTCCCGCCGGACGAGCTGGACGAGATCGCCGACGCCTACGTCGACCACCTGGAGGCCACCGACAACCTCGCTTGACCCGATCAGGCCTCCCACAGCATCGCCCGACCTGGTCAGGTGTCTGGCAGCCTCCCCGGGCTCGATCAGGCGTCCGGGAGGAGGACGGGGCGCAGGGCGTCGAGCACGGTGACGTCCTCGATGGTGGAGGGGATCGCCGGTGAGCGGCCGTCGGCCAGTTCGCGCATGGTGCGGCGCAGGATCTTGCCGGAGCGGGTCTTCGGGAGGGCGGCGACGACGTCCACCCGTCGCATCGAGGCGACCGGCCCGATCTCGGCGCGGACCCGCGCGACGAGCTCGGCGGCCAGTACGTCCGGCGTGATCTCCGCTCCGCTCTTCATCACCACGAGCCCGCGGGGCACCTGGCCCTTGAACTCGTCGGCGACGCCGACGACGGCGCACTCCGCCACCGCCGGGTGGGCCGCCAGCACCGCCTCCATCGATCCGGTGGAGAGCCGGTGCCCGGCCACGTTGATGACGTCGTCGGTGCGGCCCAGGACGAAAACGTAGCCGTCGTCGTCCACGTAGCCGCCGTCACCGGTCAGGTAGTAGCCGTCGAAGGCCGAGAGGTAGGAAGCGATGTAACGCTCGTCGTCCTCCCACAGCGTCGGCAGCGTGCCCGGTGGCAGCGGCAGACGGATGCAGATGGCCCCCTCTGTGCCGGGCGGGACCTCGGCTCCGGCCGCGTCCAGGACCCGCACGTCGTATCCCGGCATCGGCACCGACGGGCTCCCCGCCTTGAGCGGCAGCGGCTCCAGCCCGAGCGGTGCCGCACAGATCGGCCATCCCGTCTCGGTCTGCCACCAGTTGTCGACGACGGGCAGGCCGAGCACGCCCGAGGCCCATTCGTAGGTGGCCGGGTCCAGCCGCTCGCCGGCCAGGAACAGCGCCCGCAGGGTGGTGCGGTCGTACCGGCCGACGAGCTCCGCCTCCGGGTCCTCCTTCTTGATCGCGCGGATCGCGGTGGGCGCGGTGAACAGCACGTTCACCCCGTGGTCGGCGATCACCCGCCAGAAGGCCCCGGCGTCGGGGGTGCCGACCGGCTTCCCCTCGTAGAGCACCGTCGTGGCGCCGACCAGCAGCGGCGCGTAGACCGTGTACGAGTGGCCGACCGCCCAGCCGATGTCGGAGGCCGCCCACATCACGTCCCCCGGCCCGATGCCGTACACGTTGCGCATCGACCAGGACATCGCCACCGCGTGGCCGCCGTTGTCCCGGACGATGCCCTTCGGCCGCCCGGTCGTCCCGGAGGTGTAAAGGATGTACAGCGGGTCGGTGGCCGCGACGGGCACCGGGGCCAGCGGGGGCGCGGAGCCGACGAGGGCGTCCCAGTCGTGGTCGCGGCCGGCCACGAGATCACAGCGGTGCTGTTCGCGCTGCACGATGAGGCACCCGGCCGGCTTGTGGACGGCCAGCTCGATCGCCGCGTCCATCATCGGCTTGTAGGGGACGAGCCGCGTCGGCTCGATGCCACAGGACGCGCTGACCACGACCTTCGGGCGGGCGTCGTCCATGCGGGCGGCGAGTTCCGGGGCGGCGAACCCGCCGAAGACCACCGAGTGGACGGCGCCGAGGCGGGCGCACGCCAGCATCGCCACGACCGCCTCGGGGATCATCGGCAGGTAGACGATGACGCGGTCGCCGCGGCCGACCCCGAGCGAGGCGAGCGCGCCGGCGGCCCGGGCCACCTCGTCGGTGAGCTGCGCGAACGTGTACCGGCGGGACGTCCCGGTGACCGGTGAGTCGTAGACCAGGGCGAGCGCGTCCCCGCGACCGGCAGCGACGTGCCGGTCCAGGGCGTTGGCGCAGGTGTTCAGCTCGGCGTCGGGGAACCAGCGGTAGAACGGCGGTGCGCTCGCGTCGAGAATCCGCTCCGGGGGACGGGTCCACTCGACCTCCCGCGCGGCCGCGGCCCAGAAGGCCTCGGGGTCGGTCCGCTCGTGCTCGTACGCCCGCCGGTATGCGCCCATGCCTGCCATCCTCCCGTTCCACGGCGGGCCGTCCAGGCACTTCGGCGCCAACGGCGCTGTCGCCGGCCGAGCCCTGGTGGGAAGACGGGCACCGGTGGGGCGGTTGGCGCAAGGGTGAGCCTGACGAGACCGGTGCCGCTGTCCGTCCTCGACCTGGTGCCGGTGGGCACGGGTGTCTCCGCCGGCGAGGCCGTGCGGGGCAGCCTTGAGCTGGCCCGGCGGGCCGAGGATCTCGGCTTCACCCGCTACTGGCTGGCCGAGCACCACGGCATGCCGGGCATCGCCAGTTCCGCGACGACCCTCCTGATGGGCCAGGTGGCCGCGGCGACGTCCACCATCAGGGTTGGCTCGGGCGGGGTGATGCTGCCCAACCATGCCCCGCTCACGATCGCCGAGCAGTTCGGGACCCTGGGCGCGTTCTTCCCCGGCCGCATCGACCTCGGCATCGGCCGTGCGCCCGGCACCGACCAGAACACCGCGCGTGCCCTGCGCCGCGGCCCGGGGCCGATGTCCGCGGACGACTTCCCCGACCAGCTCGCCGAGCTGACGACCTTCCTCTCCGGTGGGTCGTTCCCCGCCGGGCACCCGCTGCGCGGGGTCGAGGCGTACCCGCGGGCGGACACACCGCCGATCTGGCTGCTCGGCTCGAGCGGCTACAGCGCCCAGGTCGCCGGGATCCTCGGCCTGCCGTTCGCGTTCGCGCACCATTTCAGCTCCGTCAGCACGCTGCCCGCGCTGCGGCTGTACCGCGACTCGTTCCGGCCGTCGCCCGGACGGGAACAGCCGTACGCGATGGTCGCCGCCGGTGTCCTGTGCGCCGAGGAGGACGAGCGCGCCCAGTGGCTCGCCGGGCCCACCCGCCTGACGATGCTGCGCCTGCGCCTGGGACGGCCCGGCGCCTACCCCACGCCCGAGGAGGCCGCGGCCTACCCCTGGACGCCGCAGGAGCGCGATCTGGCGGAGTCCGCGACGTCCTCGCACATCGTGGGCGGACCGGAAACCGTGCGGGACGGCCTGAACGCGCTACTCGAGGCGACCGGGGCCGACGAGCTGATGATCGTCACGAACGTGCACTCCAACGCCGACCGGATCCGCTCCTACGAGCTCGTCGCCCGGCTGGCCCTGGACGAACCGGGGGTCGGGCAGGTCAGGGACGCCCGCGCGGCCGGAGTGTCCGGGCCGTGATCCCCGCGACGAGCCCGCGGCCCAGCAGGCGGGACGCGTTCGAGGTCAGGTAGTTGAGCCGGCCGTCGATCACGTAGGGCAGGCCGCGGTCGAGGCCGCGGAAGGCGGCCGAGACGACCTCGTCGGTGGTGCGCAGCCGTCCACCGGCGCTCATCCGCCGGCCGAGGACCTCGAAGAAGTTCGTGTCGGTCGGCCCCGGGCATACCGCCAGCACCCGGATTCCGCGCGACCGGTACTCCGCCCACAGCGCGATCGAGAAGGACAACACGAACGCCTTCGACGCCCCGTACACAGCCATGTACGGGACGGCCTGGAACCCCGACGTCGACGACACGTTGACGACGGTGCCGCGGCCCCGCTCGACCATCGCCGGCAGGAGCAGGTGCGTCACCCGTTCGACCGCGACGACGTCCACCATGACCTCGCGGTGGTCACGGTCGGCGGGCAGCTCCTCGTACCGGCCGTAGGTGCCGAACCCGGCGTTGTTCACCAGGACGTCGATCTCGCGACCGGTCGCCCGGACCTGTTCGACGAGCAGGTCCGGGCCGTCCTCCCGGGCGAGGTCGACCGGGACCATCCACACCCGCACCCCGTGCAGAGCGCGCAGCCGCTCGGCCACCGGCCGCAGCTTCTCCTCGGACGGCGCGGCGAGCACGAGATCGGCCCCGCGTGCCGCGAGCGCCTCGGCGAACGCGGCCCCGATACCCGACGAGGCCCCCGTGACCAGCGCGGTCCGGTTCCGGAAGTCGGTCAAGAAAGCGGTGCTCCTCAGGTCGGCGGCAATCGGCGACGTGCGGGGACGGACTGGCCGCGCCCGACCTCGACGGTGCGGGGCACCGCGGTCGCTGACGAAACGACCGGCCAGCGCGGGCCGGCGGTGACGTTACAGCGGGGCTAGTCGGCGACCGCCAGCAGGCCCCGCTCGGTCACCGCCGCCACCGACAGCGTGCGGTATCCGACCTCGTCGAACAGGACGGTGATGCGGTCGCCGTCCTCCTTCATCACCTGGCCGGGCCCCCACCGCACATGACGGACGGCCAGCCCGGCCGGGAACGGCGAGACCTCCGCCGTGGCCTCGTTGTCGCCCACCGGCGCCGGGGAACCGGCGGCGGCCGCGGCCCCGCCCTCGCCGCCCGGCACCCGCTGCCCGGGCAGACGGGACCGGCACACGTCACAGTTCCCGCAGGCGGCGGGGGACGTGTCGCCGAAGTAGGCGAGCAGGTAACGCCGCCGGCAGTCGCGGGTCTCCGCGTACCCGCGCATCATGTCGACCCGCGACCGCTCGAACTCGACCCGCGCCGCGGCCAGTTCGACGGCGCGGCCCGCGGCCTGCTCGGGTTCCGGCGCACCGGCACTGCGCTCGATGCGGCCGTCGTCGTGGACGGTGACCGCGTCGGCCCGTTCGAGCAGGTCCACCATGCGGGTCAGCGCGGTGTCGCCGACCCCGGCGGCGTCGGCCAGGGCGCGCGCGCTCACCGGTTCCTCGGCGTGGCCGAGCAGCACGGCGACGCGGCGCAGGGCGGTCTCGTCCGGGCGTGACGAGGCGAAGAAGCGACGCAGGCCCAGGTCCTCGGGCCGGTAGAACAGGACCGCGACCGCCGGCTGGCCGTCGCGGCCGGCGCGTCCGATCTCCTGGTAGTAGGAGTCGATCGAGTCGGCCACCTCGGCGTGGATCACAAACCTGACGTTGGGCTTGTCGATGCCCATGCCGAACGCGGTCGTCGCCACGACGACGTCGCACCGGTCGGCCATGAAGTCCTCCTCGACCTCACGGCGGCGCGCCGCGCGTAGCCCGGCGTGGTACGCGCTCGCGGTGAGCCCGAGGTCCGCGAGCTCGGCGGCGAGATCCTCGGCGCCACGCCGGGTCGCCGTGTAGACCAGGCCGGGCTTGGTCTCGGCGGCGATCCGCTCGACCAGCCGGGCCTTCTTCTCGTCGTCGTCGACGAACGACTCGACACTCAGGGTGATCTCCGGGCGGTCGAAGCCGCGGACGATCTCCGCCGGATCCTCGAGCCGCAGGCGCTCGGCTATCTCCCGGCGCACCGGCGGCGACGCGGTGGCTGTCAGCGCGACGACCACCGGATGGCCGAGGTCGTCGATCACCTGGCCCAGGCGGGCGTAGTCGGGGCGGAAGTCGTGGCCCCAGCTGGAGATGCAGTGCGCCTCGTCCACGACGAACAGGGAGGGCCGCGCCTCGCGAAGCGCCTCCCGGACGTCGTCGCGGGCGAGCTGCTCGGGAGCAAGGAACAGGAACTCGGCCCGGCCGTGGCGGACGGCGTCGATCGCCGCGAGCGCCGCGCCGCGCCCGCTCTGCGAGTTCGCCGCCACCGCGGGCGCGTCAGCGTCAGGCTGACGCGCACCGGACTGGCCGGCGTCGGGTCTGGCGGCGGTCCCGGGGCCGGCGGGCACCGCGTCCAGCAGGCCGCCCAGGCGTTCGGTGAGCCCGCGCACCTGGTCGCGCTGCAGCGCGATGAGCGGCGAGACGACCACGGTCGGCCCCGCCGTGAGCAGGGCCGGAATCTGGTAAACGGCCGACTTGCCACCCCCGGTCGGCAGGACGCACAGCATGTCCCGGCCGGCGGTGACGGCCCGCATCGCCTCGAGTTGGCCGGGACGCAGCTCGGCGAACCCGAAGCCCTCCCGGGCCACGGCCCGCAGCAGGTCGTCCAGCTCTGTGTGTTCCTCTGCGTGTTCCTCGTCGTCCCGCGGCGGATCGGGGCTGGCGGTGTCCGCCACCACCGCCTCGGCCACCACCGCCTCCTCAGGCATGGGAGGGGGCGGTGACGCGGGCGGCGGGGCGGGGCTATCGCGGTTGCGGCGTTGCAGCGGCAGACGGCGCAACCAGCCCGCCAACCGGGTGCGTGCCGGATCGTGACCATTCATGGTGCGCCTCGGCGTACCCGTTCCCGGGACGTTCGCACACACCGGACCAGGATCGCTCGTTAGCCGCCCGCTCGGCGGCTGAGCCCGGCTCAGCCCAGCTCAACCGATGAAGGCTCTGACCTGACTGGCCACGGTGTTGTCGTCGTGCAGCTCGGAATGGCCGAGGCAACCGGCGGCGGTGTTCGTGGCACCCGAGAGGGAGACGCTGGAATCCGGGTTGATGGTGTCGTCGCAGGACGACCACCACGTACCGTAGTTGACCGCGCCCGGAGTCTCGTCACCGGAGTTCAGGGTGTTCAGGAAGGACGATCCCGGGCTCATCTCCGAGCAGGCCGTGTAGAGCCATCCGCACAGGGTCGCGGTGCTGGTCCCGTGGTTCGGGCCACCCAGCGACACGAAGTCGTCGACGACGGACGTCCCGCCGAGGTTCTTGAGGTAATAGCGCGAGGACAGCGCGCCCATGGAGTGGGTGACGAGGTCCACCTTGGCCGCGCCGGTCGCGCTGCGCACGGAGGAGATTCTGGCGGCCAGCTGGTTCGCGGTCGTCACGTTCGACTGGTGCGAGTCGTAGGTGAACACGACCAGGTCGGACGACGACCAGCCGTTGGCCTGGAAGTCGGCGACCATGTCGGTCCAGGTGGATGTCGATCCGTTGAATCCGTAGACGAAGATGACGGGTTCATGTGTCGCCGCGGAGGCGGCGGTCGACGTGCCCAGCAAAGCTGCGGCGGCGACCGCGAGAGCGCCAAGGATCCTGGCCGCTCTGGACATGGGAACTCCTGTCGTTGCGGGGTCAGCGCAGCAAGCCTTGCATCCCCGCGGGGAGCTCCCTTTGAATCCGTGGGACGTTCACCAACGGTTGCCGTCACGGCCAACCAGCCGTTGAGGCGGCACCGCCGCGGAAATCCTCGTGGAATTCTCGCGTAATTCGCACCGAACCCGGAGAACAATATGCTCTCGCCGGATCAGGAGACCTTTTGCGCCGGTCGCATCACGATGTCGGTCACCTCGACGCGACGCGGCAGCTCCACGACCGAGAGCACCATCGCCGCGACGTCCTCGGGCTGCATTAGGGCCTCGGGATCCCAGTCCCGACCCTCCGTCTCGAAAATCTTCCGTTGCATCGCGGTGGCCGTCCGACCAGGCAGGATGGTGCAGACCCGCGGTCCCTTCGGCCCCAGCTCGCCGCGCAGGCTGTCCGCGATCGCGCGCAGCGCGTGCTTCGTCGCGGCGTACTGGCCGACCTCCGGGCTCGCCGACAGGCCCTGGGTGGAGTTGACGAAGATGATGTCGCCCAGCGTGCGAGTGAGATCGGGTAGCAGCAGCTGGGTCAGCGCATACGGGGCCCGCAGGTTGACCGCATACTGATCGTCAAGGTCGGCGAGACTCGCCATCGTCATCGGACCACTGTGGTAGACCCCGGCCGAGTGGACCAGCACAGAGATCTCCCCTAGCTCCGCCCGGGCCGTCTCGACGAGCCGCTCCCGGCCGTCGGCGTCGGTGATCTCGGTGGCGAAGACGCGCAGGTCGACCCGGCCGGCGGCGGCCGTGCGCGCGAGTTGGGACAATGCCGCGCCGTCCCGCCCCGTGGCCAGGACGGATGCCCCGGCGGCGGCGAGGTCGAGCGCGATCGCGTGACCGATGCCGCTGGAGGCACCGGTCACCACGGCCGCCCGGCCCGTCAGGCGGCCCGGGGGCGAGAAAACTCCGTTGAGCGGCAACCGCACCATGGGAGACGAACAACCCTTACGTTAGTGGAAGGTTCAGCCAGCCTCACCCTACGACGAAACTCGCGGCACCGGTCCAACAGGCCCGCCGTGCCGCGCGACGGAGTCGGAATTCCCTGGCGACCGGGGCGACGAGGGTGACGAGCCGTGCGCCGACGGCGCCAGCGAAGCCGGCGGAACTGACGGCGTGAGCATCGCCCGCAGGGCCGCCCGGTCTGTCTTGAGCATGCTGGTGAGCGGGATCGCCAGGACGATCCGCACCTCACGCGGGTACCGCAGCGGCCCGAGCCGCTCCCGCCCGAACCGGACAAGTGCCTCCGCCGAGACGTCCGTGCCCAGGCCGAGCTGGACGAACGCGACGATCTCCTCGCCGAGCCGGCGGTCGGGGCGGCCCATCACGGCCACCTCGGCGATGTCCGGGTGCTCCCGCAGCGCGTCCTCGACGTCCCGCGGGTAGATGTTGAACCCGCCTCGGATGATCAGATCCTTCATCCGGTCGACTAGGTACAGGAAGCCGTCCCGGTCAAGGCGGCCGACGTCGCCGGTGTGCAGCCATCCGGCGCGGACCGCCTGCGCGGTCGCCGCAGGATCACGCCAGTAGCCCAGCATGACGCCCGGCCCGCGCACGCAGATCTCCCCGACCGGCGAACCACCCGCTTCCCCGGGCGGGCCGTCATGGTAGCCGTCGGCGGCGTTCAGGGCCTCGATCCGGAGCTCGACGCCGGGTGCCGGGCGGCCGACGCTGCCCAGCCGGGTCCGCCCCGGTGGCATCACCGTGACGATCGCCGACGCCTCGGTGCAGCCGTAGCCCTCCACGAGCTCGACCCCGGGCAGCCGGCGCGCCCATTCGTCGGCCACCTCACGCGGCAGCGCCGAGCTCCCGGAGACCACCTGGCGCAGCGCCGACAGGTCGTAGCCGTCGAGATCCTGGTCCAGGATCATCCGGGCCATGGCGGGGACGATCGCCGTCTGCGCCACCTGGTGCTCCACCACCAGCTCCAGGAACCGGACGGGCTCGAACCAGCGCATCAGGACAGCCGTCGCCGGCGTCTCGGCGTAGGTGGCCATGACGCTCACGGTCATCCCGTAGACATGCGACATCGGCAGGGGCAGCAGGCCGGGCAGGCCCTCGCCCAACCGCATCGAGTGCACCGCCCACGCGGCCGCCGAGACGTTGTCATGGGAGAGCACCACGCCCCGGGCGCGCCCCGTCGTCCCCCCGGTGTAGAGCAGCGCGGCCATACCGGACGGGTCGACGTCCACCAGGTCGGACTCGGCCGCGGACTCCAGCTCGGCGAACAACAGCACAGGTGGCCCGGCACGGTCGGCGGGCGCGGGCTCGGCCTGCTCGGCCAGCACGACGGCACGCAGCGCGGGCAGGCCCCGGGCCGCCGCGCGGACCTTGTCCAGGAAGTCCGGGGTGGTCACGACGAACGAGGCGGCGCTGTCGGCCAGCACGTGACGCAGGTCCGTCTCCCCGAGCAGGAACAGCACCGGCGTGACGGCCGCGCCGGCCCACCAGGCCGCCTGGTAGGTGATGCCGACCTCGGGACAGTTCGCCATGCAGACCGCGACCCTGTCCCCCGGCACGAGCCCGGCCGCGCGCAGCCCGCCGGCCAGGCGCCGGGCCCGGGCCGCGAGCTGCGCGGCCGTCCAGCGCCGCTCCTCGAAGATCAGCGGACCGGTGCCGCCGGTCCGCTCGATGGACAGCTCGGCCAGCCGGCCGAGGCTCGTGCCCGAGGGCACCGCCGTCGGCGTGGACGCGATCATTCGGTAGGAACGATCATTCGGCTGACACGGTCATTCGGCGGCCTGCCCTCTTTCCGCGGGACGCGACACGGAAAGCACATCGTCCCTCGCCAACAGCGACTAGGCCATACGAGGCCACGCACCGAAACACGAGCACCGCTGACGGGCGACGGGCGAGTGTCAGGAGCCGATCAGGTCCGAGATCCGTCCAAGATCCGTGATCTCACCGTCCTGCACCTTGTACAGGTAGACGGTCGAGCGCTTGAGCTCGCCGTTCTCCTCGAACTCGATCTTCCTGGTGAGGCCGTCCCAGCTGACGGTGCGGAAGGCCCGCGCGACGGACTCCCGGCTGATGTTGTTCCCGAGCCGCTTCAGGACGTCGACGACGGCCCAGGTGGCGTCGTAGGCCTCCCCCGAGTAGGTCCCGGGCAACGCCCCGCCGTTGACGTCCTTGTACGAGGCCACGAACTCCTTCGCCGCCGGGTCGGTGTCGACGTCGCTGCAGGCGCACGAGAAGTAGGCGCCCTCGGCGGCAGCCGCGCCCGTCCGCGTGACGAAGTCCGGGTCACGGGTCGCGTCCCCGCCCATGACGGTGCCCGTGAAGCCACCGTCCTCGAGCGCCTTGTTGAGCAGCGCGAAGTCGGCGTACTGACCGGAGTAGAAGAGTACGTCCGGCGCCTCAGCGATGATCTCCGCTGCCTCGCGGGTGTAGTCCCGGGCCGGGTCGACGCCGCCGTGGACGACGTCGACGCCGTCGGAGAACAGCTCCGCCTCCAGCGCGGTGGACAGGCCGATGCCGTACTCGCTGCGGTCGTCGACCGAGTACACCTTCCCCGCGTCGAGGACGGTGGAGATGTAGTCGGCCGCGGCCCGGCCCTGCACGGAGTCGGGGGCGACGACCCGGTAGAAGGTGGTGAAGCCGAGGTCGGTGAGCGCCGGGGCGGTGGCGGACGGGCTGACCGAGAGCAGGCCGGCCTCGCTGTAGAACGGCTCGCTGGCCTCTGTCGCGTCCGAGAGCATCGGGCCGATGACGGCCACCGCATCGGAGTCGTCGATGAGCCTGCGCGCGGCGGCCGGCGCCCGCTCGGGTGACCCGCCGTCGTCGGAGGAGACGAGCTCGACCCGGAACGGCAGGCTGGCGTCCGCGTTGATCTCCTCGATCGCCGTGCGCACCCCGTAGAGGGCGTTGACACCCAGCTGCTCGTCGTCGCCCGACAGCACGCCCTGGAACCCGATGGTGACCGTCCGGCGGCGGTCGCCGGACGAGGAGACACCATCACCGCCGCAGGCCGCGACGATCATCACCGTCATGGCGGCGGCGACGATCGCGCCCAGGGCCGGTCGCCTGATCATGCTGTCTCTCCTCCGGTTTCACCGCCGCCCGCGGGCAGTCCGGCACCTGATTCTCGACGGCGAGCCGAGGGGGAGGTCCGGCCGCGGCCCGGAGTCCACGGAGCCCGTCCCGCCCGCCGCCGAGATGTCGCAGACCCAGTCCTACGCGACGTCGACCTGCCACATGGCACGAACGGCCCGATCGGGCCGCACGCCCGGGCCGCACGCCCGGGCCGGGCGGTCAGGCCGGGCGGGGCTCCCAGTCGGGCGGGCTGGTGCCCAGCGAGGCGGGCGCCATCGTCCAGGCCGGTGCCCGGCCGTCGACCGTTCCCGGTGGGGCCACGTAGGAGAGCTCCCCGAACTCGCTGCGCAGGCGCCGGCAGAACTCCTCCGCGTCGGCCCGGGTCGGGTCCGGGGCGGCGAGGGTGTCGTGGTGGCCGAGGCTCTGCAACCACCGGCCGGTCTGGGCCAGCGAGACCCGCACCTGCCAGCTGCCGCCCTCCACCGCGCGCCGGGCCAGCGCCGACAGCACGCCGTGCGCCGCCAGATACCCGGTCGCGTGGTCGAGAGCCTGGGCGGGCAGCGGACGGGGCGCCTCCTCCCCGCTGGCCTCGGCCTCCGCCCACGAGATGCCCGACGCCGTCTGGACCAGGCTGTCGAAGCCCCGCAGGCCGCTCCACGGCCCGCTCCGGCCGTAGGCACTGATCGTCGCGACGACGATCCCCGGGCGCAGGCGCGCCAGCGCGTCCGGACCGAAGCCCAGCCTGTCCAGGGCGCGCGGGCGGTACGCCTGGAGCACGACGTCCGCCGTCGAGACGAGCTCCTGCAGCCTGCGGGCGTCCGCGGCGACGCGCAGGTTCAGGAAGGTGTTGCGCTTGCCGAACCCGGTGTCCATCAGCGCCGACCGGACCTCCGGCAGATGCGCGGCGCCGACCCGCAACACCTCGGCGCCGTGGGAGGCCAGCGTCCGCCCGCAGACCGGGCCGGCGATGACCCGCGTCATGTCCACCACGCGGATACCCTCGGCCGGCAGGTCCGCCGGCTCGGGCCGCAGCGCGGGGGCGTCCCCGATCCGCTCGGTCTCCAGCACGGGCAGCTCGGCGACGGCCTTGGCCTGCCGGTGCGCCCGCCACTCGTCCTCGTCGCGCGCCATCGTGGCGCACATCCCCATCGCCTGGAGCTCGAGCTCGAGGGACTCGGCCTCGAAACGGGCCACCGACCGCTCGACCGCCGCCCGGTCGTTCGGCGTGTCGAGCAGTTCCAGAATGCCGTTGCGATGATGCGGGAAGTTGCAGTGCAGCTGGATCCACCGGTCGTCGGCCGTCCGGTAGTAGCCCGAGATCGGGTCCCAGGGGTTGGGCAGCGGACGTCCGTCGAGCCGCAGGTACCGCTCGCTACGGAAGGCCGCGCTGGCGTGCCGGGTGTCAACGGTGACCGCCGGCTGGGACGGGCTCCCGTTGCGCGCGGCCAGTAACCGGCCCGCGCCGACGGACGCGGCGGCGACGCTGGCCGTCGCAATGGTTGTCACCTGGTAAAGGCTCGGCAGGACGTCCGGGGGGCCGGTCACGGTCAGGCGTTCGGTGACTCCCGGTTCGTCGACGAGCGTCGCGACCTGGGCGGCGATCATCGAGTTGTCGGACATATCCCCATCCTGTAAAGCGGATCACGCGTGTCGCCTGATGTGTCACCGGACGAACCGTCCGGGCTGCTCCCGCCCCCAGATCATGTCCCAGAGTGAGGCTTATGTGACGGACAGCATTGCACACCCACGCCATCACGCGCACGTGACACCGCTTTCAGGCACGTCAAACCACCCGACCAAGCGCCCGCCAAGCGCCCGCCAACCCCCGGACACCGGGCGGGCACCGCGGCCGGAAGCCCGGAACCCGCTCACCGGCCCGCGCTCACCGGCGTTCACTGAACCACCACGGCCGGGCCCCGACGGGACCGGGGCCGGCAAGCCGGACCGCCGAACGCCTCAGGGGGCGGACGGCAGGAACGGGCGCAGCCGACCGACCGGCACCCCGCCACCGAGCACCGCGGGAGCGGCCAGGGCGTCGAGCCTGCCGGCATCCAGGCCCACGGCGGCGCCCGGGCCCGGGGTGGGGTCGAGCGCGCCGATGCGGCGCAGCGCGGTGACCAGGACTGGCATAGCCGCACGCTGGGAGCCGTCCTCGATCTTGACCGCCACCGCGTACCCCGCCGCCGTCGCCGCGACGGTGACCCCCTCGGCGCCGTCCTTCGCGATGATCCACGGGGCGGCGAGCATCAGCTCCGTGTCCGGTCGCCCCGGACCGCCGATGAGGGCCGGGAAGGCCCGCATCGCCGCCGCGACGCGCTGCCGAGGCGAGCGCGGGCCGGCGGCGGCGAGGGCGATCTCGCGCATCCCGTGGGCGAGGCCGAGCAGCGGGATGCCGAACAGCGGGGCACCGCAGCCGTCCACCGCGGTGGACGTGATCGTGGCACCGGTGAGCTCCTCGATCACGGCCCGGATCCGGCGCTGCAGCGGATGCGCCGGGTCGGTGTAGCCGGCCACCGGCCACCCGGCCGCGACGCAGGTGGCGATCATCCCGGCGTGCTTGCCGGAGCAGTTCATCAACAGCCGTTCGGGCCCGCCGCCGGCGGCCAGGTGCCGCTCGTGGGCGAGCCGCCCGATGGGGAGGTCGGCGGGGCAGGCCAGGGCGTCCTCGCCGCGCCCGGCCGCCGCGAGCACGGCCCGCACGGCCGCCAGCTGCTCGGGCTCACCGCTGTGCGAGGAGGACACGATCGCCAGCAGCTCGGACGGGATTCCGCCGCCCCGTTCGGAGGCGGCCCCGCAGTCGGGATGGCCGGAGTCGGAATCTCCGACGCCGGAAGCGGGATCGCCCGCACCGGAAACGGCGGCAGCACGGGAAGCGGCGCCTGCACCGGAGCCGAACGCCGCGTCGAGCCCGGCGAGCAGCATCCCGACGGCCTGCATCGGCTTCACCGTGGACCGCGGGGAGATCACCGCGGTCGGGTCGCCGACCGACAGCACCACCGCGCCGGCCGGGTCCAGCCCGACGACGGTCCCCCTGATCCGGCTCTCGACCAGAACCGTGGCCATCCCGGTGTCGGTGTCGGTGTCGCGGTCGGTGTCGCGGTCGGTGGCGGTGTCGCGCTCGATCCACGCGACCACCGGCGGGGCCACGCCTCCCCCGGACTCGCTCATGATCCGGAATCGTTCATGATCGCGAATCCGTCATGCACATCAGGGTATGCGCGCTCCCCGCCGCCGCCCGGGACCCGCACCCGGACGATCCGCCCGGCCGGCGGTCACAGCTCCATCAGTTGCCTTTTCCAACTAACTGCGCGCACACTGGGAAAACCAGTGAGTTTGGTTTTCGAACTCACTCCTGGAGAAGGAGCCTCCGATGCGTGACGCCGTCGTCGTCGAAGCGGTGCGGTCCCCGATCGGGCGGGGACGCGCCAGCGGCAGCCTCGCCCCCGTCCACCCCATCGACCTGCTGGCGCACAGCATCTCCGCGGCCGTCGAGCGGTCCGGCGTCGATCCGGCGCTGATCGACGACGTCATCGCCGGCTGCGTGACCCAGAGCGGGGAGCAGGCCGCGAACATCGCCCGCTGGGCGACCCTGGCCGCCGGACTGCCCGAGTCGGTGCCCGGGACCACCGTCGACCGCCAGTGCGGCTCGTCCCAGCAGGCCGTCCACTTCGCCGCGCAGGGCGTCATCGCCGGCGCCTACGACATGGTCCTGGCCTGTGGTGTCGAGTCGATGGGGCGGGTCCCGATGGGCTCCGCGACGCTCCCCGGAGACAGCCACGGCACCCGGATCAACGCCCGCTACCCGGACGGGCTGATCTCGCAGGGCATCAGCGCCGAGCTGATCGGCGCGCGGCGGGGCCTCGGCCGCGCCGAGATGGACGAGTTCGCCCTCGCCAGCCACCAGCGCGCCGCCACCGCGGCCCGGGATGGCCTGTTCACCCCGGAGATCGCGCCGGTGAAGGTCACCGGGCCGGACGGGTCGGTCGTCGAGTTCTCCGCCGACGAGGGCATCCGCCCGGCGTCGAGCACGCAGGCCCTCGCGGGTCTGCGCCCGGCCTTCTACGACGAGGCCACCGCCGCGCGTTTCCCGGAGATCGGCTGGAACGTGACGGCCGGCAACGCCTCGCAGATCAGCGACGGCTCCGCCGCGCTGCTGATCACCACCTCGGAGCGGGCCCGCGAACTGGGGCTGCGCCCGCTCGCCCGGCTGCACAGCTTCGCCGTCGTCGGCGACGACCCGTTCCTGATGCTGCGCGGCGTCATCCCCGCCACCCGCCGGGTGCTGGAGCGCTCGGGCCTGAGCCTGGACGACATCGACCTGTTCGAGGTGAACGAGGCCTTCGCCGCGGTCGTGCTGGACTGGCGCGCCGAGATCGGCGCATCGGCGGAGAAGGTCAACGCCCGGGGCGGCGCGATCGCGCTCGGCCACCCGCTCGGCGCCAGCGGCGCCCGGATCATGACGACCCTCGTGCACGCGCTGCACCAGACCGGCGGCCGGTTCGGGCTGCAGACGATGTGCGAGGCGGGCGGCCTCGCGAACGCGACCATCATCGAGCGCCTCTGATCAGGCACCCCTGACAGGTGCATGCTCCGGGTGGGCGATCGGCCGGCGCCGCGGCCGATCGCCGGCCTATCCTTGGCCGGTGCCCGCATACGAGTACCGATGCCGTGTCTGCGACGCGTCCTTCGAGGTCCGCCGCGGAATGAACAGTGACACGACCGCACCGGCGCCCTGCCCTGCCGGCCACGCCGAGACCTCACGGGTCTTCTCCGCGGTCGCGGTGAGCCGCGGCGCATCCGCGCCCGCGATGGCCACGGCGCCGGCCACCGGGGGCGGCGGAGGCGGCGGGGCATGCTGCGGCGGCGGCTGCTGCGGCTGACAGCCACACCACCGCAAGCAGGTTCGGGGCCCGGCAGGCGAGCCAGGCCCCGGTCGGGCCGACCGAAACGATGTGTGACGGCTGAGAGTGTCCATGGACTCACTCAGCCGCCACGGTTGCGCTGGAAGGGCCGTGGGTGGCGCTCACGCCAGGGGTGAGCGCCGTCCGCGCCACAGGTGAGCGCCGTCCCGGTTAAGGATGAGCGTCGTCGCGCGGGCGGGTCGTGCGGGCGGCGGGCTGCAGGCTGCGGCGCGTGCGTGCGGCTCGGCTACGGGTGCCGACATCCACCTGGCGGTCGCGTTGACCACCGACGGCGGCCGCGCGCTCCGCGTTGAGCCGCCTGGTGATGATCTGCAGGGTCTCGTCGCGCTCCCGCTCGTCGAGGCCGTCCGCCAATGTTGCCAGCAGGTCGGAGGATCCCGGCCCGCACACACCGCCCAAGGTCCCAGCCATGGCTGTCCCCTACCCACCTCGGCGGTCCGGCACGCCTTGGCATGACGGTTTGCGCGCCACCTCAACTACGGAAAGTAATTAACAGCCCCGCCGGTGAGTGGGCCATATGGCCAGCCACTGGCGGCTGGTCACCGGCTCACCACTGGTCGCTGACCAGCCGCCAGTGGCCCACTAGTCGCCGGCCGGACGGTCGCGCCGTGCCCGGCGCTGGACGCGGCGGGCTGTCGTACTGCCCGTCCGTGCCAGCCCGCGGGCCGCCCGGGCGGCCTCCCGTCGGCCGACGGCGGCGGCGCGGCGGGCACCGGCCCGGATCTCCTCGGTCGGGACCCGCCAGTCGACGCCTGGACGGCCGAGCACCAGCCCCGTCGCGGCGATCAGCGTCCAGAATCCGAAGACGGCCCCCACCGCGAACAGGTCCAGCGCGCCGACCAGTGCCGAGGCGACGAGCAGAACACCCGCGCCGACAAGCCCGAAGGCGACCGGATGCGCGCCCACCCACCCGGACACCCCGTTCCCGCGCCGCGCGGCCGCGGACCGGGCCGGAGCCGGACGACCCGGAACCCGGCGGGCCGAAGCCGCGCCAGCCGTGACCGCGCCAGCCGTGACCGGGCGAGCCGAAGCTTGTCGGGCCGGTGCCTGACGGACCGATGCCCCACCAGCCGAAGCGGGGCGAGCCGGAGCCTGACGGGCCGGTGCGGGCGCACGCGCGCCCTCCGCGTCGACGGGGTCGGGGCGCACGCCGATCGGGCTGGGTACCTGCGGGCCACCGAAGGGCCGGCGCCGCTGGCGGGAGCGTCGTTCCAGGACAGGACCATCCATGCCAGCGTCTGTGCCCGTGCTCCGGAGCGTCATGCCTGCCTCGCCCACCGATGTGCCCCCTCACCCGCGACGTTCCTCACCCCGGTTCCCGGTTTACGGCACCAGCGCCCCGCACCCGCGGCTCGCCCGCGTGCCCCGCCCGGCGCGGGCTCAGTACCGGTGCGACTCGACGTGTGCGTCGTCGCGCAACGCGCGCCAGAGCTGGCCCAGCGAGGTGAACTGGACCCCCTCGGGCGCCGCGCGGACCTCGTCGACCACCCGGTCCGGCGCGTGCTGGTGGCGCAGGTGGTCCATCACCTCGTCCCGCTCGGCGGGGAAGACCGCGCGCCCGAGCCAGCGGGCCAGCTCCGAGCGTTCCTCGACGTCCACCGTCGTCATCCCGGGCGGAGCACTGCCGAGGACGCCGGCGCTGTCCGGGCGGGAGGCGAGCGCGGGGGCGTCCTCGCCAGGCGGTTCCGGTGACCTCCATTCCTCTGCTCGGGTGTCCCGGCGCGCGCGGACGATGCCGGCGACCTCGTGGGCCATCAGCTCGTCGCGCTTGGGCCCGTGCTTGGCGCTGCCACGATCCATCGACATGCGGCGTCCTCTTTCCTCGTGATGCCTTCGTCGCGTTCCTCGTGAAGCCCTCAGCCCCCTGGTACCCGAAACGCGAGGGAAGGTGCCTAGACGGATGCCGGAACCGCCGCGGCCGGGTCGAGCCGGGCGCTCACCTCATACAGCGCGAACGCCTTCCCGATCACCGGACGGGCCACGTTGCGCACCGGGACACCACCGGCCGTCCGCCCCTTCTCCGTCCCCCCGTGGGCGTGCCCGTGCAGTGCCAGCTGGGCGCCGCCGGCGTCCACCGCCTCCGCCAGGTGGTAGCTGCCGAGGAAGGGGAAGATCTCCGGCCGCTCGCCCGCGAGGGTGTCGGGGACGGGCGCGTAATGAGTGAGAGCTACCCGCACGTCGCACTCCAGGCTCTCCAGGGCGGCTCGCAGACCCGCGCTCACCTCCTTGGTGTGCCGGACGAACGCCTTCATCTGCGGCTCCCCGAAGTCGCTGCCGCTGGCGCCCGCGAAGCCTCCGCCGAAGCCCTTGACCCCGGCGACGCCGAGGCAGCACCCGCCGGCCCGAACCAGCGCCACGGAGCCCTCGAGCACCTCGACACCGGCCTGCCCCAGTACGGCGGCCACCTCGTCGGCCTGATCGCTGTGGTGGTCGTGGTTGCCGAGGACGGCGATCACCGGGATCTCCGACGTCGCGAGCTCGCCCGCGGCGACCTCGGCCTCGGACACCCGTCCGTGCTGGGTCAGGTCACCGGCGACGAGGAGGACGTCGGCCAGGTCGCCGATCCCGGCCAGGCAGGGCGCGAAGGACCCACGCGAGTCGGTGCCCAGGTGGATGTCCCCGACCGCGGCGATCCGGATCACGACACACTCTCCATCGTCGACGGTGAGTCGCGCTTCGACACGATGACGTCGTTGCGGACGGGCCGGCCGGGCACGGCGTCGGCCAGCACCGCGTCGACCGCGCGGCGGCGGGCCTCGGTGGCCACCTCCCCGCGCACGGTGATCCCCTCCGGGCCGACGGCGACGTCCAGGCCGAGCTCGGCGACCCGCGGATCCTCCGCCAGGCGCTCGTGCAGGTCACCGGCCAGGTACTCCGCCGGCTCGGTGACGTCCAGGACGGCGACCGGCTCGGCGGCGCCCGCGGCACCCACCCCGTCCACGGCATCCACGGCGCGTGCGGCGCGCGGCGGGGTGACGACGTGCGGCGGGATCAGCTTCAGCCGGGTGGCGACCAGCAGCACGGCCTCGGCGAACGGCGACTCGGCGGTGGCCCGGCGGACCTGCTCCCAGTCGACCTGCTCGCGCATCGCGCGGATCATGGGGATCACGCGGCCGAGGTCGCAGTACCGCTCGTCGAGGGCGAGCAGGGTCATCTCGAACCAGTCGGTGGCGTCGAGGACGGGCATCCGGACCGAGTCGACGGACATCTCGCTCGAGCGGGCCAGCATCTCGTCGGTGACCGCCCGCCCGACCGGGTGATGGATCAGGTCGACCAGGACGTCGCCGTCGAAGACCTTGGTCAGCCAGTCCTCGGGCGGGTCCACCGGGCGCAGCCCACCGGCGCAGAGAACCTCCACGGCACGCGGGACGTCCGCCTCGCGGAGCATGAAGTCCACGTCGTGCACGGGCTCCGGCCCGCCGCGGGCCCAGCACGCGTAGCTGCCGCCGAGCGCGAAGGGGATCTCCGCCTCTTTCAGCGTCACGGCGACACGTTTGAGACTTTCCCGCAGACCGCGGGGCGCATCATCCATGGCCATCGGGGTACCCGCGCCGATCGTCCTGACTCCCCGAAGGCCGCATCCGGTGCCGGGACCCCCCGCATCGGGCGGCGCGCGGGCGCATCACCGCCAATTCGGACACAACAGCGCGGCAGCACCTCAGTGACAGAGCCGGCCCCATGTCGTGTTCACGACACGTACGCACACGGTCTTCCGGCGGCGGCAACTGCACGCGGCCGACGCCGTTCCACCGCCTACCGCTTCCGCGGAACGCCGGTCGGAAGGCGCTCCGGCGCCCGCGTCCGGGCCGTTGTTCACGGCCGAGACGAAGAAGTGCGCCTTGTTGTTCCCGCGCGGGACGGGCGTGACGTACGCATCCCTCAGAGCGAGGAGTGTACGCACCATCCGGTAGCCGCCGACGATATTTCCCGACATAGGTCCCGCGGACATATGCACTCCCGCAGTCGCCACACGCCGCCGTGCTGCGCCGGAGCGTGCTTTGAAGCCGCTGGTCCCGCGCTTCGGCAACGGCCCTGACGGGCTACGCCGAGCTGTCGGCGATGACACTGTCGGGCCAGTGGAAACTGTCCATCCGGCATAGCTCGGCCCGTGCGGCGGCGCGGTCGACGCGGGCGGTGAGACCCCACGGACACCACGAGAGACACGCGGCGCGGCGACCGATGACCGGTCAGCGGATATCTTTCGGCGAGTAGTGATGTTTTGACGCATGCCGGATGAGTTACCCGTTCCGGGGGGTCGTCCTGGCTCGATTCCTCCGGCTTGCCGGCAACGGGCGTAGAGATGCGAGATGATGACCAACGCGAAGCCCTGCCGTCGCGCGCTCGAACGTCCCCGCCCTCCAGCCCGGAATGGAACGAAGCCCTGACCCCGCCCGCACGAACCGAGCATGTGACCATCGAAACCGGTGAGGACGCCGTGAACCAGCGATACCCGGGACCGAGACGGCCGGCCGAGGAGACCGACCCCGGCCGCGCGCGGCCCGTAGCAGACCTGTCGACACACCCCGGACAGCTTGCCCGCCGTCTGCAGCAGGTCACATATCAACTGTGGACCGCCACTGTGTCCACCGAGACAACCCCGCCACAGTTCGTGGTTCTCAACAGCCTGCTCGCCGACCCCGACATCGACCAGCGCACGCTGGGCGAACGGGCGTCGCTGGACCGCTCCACCGTCGCCGACGTGGTCGCGCGACTGGTGCAGCGGGGGCTGATCCGCCGCGTGCGCGATCCCCGTGACGGCCGCCGCAACGTACTGCGGCTCACGCAGCGCGGCGAATCGACGCACAGCCATGTCGCTGGGCGGGTGGAGCGGATGAACGACCTCCTGCTCTCCCCGCTCTCGGCGGACGAACGCACCGCCCTGCTCTCCATGCTGACGCGGATCGTCGAGTCCGTGCCGGCGATCTCGGCGGCCGAGGGGAACGCCGCCGTCTGACGGCAGGATCGACCTCACCACCGACAAGATCCGATCAGCACCGGATCCAGCTACTAAAAGTAGTGAGGCCAACACCCATCGCCTAGGTTGAGAGGGGTCCGCCCCTCCGATCAGGCCCAGGCGATGGGAACGATGTCCCGCAGACGCTCCGCACGCGGCCCGCGCCGCGGCCCGCCTCGCCCGGCGGGCCGTTCCGGGCCGGCGGGAGCCGCGGAACGCCACGAGTCACCGCCGGCGGCGGGTCACAACGACCCGCCGCCGGCGCGGCACGACCCGCCGCAGGCGCGGCTCCTGGTGGCGGCGGTCTGCGTCCTGGCGATGGCGGCGCTGGGCCTCGGGCTCTTCTCCGATGTCCTGACCCGGCACGTCCTGACCCTCGGCCCTGGCCGGGCCGGTGGCCCGCCGCCCGCAGGCAGCGGCGGGGGGCCACCCACGCGGGGCGCCACGACGGAAGAGGCGGAACAGCCCCCCTGGGGCGCTGCGACCGGTCAGCGGCCGGGGCCGGTGTGGCCACCGCGGGCCGGCAGCCCGTCCGATGCCGGGGACACGACCGAGCTCACCCTGACCTTCAGCGGCGATCTGGTCCTCGACCCGTCCAGCGCCCGCGCGGCGCTGGCACCGCTCGGCAGCCTGTTGTCCTCCGCCGACCTCGCGATCTGCCGCGGGCCGGCTCCCACCGCCCACCCGGAGGTCATCGCCGAGGCCCTGCGGCGGGTGGGCTTCGGCGCGTGCGCCACCGCGTCCGGCCGGGCGGCCCGGCTGGGCGGTGCTGGGGTGCGCGGCCTGCTGGACGCCCTCGACGGCGCGGCGATCGACCACAGCGGCACGGCCCGCGAGCCGCTGGACGCCGCCACCCTGTCGCTGCTGCCCGTGCGCGGCGCGCAGATCTCGCTGCTGTCCTACACCGAGGACGCCGGCACCGACCCCGCTCCCGGCTCACCCGGAGCGGACCCGCCCGGCTGGACGGTCAACGAGCTGGACCCGGCGCGGATCCTGCGGGACGCCGCCCGCGCCCGCCAGGCCGGCGCCGACCTCGTCGTGGTCGCGCTGTCCTGGGCCCCCGACCAGGCCGAATCCGCGCGGAGCGCGCCGACGGGAACAGCGCCCACGGGGACGGCTCCGACGCAGCGGCAGCGGATGACCGCGCGCGAGCTGCTCCGCTCCCCGCTCGTTGACCTGGTCGTGGGCACCAGCGCCGGCACGGTGCGGCCGGTCGAACGCGTCGACGGCAAGTACGTCGCCTACGGGACGGGCTCGATCACCATCCCGGCAGCGGGCGGCCTCAGCGGCGGTGCCGGCGGCGTCCCTGGCGGGGAAGCAGGCGCCGAACCGGGCGTGGACGCCGCCGGGCGGGACCGGGAGCGGGACGGCGCGCTCCTGCACGCCCGGGTACGGCGCACGGCGCTCGGCTGGATGGTCGTCGGTCTCACCTACAGCCCGATCTGGACGGGGCCGGACGGCGTCGTCCGCCCGGTAGCGGACGCCCTCGACGACCCGGGCACGTCCGAGGCGGCACGGGCCGAGCTGACGGTGTCCTGGCTGCGCACCGTGGCCGCGCTGACCTCGCTGGGGCAGGTCGACGGGGTCCGTCCGGAACGGGTGCCGCGCCAGCCCGGGGCCGGTGCCTGACGCCCGGTGCCGATCGGCTTCCTCCGCATCCGGCCCAACATCGGAGTGAGCGGTTACTTTGGCCTCCAAGCTGTCGAATCTGGGCCGCAGTACCGCTACCGTCTGATCTCATCGTCCACCTGACCCACGACGGCGCCGGTTCCACAGGCACCCGAAACCGGGCACCCACAACCGATCACCTACACCCGATGGTCCGAACCGGTCCGGACCGGCCGGTCCCCTCCTGGGAGGCAGTACCCGTGACCTCGCCCGACACCGCGGCGCTCATATTCAGAATCATCGTCGGCCTCACGCTGGTCGCCCACGGCTACAACCACGTCTTCGGGCCCGGCGGGATCCAGGGCACCGCGGGCTGGTTCTCGAGCATGGGCCTGCGGCCCGGCATCGTGCATGCCTGGACGTCCGGCCTGGTGGAGATCGCGGCCGGCTTCGGGCTCGCCTTCGGCTTCCTGAACTCGTTCAGTGCCGGTGCGATCATGGGGACGATGGTGGTCGCCGGGATCACCGCGCACCGCAAGAACGGCTTCTTCATCTTCAAGCCGGGCCAGGGCTACGAGTACGTGCTCATGATCGCGGTCCTGTGCCTGGGAATCGCCATCCTCGGCCCGGGCAAGGCCTCGCTCGACCACGCGATCGGGATCGACGACGACCTCAACGGCTGGGTGGGCGCGATCATCGCCCTCGTGCTGGGAGTCGGCGGCTCGGCTGGCCTCCTTGTGACCTCGTGGCGCCCGAACAAGCCGGCATCCACGACGCCGGCGTCCTGACCCGAGACCACCTGACCCGAGACCACCCGAGCCGCGACCACCGAGCGGGCCGCGCCACGGAGGACCGGACGACGGATCGCACCACCCGGGTCATGGCGGGCACGGCGGGGTAGGCCCACCCAGGTGTACCTGTTCGCCGACCGGCGCGAGGCCGGCGCGCTGCTGGCGGACCGGCTCGCCGGCTCCGCCGCGGGCGTGCTCGTCCTGGGCCTGCCCCGGGGCGGCGTGCCGGTCGCCGCCGAGGTCGCGAGCCGGCTCGGCGCCGAACTGGACGCGCTGACCGTGCGCAAGCTCGGTGCGCCCGGCCAGCCCGAGTACGCCATCGGGGCGATCGCGACCGGCGGGATCCGCATCGTGAACGAGCCCGCGATGCTCCGGCTCGGGCTGGCCCCCGGCGTCGTCGACGCCATCGCGGACAGTGAGGAGCACGAGCTCGCGCGCCGCGAGCACGCGTACCGCGGTGACCGGCCGCCGCCCGCGGTCGCCGGCCGCGAGGTGATCGTCGTCGACGACGGCCTCGCGACCGGCGCGACCATGGTCGCGGCCGTGCGGGCGATGCGCTCGGCCGGCGCGGCGCGGGTGACCGCCGCCGTACCGGTCGCCTCGGGTCAGGGGGCGCAGACCCTGCGGCCAGAGGTCGACGCCCTCGTCTGCCTGGCCGTCCCCGACGGCTTCATGGCCGTCGGCCCGTACTACCGCGACTTCGGCGCCACCACGGACGACGAGGTCCGCGGACTCCTCTCCCCCGCGTGACGCCTCCGGATCGCGGCGGTGGTCGCGGTACTAACCCGCGACGCCCGCGGCGCGGCGACGGCCGGCCCGCGTCCGCCGCGGGTCCGGGCTGCCCGCGTCGGGGAACCGGCGCAGGTACTCGCGTTCCAGTTCCAGCATCCGCTGGGTATGGGTCTCGAAGGCGTCCTCGCTCCCGGCCAGGAACGTGTCGTGCCTGGTCAGGTGCAGATGCCGTACTTCACGGACGAGGTCGGAGTCGGAGAGTTCGGGCGCGGGAATTCCCTCGGGGCGGTGGCTCATGAAAGACCACTACCCCGTGCGGACGCATCTCCCACTCCCCGATGCGCTTCGCGCTCACGCCGGGGCACCACCGGGCAACAGGTCCGGCCCCGGCATCGGTGGGACGGGATCGGGCAGCGGGCTGGGCGGGACGGGATCCGGGTCGGGGCTGGGCGGCACCGGATCGGGCCCCGGCCCCGGCGGCACCGGGTCCGGGCCCGGGCCGGGCGGCACCGGGTCGGGAACCGGGCTGGGCGGGACGGGGTCGGGCCCCGGGCCGGGCGGCGTCACCGCGCGCCAGATCAACCCCGGACCCGCTGCCACGGCGCCACCCCCGGCGGCTCCCACGGCACCACCCGTGGCGGCTCTGGCGGCACCATCCTGGGCTCCGCCCGCGGCTACGCCCCCGCCGTCATCCGGTCCGACGTCCACCCTGTTGATCAACCCCATGCTCCTGGTCCACATGGCCGGAACCTCCTCGTCTCCGCATGGCCCAGACCCGCTCGCCGTGCGCCGGCGTCTGGTGATCTCTCTCGTCGCCTACCCGCGTCACCGCGGGGCACACCCCCGCGCGGCCGGTCCGTGATCGCGTGGCCACCCGTCGGCCACCGGTCAGCCACCCGTCGGCCACCGCGGCTTCCCCTCGGCCCGACCGGTCGCGCCATGACGTCGGACGGCCACGCCCAGCGGTCACGGACATCCCTGGTGGGACGCGCCCGGCGGCCCGTGGGCGGCCGTCGCTACGATTCCCGGGATGCTTCGGCCATCTCCGGACAACTCACCTTGATCAACAGGTCGGACGCCCGACCGGCGGTGAGGGATCGCCTCTGTCCGGTTACGTAGGCCTGCGACGTCGACGGGGAGGGTGCCGGTGGTGGAGCCGATCCTCGCGATCGACTACGGCACCTACAGCGCGTCCGCGGCGCTGGTCGTCGACGGCAAGGTGGCCACGGTCCGGGAACCCGCGAGCGGCGCCGCCGGCTGGCCGGCCTCCGTGTTCGCCGATGGTGAGGTGCTGGTGGTCGGCACACTCGCCGAGCGCCGCAAGCGGATCTGGCCCGCGGCCTACCGCGGCGGGGTCAAACGTGACCTGACCAGGAACGCCGCCGTCACCCTGGACGGCCGCGCCCACCAGCCGGCCGCGCTGGTCACCGCGGTGCTGGCGGCGCTGCGCGCCGAGGCCGAGGTCCAGCTCGCCGGGGAGGCGCTGCGCCGGGCGGTCGTGACCGTGCCGGCCAGCTACGACCCGGCCGGGCCGCTGCGGCGGACGATGATCCGGGCCGCCGAGGAGGCCGGCTTCGTCGACGTCGACCTGCTCGCCGAACCGGTCGCCGCAGCCTGGGCGCCGATGGGCCCCGCCGGCCCGCAGCCCGGCAACCTCGTCCTCGTCTACGACCTCGGCGGCGGGACGTTCGAGGCGGCCCTGGTGGTGGTCGGCGAGGACGGCCGCCACGAGCTGCTCGGGCACGCCAGCCTGCACGACTGCGGCGGGCGCGACTTCGACCAGCTGCTTTTCGACGAGATCCTCGGCCACTACGGGCCGGGCCTCGAGCCGCTACTCAACCCGACCGGCGTCGGCGAGGTGTTCCAGACCGCCGCCAGCCGGACCCGCCACGAGCTGCTCGACTTCGCCCGCGCGGTGAAGCACCAGCTCACGGACGTCGCCTTCGTCGAGGACGTCTTCAGCCCCGCCGGCCTCCTCGTCAGCCTGGAGCGGGACCGGTTCGACAAGCTCGCCTCCCCGACCCTGGCCCGGACGATGGCCTGCTGCCAGCACCTGCTGGAGAGCACCGGCATCAGCCCGGAGCAGCTCGACGGCGTGCTGCCGGTCGGCGGCTCGTCGCGGATGCCGGTGGTCACCGAGATCCTCGCGGGCCGGCTCGGCGTGGGCACCGACTGGCCGCACCAGCACGTGTTCACCGCGCCGGAGCCGGACCAGGCCGTCGTGCTCGGCGCGGCCTCCTGGGCGGCGACGGTCTCGACCCGGCGCACCGTCGCCGCGCGGCCCGACCCGGTGGTGCGGCCGGCCCGCTGGGACATTCCCGGCGGACGGGCCACGATGGTCCGCTGGCTGGTCGAACCCGGGGCCCGCTTCGACGCCGGGGCGGTGCTCGCCCGCGTCCGGCTGACCGACGGCGCGCTGTTCGATCTGGCCTCCGAGGGTCCGGGCAGCCTCGTGGAGACCCACGCCGAGCCGGGTTCGGCCGTGCGCGACGTCGACTGGCTGGCCACGACGCTGCCGTCCGGCCCCGCGCCGGCCGGCTCGGCCCGGCCCGCCGACCTGCGCGGATTCGAGCGCAGCAACCGACCGTCCCGCAACGTCGAGGTGACGACGCGGGTGGCGCTGACCGGCCACGAACGCGACGTCACCTCCGCCGCGTTCTCCCCCGACGGCCGGCTGCTCGCCACCACCAGCAAGGACGGCACCCGGCTGTGGGACACGACCACCGGCCGCACCGTCGGACGGCTGAGCGGGCGCAAGATCTCCGCCGTGCACGGCTGTGCGTTCTCCCCGGACGGCGACCTGCTCGCGACCACCGGCAGCGACAAGACCGCGCGGATCTGGGAGATCGCGACCGAGCGGCTGGCCCTCACCCTGGCCGGCCACAAGGGCCCCGTCTACGGCTGCGCGTTCTCCCCGGATGGCCGCCTGCTCGCGACGGTCAGCACGGACCGCACGGTCAAGCTGTGGGGGGTCTCGACCGGAACCAACATCGCCACGCTGACCGGGCACCGCGGCTCGGTGTACGGGTGCGCGTTCTCCCCGGACGGCCGGCTCCTCGTCACCGCGGGCGCCGAGTCGACCCTGCTCTGGGACGTCACGATCGGCGAGACGATCACGAGCCTGGCCGGGCACACCAACTTCGCGAACGGCTGCTCGTTCTCCCCCGACGGCCTGCTGCTGGCCACGACCAGCAACGACGGCACCCGCCTCACCGACACCCCGACCGGGACGACCACACTCACCCTGCCCGGCTCGGCGCAGAGCTGCGCGTTCTCCCCGGACGGCGTCCTGCTGGCGACGGCGAGCACCGACGACACCGCCCGGCTGTGGGACGTCGCCACCGGGACGGCGGTGGCGACGCTGACCGGTCACAGCAGCACCGTCATGGCCTGCGCGTTCGCGCCTTACGGCCTGCTGCTGGCCACCACCAGCACGGACAAGACCGCCCGGCTGTGGGACATCACCTACACGCCGGACTCGGCGCGCTGACCGGGCTGCGCACCCGGATCTCACGCATCCGATGACCTGGGGTTTTACTCCCGATCATCCGGCTATAGCCTCCCCTCGGCAGTTTTGGTCCGAGGTTGTGGAGGAACAGGCGTGTTCGGGTGGCGGAAGGTCGTCAGTAGTGGTCGCGGTGTCGTCGAGCCCCCGACGCGGCTGATCACTCCGGGGCTGCGGGGCTTCAAGCAGTTCCTGATGCGGGGCAACATCGTCGACCTGGCCATCGCGGTGGTCGTCGGCACGGCGTTCACGGCCGTCGTCCAGTCGCTGGTGAAGAACATCTTCACGCCGTTGATCGCCGCGATCGGCGGCGAGCCGGACTTCTCCAGCCTGACGTTCACCATCAACGACAGCAAGTTCAGGTACGGGGCGTTCATCAACGATGTGATCGCGTTCATCGTTGTCGCGGCGGTGATCTATTTCGTGATCGTCCTGCCGCTCGCCAAGGCGAACGAGATGCGCCGGCGTGGCGAGGAACCGGAGCCGCAGGAGGAGCCGGCGATCAGCGACGAGGCGAAGCTGCTCACCGAGATCCGCGACCTGCTCGCGGCGAACAACAACCCCGCCGCCGCGCCGCTGGCCGGCCAGCCGCCGCAGTACGGCTGACGGACCAGCGACCGGACGGCCGACCCGCCAGGCTGGGCTCGCCGTGGGCCCAGCCCGGCGGCCTCGAACCCGGGGCTCCAGTCGCCGGTCACTCGAACCCCGGGCGCCACGCGCCGGACGGGCGCCTCAGCCGAGGCGCCGGTCAGGCGTCGAAGCCGGGCTGGTCGCTCGGGCACTCCAGGTCGAGATCCGCGGCGACGGCGCTCGGGACGATGCCACAGCCGACCTCGTAGCTGCCGATCTGGATCAGCTCCCACCCCGAGTCGCCACGGTGCAGGACGCCCTCGGCCCGGTCGACCTCGTCCGTGACGGGCACGAGCTCGACCCAGGCCCAGCTCTGGTCGCTGCGGGCGAGGACGGTGCCCGTGACCCGGTAGCTCTCCGGCGGGACGGCGGACGTGAGGGCGCTGCTCCGGACCGCGTTCACGATCACCGACGACTCCTGCGCCGAGGGCACCACGGTGCCGGGCCCGCCGACGCTCGCCGTGACCACACCGACCCGCTGCGCGGGCACCGGCGGCGCGACCGAGGTGGACCCCGACACCGCGAACGCCGTGCCGACCGTTACGGCGCCGGCGGCCACGACCGTGGCGGCGGTGACAGCGGGACGCACGGCACGCCGGTGGCCACCGGGGCGGGTGGACCGGCGTGGCGAGGCAGGACTGCGGTGGCGGGCCATGGGGTGCACGTACCCAGTCTGCGCAGATGAACCCACCAAATCGAGCGAGTTACCGGTCAGGCTGCCGACAGACCACATCCCACCCACTGCACGCATATGATCACGTTGCGGTGCAAGGGATGCCAGTACCACCAGATGCGACATGCCACCTGGTGGACCGGGGTGAGGACACCATCCGGCCCACCCGCCGCCCGACTCAGTGACGCGGCTCAGCGGCCTCGATGTCGGCACGATCCCGGTCGACATCGGACGGGTTCCAGGTGTGCATTCGTGGGTCTCCTGCTCCTCGGTCGGTCCGCACCGCCCGTGGCCGCGGCACATTCGCCTGGAATGCCGCGGGACGGGGCAGATGGCCGCGGTCACGATCCGGGAGCGGAACGTCGCGCGGCGAGTCTGGCACCCTGCGGGAACGGGTGAGGCCACCACCACCCGCACCGGCTGGGTGCCCGCCTACCACGCGGCGCAGCCGTCGGGTGAAATGGTCAGTTCCCGGGGCCATCGGGGCAGCAGGGGCGGGGCGTCCGGATCACGGGGCGCGGGGTGTGAAGGAGCGCGGTTGCCGTGTCGGAATCGCCGGGGTCGCCGGAGCCGTCCAGGTCGTCAGAACCGCCCAGGTCGTCGGAGCCGCCGGAGTTGCCGGAGTTGCCGGGGTCGCCGGGCACGGGTTCGAAGGAGCCCGCCGTCCGGTTACGGTCGGTGTACCGCACCTTCGACGCCGAGACCGCCCCGGTGCACGCGCTGCGGGGCGCCAGCCTGACCGTGGCCCACGGTGAGTTCGTCGCGGTGATGGGGCCGTCCGGCAGCGGCAAGTCGACTCTGCTGAACGTCGTCGCCGGGCTCGAGCGGGTCGACGACGGGTCGGTCACCGTCGCCGGCATCGCGCTGACCGCGCTGTCCGAGGCCGACCTCGCCCGGCTGCGCCGCCACCACGTCGGGATGGTGTTCCAGTTCTTCCACCTGCTCGAGGCGATGTCCGTGGCGGACAACGTCGTGCTGGCGGCCCGGCTGTCGGGGGCGGGCCGGCGCGCCGCCGTCCGGCGCGGGCATGACCTGCTCGACCTGCTCGGGCTGCTCGAGCGGGCCGACTCGATGCCGGGCACGCTCTCCGGAGGCCAGCGCCAGCGCCTGGCGATCGCCCGCGCGCTCGCGAACGAGCCGACCGTGCTGCTCGCCGACGAGCCGACCGGAGCGCTCGACTCCGCCGGCGCCGCCGAGGTCCTCGATCTGTTCACCCGGCTGCACGAGCGCGGGCAGACCATCCTGATGGTCACCCACGACCCGCAGGTCGCGGCCGGCGCGCAGCGGATCGTCACCATGCGCGACGGTCGCGTCTCCGCCAGCACCAGCACCAGCGCGAGCGGCGGTGCCGGTGCCGGCACAGGTGCGGCCGGCGCCGGCGCCGGTGCCGGCGCCGCCACGGTTGCGGGCGGCGGCGCCGGTCGTGGGCGGGCCGAGGTGTCGGCGTGACCCACCCGCGGCGCCAGCTCCTCACCGCGGCGGCCCTGGCCGGGGCCGCGGTGACCGCCGCGTGCGCCGCCCCACGGCTGCTCGGTGCCGGAACGCCGCCATGGTCCGCCCCGCTGGCCGTGGACGCCGTCCTGCTCACCGCCGGGGTGGCCGCCGGCTGGGCGCCCCGCGCGCGGCGCCGTTCCGAACGCGTTCTGACCATCGCCGCCGACCTCGCCTGCCTCGCCGCGATCGCGGCGGTGGGCCTCGCGGGCGCGCTGGCCACCCTCGGGCACCGCCCGCCGGACGGCGGCGAGAGCTTCACCGGCCCGGTCCTGATCGCGGCGGCCCTCGCCGCCGTCCTGGCCGCCGGGGCTCGGGCCCGGACGGCGGCGCTCGTCCGGCACGCCGTGCGGGGCGCCCGGTACGCGCCCGACGACGTCCTGCGGACCTTCGGCGAGGACGCGAGCCGCGGTACCAGCCTGGACGAGGCGCTGGCCGGGCTGGGTGACGCCCTGCGGCGCAGCCTCTCCCTGCAGCGGGTGGAGATCTGGACCGGCGCGGCCGGGCGCCTCACCGCCGCCGTCGTGACGCCGGAGAGCCCACCCGCGACCGCTCCGGACGCCGGTGGGCAGGACGCCGGTAGGCCCGCTGCGGGCGGTCCCGGTGCTGCGGGCGGTCCCGGTGCCGCCGCCGGCGGGCCCGCCGAGGTCGGCTCGACGATCGCCCTCACCGCCGGTGATCTCATCGTGCTCGCGCGGACCAGGGTGGCGGGGCCCGGGTGGCTGTCGCTGTGGGTCCCCCAGCTCGCCCGCCGGTACCTGGACGCCCAGGTACGGGTCGTCCCCGCCCGCGCCGGCGGCGCCCTGCTCGGGATGCTCGTCGCCCAGCGGCCACCGGAGGCCCCCCGGTTCTCCGAGGCCGAGGACCGGATGCTCGCCGAGCTCGGGACACGGGTCGGCACCGTCCTGCACAACCGCCAGCTCGACGCCAACCTGCGCGACGCACTCACCGACCTGCGGCACGCCAACGAAGAGCTGCGCGGCTCCAGGGCCCGCCTGGTCGCCACCGCGGACGCCGAGCGACGCCGGATCGAGCGCGATCTCCACGACGGGGCGCAGCAGCAGCTGGTCTCGCTCGCCGTCGGCCTCCGGCTGGTCCGCGACCTCATCTCGGACGGTGACTCGGACGGCAGCAGCTCGAACGGCAGCAGCTCGAACGACGGCGACGGGTCCGTGCCCGGCGCGCCGGAACGCGACGAGGACCTGGCCGCCGCCGACGAGCTGCTCACCGCCATGGCCGAGCAGGTGACCGAGACGATCACCGAGGTCCGCAACCTCGCGCACGGCATCTACCCGCCGCTGCTGCGGTCCTCGGGCCTGACCGAGGCGCTGCGGGCCGCCGGGCAGCGTTCCACGGTGGGCGTGACGGTGCGGGCCGACGACATCGGCCGCTACCCCCCGGACGTCGAGGCCGCCGTCTACTTCTGCTGCCTGGAGGCGCTGCAGAACGCGGCCAAGCACGCCCCCGGCAGCTCGGTGGAGGTGACGCTCGGCGAGCGGGAGGGGTCGCTCACCTTCGCCGTGTGGGACGACGGCGCCGGCTTCGAACCGGAGAGCTCCGCGCGTGGCCACGGCATGACGAACATGGCGGACCGCATCGGCGCGATCGGCGGCACGCTGCGCTGGGAGTCGTCCCCCGGCTCCGGGACGGGCGTCATCGGCGTCGTGCCCGTGGGTGGCGGCTGATGGCCGTCCTCGGCGCGATCGGGATGATCGCGCGCAGTGAGCTGCGGCGGCGGTGGGCGGCGCTGATCGCCCTCGGCGTGCTCATCGGCATGGTCGTCGCCGTGGTCGCCGGGACGGCGGCGCTCGTCCGGCGCACCGCCACGGCGCACGACCGACTCGAGCGCGCCTCCTCGGTCGCCGACCTCCAGGTGAGCTACTTCAGCGACGACCCGGAGCTGGCCCGCAGGGTGGCCGCCATCCCGGGGGTCGCGCAGGCGTGGGCGGGCGTCGGGATGGTCGGACGGCTGGAGGACCAGCCGTCGCTGGCCTACATCGGCATCATCGGCGGCCCGGCCGATCACCGCGGCCTGTACGAGCCCGTGGTGGTCCGTGGTCACGGGTATGACCCGGCCGCGCCGGACGAGGCCGTCCTCGACGAGCGGGCGGCCGCCCGGTGGGGGGTGGGCGTCGGCGACACGCTGCGGCTGCGGCTGCTGACGCCGTCGGACTTCCTCAGCTTCGACACCGGTTTCGGCACCCCGGGCGGGCCCGTCCTGAAACTGACGATCACCGGCCTGACCAGGATGGCCGGCGAGAACGCCCGGCAGATGCCGCTGGCCGTCAGCCCAGCGCTGGCAAGCCGGCTCGATCCCGTCTCCACCGCGGTCATGCTGCGGCTCGAGCCCGGCCCGCGGACCGTCGCGGCCGTCAGCACGGCGCTGCGGCGGCTGGGAGACGGCCTGGCGCGCGACCCGCTGGCCGGGGAGTTCCCCGCGCTGCAGGTGTCCCGGCCGGCGACCGACGGCGACGCCCGCATCGCCGCGACCCAGCGCGTCCTCGTCACCGGGCTGGTCGTCTTCGCCGCCGTCGTCGGCGTCGCCGGCCTCGCCGCCGCCGGGCAGGCGTTCTACCGCCACCACGCGGCGAGCGCGCACGCCCAGCGCATCGAGGCGGTGCTCGGCCTGACCGGGCTGGGCCGCGCCGGCGCGCGGACGTTGGCGGCGCTGCCCGCCGCCGGGCTGGCGGGGGTGACCGCCGCCGCGGGCCCCCTCATCGCGGGCCTGCTGGAACCGCTCGGGCCGCTCGCCGGGGTGGAGCCCCACCCGGGCTACGCGCCGCACGTCGCGCTGGTGTGCGGCGCCGGAGCGGCGGGCCTGCTCATCACCCTCCTGCTCGCCGGCGGCACCGCGGCCCGAACCGGACGTCGCCCGGCAGACCCGGGACCCCTCGTGCCCCGTCTGGGCATGGCCGCCCTGGCTGCCGGGGCCTTCGGGCCGGCGGCCCGGTTCGGCTCGTCTGCCGTGTCACCCCTGCCGGCCGTGTCGTCCCTGTCACCGGTCGGCTCGGCGGCGGCACCGGCGGCGACGGGCCAGGGTGGTGCCGGATCCCCGCTGGCCCGCGGCGCGGCCTGCATGCGCGGCCCGGTCTGGCTGTGGATCGGAACCGCGTTCGCGCTCGGGCGCCGCCGGGACCACTCGCCGGCCACACGCCGGCCCGCCGTCGCGGGCGCAGCCATCGGGGTGACCGGGCTGGTCGCCGCCGCGACGATCGCCGCCGGCATGAACCGCCTGGTAGACGAGCCGCAGCGGTACGGATGGAACGCGGATCTGGAGATCACCGACGCGCGCCCGGAGATCGTCAACCGGCTCGCGGCCGACCCCCGGGTCGCCGCCGTCAGCATGCTCGACGCCTCGACCGCGACCATCGAGATCGACGCCGAGGGCCGGGCGTTGCGGGCGCCGGACCCCATACAGGGCGACGGCCCGGGCGACGCCGGCCCCGGGGCGATCGGGCGGGGGGACACCAGCCCCGGCGAGGACGTCGCCGTCTACTCCCTCGCGCCGAAGGCGACCACGCGCGCCGGCCCGGTGACGTCCACAGGGGCGGTGGGATGGACGATCTTCGATGGTGTGGCGCCGCGGGGCCTGAACGAGGTCGTCCTCGGCCCACGGGCCGCCCAGCGGTTCGACCTCGGGGTGGGCAGCACGGTGAGCGTGGCGGCGAACGACGGCGGGCACGCCGTGCTCACCGTCGTCGGCATCGGGGTCGGCCCCGTCCCCGGCGGGGAGCGGCTCGGCGAGAGCATGCTCGTCGAGCCGGCCACGCTCGCCCGGGTCCAGCAGACGCAGCCGCTGCGCAGCGCGCTCGTCCGCGCCGTCGACCCGGTGAACCCGGTGAACCTCGCCGCCGCGCTGGGCACCGAGTACGAGCTGGACGTCGGCCGCCCGCCGACCGAGATCGCCAACCTGGGCGGCATCGGCCGGCTCCCGGCCCTGCTCCAGACCGTGCTCGCCGCGCTGGCCGTGGCCGCCGCGGGCCACGCCGCCGGAACCACCTGGCGGCGCCGCCACGGCGAGCTCGCGATCCTGCGCACCCTCGGCTTCACACCGTCCCAGACGGCCCGCATCCCGCTGACGACCTCGTGCGTGAGCGCGGCGCTGGCCGTCGCCGTCGGTATCCCGGCCGGCATGCTGATCGGACGTCTGGTCTGGTGGGAGATCGCGACCGCGACCGGGGTGTCCGCCGACCTGGCGATACCCGTGCGGGTGCTCGCCGTGCTCCCGCCGGCCGCGATCGCCGTCGGCCTGCTCGTCGCCGCCCTGCCCGCCTGGCGCGCGTGGCGGCTGCTGCCGGGGGCCGTCCTGCGCGGGGAGTGACCACCCCCCGCACGGGCCAGCCCCGGCTATCGGGGCGGATCGGACGGCGGCGTGCGCCGGCTCCAGATCTCGCGTAGGACGCTCGGTGCCAGGTCCTCCTTGCACAGGTAGTCCAGCCCGCTGGCCGCGACGGCCGCCGGCAGGTCCGTCCGCCCGTACGTCGAGCACAGGACGACGACCGTGTCGGGCGCGTCCTCGCGGATGCGCGCGCCGGCGACCACGCCGTCGATACCGGGCAGGTTGACGTCCATGAGCACCAGGTCAGGGCGCAGCTCGGCGGCGGCGGTAAGCGCGTCCTCGCCCGTCTCGGCCTCACCGGCGAGGACGAAACCGGCGGCACGGCGCAGGACCGCGCGCACGGCGAGCCGGAAGGGCCGCTGGTCGTCAACGACCAGCACGGAGACCGCCGGAGGGGAGCTCATGGACACAGTCTCGCCGTGCGGCTCACGGTGCCCAAGGGTGCGACCATGTCATCAGGTCGGTGTGGCTACCTTCCCCGTCGACCCGCTTGCGGGGCGATGCCCCGAGTGCAGGTAGAGCAGGACGGCCTTCACCCGCCGGTTCAGGTCGGGCTCGTCGGTCAGGCCGAGCTTCGCGAAGATCGAGTTGCTGTGCTTCTCCACCGCCCGTTCGGACAGGACCAGCGTCCCGGCGATCGCCGCGTTGCTCCAGCCCTGGGCCATGTGGCTCAGCACCTCCCGCTCGCGCGGGGTCAGCCGGTCCAGCTCGGTGTGCTGGCGGCGCGCGTTCGCCGCGACCAGCCCCTCCACCACCGCCGGGTCGATCACCGACTCTCCGGCCGCGACCGCGCGGATGGCCCGCAGCAGGTCGTCCACGCCGGCCACCCGCTCCTTGAGCAGGTACGCCCGCCCGGACGAGCCGCCCTCGAGCAACGCGAGGGCGTAGGTGGCCTCGGCGTGCTGGCTGAGGACGACGACGCCGACCGCCGGGCGCTCCCGCCGCAGCCACCCGGCGACCTTGATGCCCTCGTCCGAACGGGACGGCGGCATCCTGATGTCGGTCACCACCACGTCCGGATCGTGGTCGCGCACCGCCTGTTCCAGGGACGGCTGATCGGTCGCCGTGCCGACGAGCTCCAGGCCGTCCGCACGCTCGATCAGCGTTGCCAGACCATGCCGAAGCAGGGCGTTGTCCTCAGCGAGGACTACACGAACGGCCATTGGTCCACTGTAGGCGCGGCTTGACACCCGTAGCGGGCCACACGGACACGATGACGTCGTCCCGACGACACCTGCCGGGACAGGCCCGGGGCAGGGGTTCGGGGCCGGGTCGATGACGCGGCCACCGCGGGCCACGGTTGGTCATGATGTTCCAGAACTAGGCGGCGGTGGCCACGGCCGTGCCGGTCTCGGTGCCGCCCCGCCCACCCTCCAGCCGGGTGGCTGACGGGACGAGGGCGGTCTGCCGCGCGAGCGGGGCTGCCATACCAGGCAACGGCGGCACCGGGGCGGCCCCGCCCTGGACGGTGGGGTCCGTCCCACCCGCCGCCGTGCCCTGCCCCGGCGGCGAGCCGGGGAACGCGCCCCCGCCCAGCCCGCCGCGCCCTGTCAGGCCGCCCGCTCCGCCCGGCGGCTGCCCCTGACTCTGCCCCTGCCCCTGACTCGGAATCTGGCCCTGGGTCTGCCCCTGGCCCTGGCCCTGGCCGGTGGTCTCCTCGACGATCGCGGTCGCGGTCGCGGTGGACGTCGACGGGGTGCCGTCGGCCGGATCGTCATCGGGCACGGTCGCGGTGACCCCGACGGTGTCACCGACGTCGACGTTGCCGATCCCACCCGTGCGGCCGTCCACGAGCGTTTCGTCCGTGACCGTGTATGTCGCGGTGAAGCCGTCCGTGCTGCGCACCGTGACGGCGGTGGGCTGCACTGTCGTGACCTCGCCGGACTGGGTCCGGACGGTCGTGTAGCCGCCGGAGCGGTCCGCGGTGACGTACTCCCCGTGCAGCGAACCGGTGCCGGTGCCACCCGCCGTCACCGCCGATCCGGCCGGGTTCATGACCTGGAACGGCCCGCCGCGCAGGCCGCCGGGGCCGCCGCCGGCTCCGTCCGAGCCCAGGCTGCTGGCGTTGACCGCGGCCGCCGCGCCGACGGCGAGAGCGAGCGCGATGGCTCCGGCCACGGCCGTCCGGCCCAGGCTCCACCGGGGCAGCGCACCCGAGGCCACCCGCGGCGGCGGGCTCACGCCGGGCACCGGCGCGCCGGGAGAGGCAGCCGCCCGGGACGAGACCTCGCCCGGGGCCGACCCCGGCCCCGGCGGCGGCGGCCCGCTCCAGGCCGGCGACCCGGTCCAGCCGGGCGCCTGGGAGGCCCCACTTCCAGCCGCGTGGCTCCCAGTCGCGTGCGGCGCCGGCTCACCACCTGCCTGCGGTGCCGGCCATGTGCTCGCCTGCGGCGGCCCGCTCGTCGACAGCGGCTGGGGATTGCCCCCCGCCGGTGACGGGACCGGCCCGCTCGACGGCGAGGACTCGGGCGGGTCGTCGGGCCCGACGTGGCTCATGTCCGAACTCCTCGTCCCGGCGGGTCGGTCGCCGCCGTCGGGAGGAGATTTCGCCGATAACCTGTGCGCAGCCTGTGACGACGCTGAGCGCTGGTTATGTGCCCACCGCAGCGGGCCGGCCACCGCGTCGCCCGCGCGGGCGCACAGCCAACCCACAGGAGATGTTCAGGAAGCCCACAGGAATGCATCCCATGCTGACGGAATGCAGCCGTCGAGCCCCCGCATTCTGGTCGTCGACGACGAGAACACACTGTCGGAGCTGCTGTCCATGGCCCTGCGTTACGAGGGCTGGGAAGTGCGCACCGCGCAGGACGGGCGCGGCGCGCTGCGCGCCGCCCGCGACTTCCGGCCGGACGCGGTGGTCCTCGACATCATGCTGCCCGACATGGACGGCCTCGAGGTGCTGCGCAAGCTGCGCGCGGACAGCCCCGAGGTGCCGGTGCTGTTCCTCACCGCCCGCGACGCCGTCGAGGACCGGGTGGCCGGCCTCACCGCCGGTGGCGACGACTACGTCACCAAGCCGTTCAGCCTGGAGGAGCTCGTCGCGCGCCTGCGCGGGCTGCTGCGCCGGCTGCACCGCTCGACGATCTGGGACGGCGCGGTGCTGGTCGTCGGCGACCTCATCATGAACGAGGAGAGCCGCGAGGTCACCCGGGCCGGCCGCGAGATCCGCCTGACGGCGACCGAGTTCGAGCTGCTGCGCTACTTCATGCGCAACCCGCGCCGGGTGCTGAGCAAGGCGCAGATCCTCGACCGGGTGTGGAACTACGACTTCGGCGGCCAGGCGAACGTCGTCGAGCTGTACGTCTCCTACCTGCGCAAGAAGATCGACGCCGGCCGGCCCGCGATGATCCACACAATGCGCGGCGCCGGCTACGTGCTCCGGCCGGCGACCTGACCGGGCCCGTGACGATGACCGGCACCACCGGCACCCACCGGCGGCGCGGCCCGGCCGGCTGGTCGCTGCGTACCAGGCTGCTCGCGCTGCTCCTCGCGCTGCTCGCCGTGATGTCCACGGTGATCGTCTTCGTGACGGCAGTCGCGTTGCGCGGGGTGCTCGTCCAGCAGCTCGACGACCGGTTGGAGGACGCGAGCCGCCGCTGGGGGCTGACCAGCCAGGCCGGACCGGTCATGCTGCCCGGCTATGGAAACGCCGGCCCGGGGGGTGCCGGAACTCCCAGCCTGGCCCAGCCGCCCACGCCGGACCTGACCGCCGACGAGCGGGTGGACTGGTTCCTGGGCTTCCGCGGTCAGCCGTCGGGGACCCTCGGCGCGGTCTTCAAGCTGCGGGATCCCGACACCACCGCCCAGAGCTCGGCGCGCGAGGCGCTGCGGGGCGCGCCACCGCCGGGATCGGCGGCCCCGGACCTGACCTCCCTGATCGAGAGCGCCGCCGTCGCCGTCATCGACGACAACGGCGACGTGCAGCCGCTCACCGGCGTGGACGCCGCCGTGGTGGCCCAGATCCCGCTCGACGGCCAGGAACACACCCGCGCGATCGCCGACCAGGGCGACTACCGCCTCATCGCCCACTTCGACCCCAACGGGCAGACGGTGCTCGTCACCGGCGTGCCGATGAACGAGGTCAGCGCGACCCTGACCGAGGTCGGGATCGCCGGAGCGATCGTGGCGGCGCTGGGGGTGCTGGCCGCGGGCATCGCGGGCGCGGCGATCATCCGGGTCACGCTGCGGCCGCTGAACCGGGTCGCGGCGACGGCGAGCCGGGTCGCCGAGCTCCCGCTCGACCGGGGGGCCGTCGACCTCATGGCGGTGGCACCGGACGTCGACACCGACCCCCGGACCGAGGTCGGGCAGGTCGGCGCGGCGCTGAACCGGATGCTCGGCCACATCGGGGCGGCGTTCTCGGCCCGGCACGCGAGCGAGACGCGGATGCGCCAGTTCCTCGCCGACGCCAGCCACGAGCTGCGCACACCGCTGGCGGCGATCAGCGGCTACGCCGAGCTCACCCGGCGCACCCGCGACACCGTCCCGCCGGACGTCGCCTACGCGATGGGCCGGGTCGAGTCGGAGAGCGCGCGGATGACCGCGCTCGTCTCCGACCTGCTGCTGCTGGCCCGCCTCGACTCCGGACGCCCGCTCGTGAGGGAGACCGTCGACCTCTCCCGGCTCGTGGTGGACGCGGTCAGCGACGCCCACGTGGCCGCGCCCGAGCACCGCTTCGAGCTGGACCTGCCCAGCATGCCCGTGACCGTGGCGGGCGATCCGGCCCGGCTGCACCAGGTCCTCGCCAACCTGCTCGCCAACGCCCGCACGCACACCCCGCCGGGCAGCCGGGTGACGGCCCGGCTGACCGTCGAGCCGGGACCTTCCGCTCCGGGGCCCTCCGCTCCGGTGGCGAACGAGCCTGGCGCGGGCCGGCCGTCCGCGGTGCTCTCGGTGATCGACGACGGGCCGGGCATCCCGGACGCACTGCTTCCGAAGGTGTTCGAGCGCTTCGCGCGGGGGGACAGTTCGCGTTCCCGCGCGGCCGGCAGCACCGGCCTCGGGCTGTCCATCGTGGCGGCGGTGGTCGAGGCGCACCATGGACGGGTCTCGGCCGCGAGCCGTCCCGGCCGCACCGCCTTCACCGTGGTCCTGCCCCTGGACACCGCCGACCCGGGCGCCCCGGACCCGGGCGCCCTCGACCCACCGGGCGCCCTCGACCCACCGGGCGCCGTCGACGGCTGCGCGCCCGACGCCGCCGATCCCGCCGTGACGGCCGCGGGGACCCGCCCTCACAGGTGATGCACCGGTGGGGCACTGTCCCACCCAGAGGTCGGGTAGTCGCCCTCGTTCGGTGAGCAGTTCCTCGGCCTGACGGCGCTAGGCTGATGTGGCGGGATCAGGCCTGCCGGGTCTCCTGAGGGGAGGTGCGCCATCACCGCGGAGATGATCGCTCCTGCCTGGATGCATCAGCAGATCACGGCGGAGCAGTACGACTCCTGGTCCGAGGAGCAGTGCGCGGGCATCGAGATCGTGGACGGAATGATCGTCGTGAGTCCCAGCGCGTCCAAGCGTCACAACCGGCTGATCAAGATCCTCGCGGTCGCCCTGGAGTCGGCGGCCGGGCCGGACTGGAACGCGGACTTCGACTTCGACGTCCGGCTTCAGGATGTGCCGCTGACGAATCGGCGTCCGGACGTGGTCGTGTACCGTGCCGACACGATCGACATCATGCCGGCTCGTCCCGAGCACATCCTGCTCGTTGCCGAGGTCGTCTCGCCCGGTTCGGAGACGACGGATCGGATCGTCAAGGCCGAGCAGTACGCGAGAGCTGGAATCTCGTACTACTGGCGAGTCGAGCAGCCCCCCGCCGGCGTCCCGGTCGTCCATACCTGCGTCCTTGACCCGGCGACCGGGACGTACCGCGATGGCGAGGTCTTCACGGGCGTCGTCGACGCCGTTGCCCCCTTCCCGGTCAAGGTTGATCTCACTCAGCTGTAGCGTTCGAACATATGTTCCGGTCGGACCCACAGCCAATACACAGGCGGGGCACAAGGCCGGGAAAGGTCGACGCCCGACCCTGATTCTTATGCCGACCTCACCGACGCCGTCACCGCCGACCGACCAGTTCGACCACGCGGCCTACGCGAGGGCTGACCGTGCGGCCTACGCGAGGGCTGACCACGCGGCCTACGCGGGGGCTGACCACGCGACCGTTCCGGGCACGCACTGGCCCGCCGGTGCTCCCGGGCGGGCGGGCGGGGCGTCCGGGCGGCATCTGGCCGGCGACGGTCGGATCGGCCGGTTCGCGCGGGGACGTCCCGACGACCCGCGGTGGGTGCGGCCCGCGCTGCTCGGGCTGCTCGCGGCGACGGCCGTCCTCTACCTGTGGGGGCTGGGCGCCTCCGGCTGGGCGAACGCCTTCTACTCGGCGTCGGTGCAGGCCGGCTCGGTGAGCTGGAAGGCGATGTTCTACGCCTCCTCGGACGCCGGGAACTCCATCACCGTCGACAAGCCCCCGGCCTCGATCTGGGTGATGGCGCTCTCCGCGCGCGTCTTCGGCGTGAACGCCTGGAGCATCCTCGTCCCGCAGGCGCTGATGGGCGTCGCCACGGTCGGCCTGCTCTACGCCGCGGTGCGCCGGGCCTTCCCCGCCGGCGCGGCGCTGCTCGCCGGGGCCGTCCTCGCGATCACCCCGGTCGCGACGCTGATGTTCCGGTTCAACAACCCGGACGCCCTGCTCGTCCTGCTGCTGGTCGCCGCGGCGTACGCGACGCTGCGCGCCGTCGAGACCGCGAGTACCCGCTGGCTGGTCTGGGCCGGGGTGTTCGTCAGCTTCGGCTTCCTGACGAAAATGCTGCAGGCGCTGCTGATCGTCCCGGTGCTGGCCCTCGTCTACCTCGTCACCGCGCCGACGCGGTTCACCCGGCGGCTGTGGCAGGTCGGAGCGGGCGCGCTCGGGCTGATCGTCCCCTCCGGGATCTTCATCGCGATCGTCGAGCTCGTCCCCGACTCGGCCCGCCCGTACATCGGCGGGTCGCAACACAACAGCATCCTGGAGCTGACTCTCGGCTACAACGGCCTGGGCCGGCTGACCGGTAACGAGTCCGGCAGCGTCGGCGGCGGCGGCGCGGCGGGCGGCGCCGGTGGTGGCGGCATGTGGGGCTCGACCGGGTGGGGCCGGATGTTCGGCTCCGAGGTCGGCGCCCAGATCTCCTGGCTGCTGCCTACCGCGCTCGCTCTGCTGGTGGCGGGCCTGTGGATCACCCGGCGCGCTCCCCGCACCGATCCCGGACGGGCCGCGCTCGCGGTCTGGGGCGGCTGGCTGCTGGTCACAGGCATCGTGTTCAGCCAGATGCAGGGCATCTTCCACGCCTACTACACGGTCGCGCTCGCCCCGGCGGTCGGCGCCGTGGTCGGCATGGGAGCCGCGACCCTGTGGCGCCGCCGTGAGCACCCGATCGCCGCGGCCACCATGGCCGGCATCCTGGTACTGACCGCGCTGTGGTCCTACGTCCTGCTCGACCGCACACCCGACTGGAACCCGTGGATGCGCTGGGTCGTGCTGATCGTCGGCTTCGCGGCGGCACTGCTGCTCATCGTGCTCTCGCGGCTGCCCCAGGCGGCCCGCGTGGCGGTCGTCGCGGCCGCGCTGGTGGCGGCGCTGCTCGGGCCGTTCGGCTACTCGGTCGCGACCGCGGCCACCCCGCACACCGGCTCCATCCCGTCCGCGGGCCCCGCAGGCTCGGGCTTCGGCGGCCCGGGCGGCGGACCTGGCGGAGGCGGCGGACGGCAGCTGTTCGGCGGTCCTGGCGGCGGCAACGGCGGGGCCCAGCAGGGCACGACGCAGGTCCCCGGCGGCGGCACGGCGCCCGGCGGTACCACGCCGGGTGGGGCGGCTCAGGGCGGCACGCAGGGCGGGCCCGGCGGCGGCATGGGCGGTGGCATGGGCGGCCTGCTCGACGCCGGTAAGCCCAGCGATGAGGTCCTCGCGCTGCTGAAGGCGGACGCCTCGTCCTATACCTGGGTGGCGGCGTCCGTCGGGTCGAACACCGCGGCCGGCTACCAGCTCGCCAGCGGCGATCCGGTGATGGCGATCGGCGGCTTCAACGGCAGCGACCCCTCCCCCACCCTTGAGCAGTTCAAGCAGTACGTGGCGGACGGCCGCATCCACTACTTCATCGGCGGCGGCGGCTTCGGCGGGCAGAACGGCGGAAGCCGGGCGTCCAGTGACATCGCCGCCTGGGTGGCGGCGAACTTCACCGCCACCACCGTCGACGGCACAACCCTCTACAACCTGACCACCCCAACCACCACCGGCACCACCACCAGCGGCACCACCACAGCCTGACCCCGGCTCGGCACAACCGTGGCGGGTGGGTGAGTCCATCGGGACTCACCCACCCGCCACACATCGTTGCGCCCGGCCCAGATGGCCGGGGGGTGGGGGGCGTCCCCTGTCAGGGTGTCGGGGTGGGCCCGTTCTGACGGGCAGTGGAGCCCCAGGTGTCGGGCCGGTTTCGCTTTCACGAGCAGCTGGGCCACGGCCCGCGCCACCACGGCGAGGCCAGACCTGCATCTATCGGACAAAAACCCCGGACATCGGGGTGGCCTGCTCGCCGTTTGGCATCCCGCTCGCCCTTTCAGAGCGAATTTCGCCGGAAATGCCCCTGAAACGGCGAGAAAGAAACTAAATGGCGAGTAGCCGAGCACCAGAAACGGACCCGGGGCTTCCACCGCCAGACCGAGACCCGCCGACGGCCAGGGCACCGGCGACACCACGGCCCGGCCCGGCCGGGGCACCGGCGACAGCGCCCCCGGCCCGACCGGGGGGCGGTCTCACAGCGGGGGCACAGGGATGGCACACGCCGGGCACAGGCCCCGGGCGGACCGTGAACAACATGACGACGGATGCCAGGACCAGCGACAGCAGGGTGACCAGCTCCCACGTGACGGCCACCCGCTCCGCCGAGGCCGAGCGGACCGACCTGGTGCCCAGGCCGCGGGTCGGGCTGCTCCCGGCCGGCCAGCCCGTGCTCGACGTGGTCGTCCCGGTCTACAACGAGGAGAACGACCTGGCGCCCTGCGTGCGCCGGCTGCACGCCCACCTGCGGGGGGCCTTTCCCTATCCGTTCCGGATCACAGTCGCGGACAACGCCAGCACCGACACCACGCTGGCCATCGCCCGAGCGTTGACGGAGGAGCTTCCCGAGGTCTCGGTGATCCACCTGGAGGCCAAGGGACGCGGCCGCGCGCTGCGCGCTGCCTGGGGCGCCTCCACCGCACCCGTCCTGGCCTACATGGACGTCGACCTCTCGACGGACCTGGCCGCGCTGCTCCCCCTGGTCGCTCCGCTGATCTCCGGGCATTCCGACCTGGCGATCGGGACCAGGCTCGCGCCGTCGTCCCGGGTCGTACGCGGGCCGAAGCGGGAGGTGATCTCCCGCTGTTACAACCTGCTGCTGCGCGGCACCCTCGCCGCCCGCTTCACCGATGCCCAGTGCGGTTTCAAGGCCATCCGCGCGGACGTCGCCGCGAGCCTGCTGCCCCTGGTGCAGGACACCGGGTGGTTCTTCGACACGGAGATGCTGGTCATCGCCGAGCGGTGCGGCCTGCGCATCCACGAGGTCCCGGTGGACTGGGTCGACGACCCGGACAGCCGGGTGGACGTACTCGCGACCGCGATGGCGGACCTGAAGGGCGTCGCCCGGCTCGCCCGGGCGCTGGGGACGGGCGCCCTGCCCGTCGCGCAGCTGCGCCACGAGTTCGGACGGGCTCCGCTGACCTGGACAGGCGCCGCGGGTGCGGGCGGGACCGCCAGACCCACAGCGACGACGACTGGAGCCGGAGTGCAGGGAGGAATGCCCGAGGCCACCGGGCCCGGAGCCGCAGAAGCCGCGGCCACCGGATCGGTGGCGCCCGGATCCGCGGTGACCGGAGTGCCGGCCGGGCTGACCGGACAGCTGCTGCGGTTCGCCGGGGTGGGGATCGCCAGCACACTGGCCTACCTGGTGCTGTTCGTGCTGCTGCGCACCGCGACCGGGGCCCAGGCCGCGAACCTGATCGCGCTGCTGGTGACGGCGGTCGCGAACACGGCCGCCAACCGCCGGCTCACCTTCGGGGTCACCGGCCGCGGCGACGCCGGCCGCCATCACCTGCAGGGGCTGTTCGTCTTCGCCATCGGGCTGCTCCTGACCAGCGGCTCGCTGGCCGCGCTGCACGCGGCGAGCGACTCCCCGGGGCGGTTCCCGGAGGTCAGCGTGCTCGTGCTGGCGAACCTGGCGTCGACGGTGGTCCGGTTCCTGCTGATGCGCGCCTGGGTGTTCCACCCGTCCCGGCTGCGCCGCCCGGCCGGCGGGGCGACCCCGTCAGCGGACGGCGGCCTGGGCCGCCCGGGCGACGTCCCGGGCCGCTCCGGGCACGGCGCGCACCGGCTCTGAGGCCCCGGTGCCCCGTCCGCCGGGTGCCGGCGGACGGGGTCCGGAGGACGGTCAGGGGCGCAGGATCAGGAGGAGGTCGCCGACCTCTACGGATTCGCCGCTGGAGCGGACGAGTTCGGCGATCTTCCCGGCGGCCGGGCTGGTGACCGCGGCCTCCATCTTCATGGCCTCGACCACGGCGAGTTTCTGGCCCTTCTCGATCTCGTCGCCGGCCGCGACGGCGAAGGTGACGATCCCGGGCAGGCCGGCGCCGACGTGGGTGGGGTCGGACGGGTCGGCGCGCCGGGCCGCGGTGGCCGTCGCCTTGATCGAGTTGTCGCGGACCCGAACCGGGCGGGGCTGGCCGTTGACCCGCAGGTAGAGGGTGCGCATGCCGCCGCTGTCCGGCTCGCCCACCGTCTCCAGCGTCACGATGATCTCGACTCCGGGTTCGAGCATGACGCTCGCCGGGCGGCCGGGGACCAGGCCGAACAGGAACGCCTCGGTGGGGATCACCGAGGAGTCGCCGTAGGTGGCGACGGCCTTGCGGTAGTCCTTCCACGGGCCGGGGAACAGCAGCCGGGACAGCGCCGCCCGCCGGCCGGCGCCGGGCTCGGCCAGCGCGGCGGCGTCCTCGGTGGCGAGGGTGGCCGCGGGCGGCTCGGGACGGCGGCCGGCCAGCGCCCGCTCCCGGAACGGCTCGGCGAAGCCGGCCGGGGGTGTGCCGAGTTCGCCGGCCAGGTAGCCCAGGACGCTGGCGGGCAGGTCGTACTCCTCGGGATGCTCACGCAGCCGGTCGACGTCCACCGAGCCGCCGGCGATGAACAGCGCCAGGTCACCGACGACCTTGCTGGTCGGGGTGACCTTGATCGGCTTGCCGAGCAGGTCGTTCGCCACGGCGTAGCACTCGGTCACCTGGGCCCAGCGGTCGCCGAGGCCGAGGCTGATGGCCTGCTGGCGCAGGTTGGTGAGCTGCCCGCCGGGGATCTCGTGCCGGTACACCGCGCCGGTCGGCGCGCGCAGCCCGGCCTCGAACGGCGAGTAGAGATCGCGCACGGCCTCCCAGTACGACTCCATCGCCGACAGCGCGCCGAGCCGGATGCCGGTGGCCCGCGGGGTGTGGTCGGTGGCGGCGACCAGGGCGGAGAGGTTCGGCTGGCTGGTGCCGCCGGACATCGGCGCGGCCGCCGCGTCGACGGCGTCCACCCCGGCCTCGTTGGCCGCGATCAGGGTGGCGAGCTGACCACCGGCGGTGTCGTGGGTGTGCAGGTGGACGGGTACGTCGAAGCGCTCCCGCAGCGCGGCGACCAGCGCGTGGGCGGCGGCCGGGCGCAGCAGCCCGGCCATGTCCTTGATCGCCAACACGTGCACGCCGGCCTGCACGAGCTGGTCGGCCAGGCGCAGGTAGTAGTCGAGGGTGTAGATCCGCTCGCCGGGGTCGGTCAGGTCGCCGGTGTAGCACAGGGTGCCCTCGGCGACGGCGTTCGTCTCCAGCACGGCGGCGATCGCCGGGCGCATCTGCTCGATGTCGTTGAGCGCGTCGAAGATCCGGAAGATGTCGAGCCCGGCGGCCGCCGCCTCGGCGACGAACGCGCGCACGACGTCGTCCGGGTAGGGGGTGTAGCCGACGGCGTTGCGCCCGCGCAGCAGCATCTGCAGGCAGATGTTCGGCACCGCCGCCCGCACCGCCGTCAGGCGCTCCCACGGGTCCTCGGCGAGGAAGCGCAACGCGACGTCGTAGGTGGCCCCACCCCAGCACTCCAGGCTCAGCAGGTTCGGGGTGAGCTCGGCGAGCGCGGGCGCGGCGGCCAGGATGTCGAAGCTGCGCAGCCGGGTCGCCAGCAACGACTGGTGCGCGTCACGCAGCGTGGTGTCGGTGACTGCCAGCGCCGTCCGCCCCCGCAGGTCCGCCGCCCACCCGGCCGGCCCCAGCTCGGTCAGGAGCTGACGCGACCCGGCCGCCGGGGTGTCGGTCGGGTGCAGCGGCGGGAGCAGCGTGCGCGGCTCCGTCAGAGCCACCCCCGCCGGGCGGGCGTGCCCGTTCACCGTGCTCTCCGCCAGCCGGGCCAGCATGCGGCTCGTCGCGTCCCCGTCGTCGAGGGCGTTCACCAGGCCGGGGCGCTCGTCGATGAACGAGGTCGTGACCCCGCCGGCCAGGAAGTCGGGGTCTTCGAGCAGCCGGCCGAGGAACTCGATGTTGGTGCGCACGCCGCGGACCCGGAACTCGCCCAGCGCCCGCCGGGCGCGCCGGGACGCCTTCTCCAGCGTCGAACCACGCGCGGTCAGCTTCACCAGCAGCGAGTCGAAGTACGGGCTGACCTCCGCCCCCGGGTAGGTGGCACCGTCGAGGCGGACCCCGGGCCCGCCCGGCGACTGGTAGAAGGTGATCGTCCCGGTGTCGGGGCGGAAGCCGTCCGAGGGATCCTCGGTCGTCACCCGGCACTGGATCGCGGTGCCCCGAAGAGCGATCGCGTCCTGGGTGAGGTTCAGGTCGATCAGGCTCTCCCCGGCGGCGACCCGCAGCTGCGCGGCGACGATGTCGACACCGGTGACCTCCTCGGTCACCGTGTGCTCGACCTGGATGCGCGGGTTCATCTCCATGAACGTGAACGCGCCGTCGGCCCCGACGAGGAACTCCACCGTCCCGGCGTTCACATAGCCGACGTGACGGGCGAAGCGCACCGCGGCCTCGCACAGGGCGTCGCGGATCGGTTCGTCCAGCGCCGGCGCCGGGGCGATCTCGACGACCTTCTGGTGCCGGCGCTGCACCGAGCAGTCCCGCTCGAACAGGTGGATCACGTTCCCGTAGCCGTCGGCGAAGACCTGCACCTCGACATGACGCGGCCGCTCCACCGCCTGCTCCAGGAAGACCGTGCCGTCCCCGAACGCGGCCGCCGCCTCACGCGACGCACTCGCCACCGCCTCCGCGAGGTCCTCCGGACGCAGCACCCGGCGCAGCCCGCGCCCGCCACCACCCGCCGACGCCTTCACGAACAGCGGGAACCCGACCTCGGCCGCGGCCTCCTGCGCGCCGACGCCGTCCGGCAGCGGCTCCGAGGCCCGCAGCACCGGCAGCCCCGCGGCGATCGCCGCGTTACGGGCCGCCACCTTGTCACCCGTCAGCCGCAGCACAGCCGGCGGCGGGCCGACGAACGTCACGCCAGCCGCCGCGCATGCCTCCGCCAGCACCGCCGACTCCGACAGGAACCCGTAACCCGGGTGCAGCGTGTCGGCGTCCGCCTGCTTGGCGACCCGCAACAACGCGTCGATGTCGAGGTAGCCACGCACCGGATGACCCGGCTCGCACAGCTCGTAGGCCTCGGACGCCTTCGTGCGGTGCAGCGCGGAGACATCCTCGGGGGTGTAGACAGCCACCGTCCGCAACCCGAGCTCGTGCGCGGCCCGGAACACCCGAACCGCGATCTCACTGCGGTTTGCCACCAGTACCTTGCGCACGCGCGGCTCCTCACGAACGTCGGCGGTACGTCTCACACAGACCGAGGTCCGCCAATTCTGTGCGGATTCCCCGCTGGGCGCCAAAGGTCGTGACATGTGACGCCACCCGAGGGCATGGGTTTGCCTACCCGTGACTCGGTGGTACCCAACCACGCCGTCAGGCACGGAACCGTCCACACGCGCTGCGTCACCGGCCGGGCGCGGCCGCCGCGCCCGGCCCGACGCCGACCGGTCGGCCCGGAAACACCGGAGGGTCGGCTCAGTAACGCCAGCGGAGCCGGTCGGCGATCTCGGCCGGATCCGCTCCGGCGAACAGCTCGATCTCGCCGCGGCGGACCGCGACGAGCGTCGCGTGCAGCTCGGTGCCCAGGGCATCGCGCAGCACCTCGTCCGCCTCGAAGGCGGCGACCGCCTCGCCGAGCCCGGTCGGCAGCCGGCGGATCCCGCGTCGGGCGCGCTCCGAGCCGTCCAGGCTGGCCGGATCGCACCCGACCGGCTCCGGCAGGACGGCGGCGCCCGCTCGGCGCGGATCATCGAGGCACTCCAGGCCGGCGAGCCCGGCGGCCAGCACTCCACCGACGGCCAGGTACGGGTTCGCGGCCAGGTCGAAGCACTTGACCTCGACGTTCGCCGTCCCCGGCTCCCCCTCGGCCCCGACGATCAGCCGGATCGCGGCCTCCCGGTTCTCCAGGCCCCAGCACGCGAACGCCCCGGCCCAGTGCGACGGCACGAGGCGCAGGTAGGAGGCCACACTCGGGGCACCGAGAGCCATCAGGGCGGGCAGCCGTCCGAGGATGCCCGCGACGAACGCCTCGCCCGGCACGGTGAGGCCGTACGGTCCCGTCCCGCCGGACATCAGACTCGTCCCGCCGGTGCCGGAGCGACGGACCTCACCGGTGCAGCCGCCGTCCCTGTCCCTGTCGCGGTCGCGGTCGCGGTGCAGGCTGAGGTGGAGGTGACCGCCGTTACCCACGCTGCCGGCGAGGACCTTGGGCGAGAACGAGACCCGCAGCCCGTGCCGCAGGGACACCGCCCGCACCGTCTCCCGGATCAGCATGGCGGTGTCGGCGGCCCCGAGCGGGTCCTCCGCCGCGACCGACACCTCGAACTGCCCGGCGGCGTACTCCGGATGGATCTGCAGGACGGCGATCTCCTGGCTGGTCAGGGCGACGACCAGATCCCGCAGGTAGTCGGAGAGCTCGACCACCCGGGTCATCCCGTACGCGGGCCCGGAGCAGGCGGGGGCGAAGTCGTCCCGGCCGGCCGGGGAGACCGTCCACTCGATCTCGAACCCGGCGCGGCAGCGCAGCCCGCGCCGGGCCAGCCGCGCGGTCTGGGCACGGACGAAGGCCCGGCAGTCCTGCGCGTGCGGCCGGCCGGCGAGGTCGAAGCGGTCGGCCGGCGCCCAGGCCCAGCCGGGCTGTGCGTGCAGGCGGGTGAGCCGGCGGAGGTCCGGGCGCAGGCGCAGGTCACCGACCGGTCCGCCGGCGTGCCGGGTGACGAGCGTGGAGTCGTCGACAAGGAACGCGTCGAAGGTCGGTGACGCGCCCACGCCGTGCGTCACCGCATGGGCCAGGCGGCTCACCGGCACGCCCTTCATCCGGGTGATGCCGGCGTTGTCCACCCACGTGAGCGCGACCGCCACGACGTCCTGGGATGTCAGTTCGGCCGCCACCGACTCAGCCGCGTGGTGGTTCATGACCGGCATGATCCCCGAGAACAGGCCCGGTCGCACACCGGCACCGTCCACAGGCGGGTACACCCGAAATCCCCGGTAGACAGCAGACATGCTGGCTTCGCGGTTCGGTTGTCCCCAGACCGAGGGCATTAATCCACAAGTTATCCACAGGCTGTGACTGACGGTGGATGCCGGTGGCCGACTAACCTCCGTCAGCAGGCATGCGCGGGCAGTGAAACGGGCACGATCATGTGGTGCTGCCGTGCGTGGAGAGCCTCTCCCTGGTCGATCATCACTGTCACGGGCTGCTCCTGCGCGACCTCGACCGCCCCGACTTCGAGCGGATGCTCACCGAGGCCGACGAGCCGGGCCCGGCCGGGACGACCCTCTTCGACAGCCACATCGGGTTCGCCGTACGCCGCTGGTGCGCCCCCGTCCTCGACCTGCCCCGGCACGCCGCGCCGGACGTCTACCTCGCGCGGCGCCGGGAGCTCGGCGTCGAGGAGGTCAACCGGCGCTTCCTGCGCGCCGCCGGCATCGGCGCGTTCTGCGTCGACGCCGGCTACCTGCCCGAGCCGCTGACGTCGGCGACCGAGCTCGCCACCGCCGGCGGCGGGACGGGCCACGACATCCTGCGGCTGGAGCGCCTCGCCGAGGCGCTGGCGGTCGACATCCTCACCGGCCAGCTCGGGGTGACCCACTTCGCCGACACCGTCCGCGAGCGGGTGACCGGCGCGAGCCCGACGACCGTGGGCCTCAAGTCGGTCGCCGCCTACCGGGTCGGCCTCGACCTGCCGGCGACCCGCCCCACCGACCGGGAGGTCGCGGCCGCCGTCCGCGACTGGCTCGGCCTGATCCGCCGCGGCGTCCCCATCCGGCTCGCCGACCCGGTGCTGCACGCGTTCCTGATCTGGACGGGCGTGGACGCCGGCCTGCCGGTGCAGATCCACGTCGGGTACGGCGACGCCGAGCTCGACCTGCACCGGTGCAACCCGCTGCTGCTCACCGGCCTGCTGCGGGCCCTCGCGCCGACCGGGGTGCCGGTGATGCTGCTGCACTGCTACCCCTACCACCGGGAGGCGGGGTACCTGGCCCAGGTCTTCCCGACCGTCCACCTGGACGTCGGGCTCGCCGTGCACAACGTCGGGCGCCGCGCCCCGGCGCTGCTGGCCGAGGCACTCGAGCTCGCCCCGTTCAGCAGGTTCCTGTTCTCCACCGACGCGTTCGGGCTCGCCGAGCTCTACCTGCTCGGCGCGCGGCTGTTCCGGCAGGCCCTGTCCACCGTGCTCGGCGACGGCATCGCGGACGGCGACTGGACCGACGACGACGCCCGGCGCGTCGCCGAGCTCATCGGAGCGGGCAACGCCCGGCGCATCTACCGCCTCTCGGAGCCGGGGCGCGAGACGACCGCCGTCACGTCGTCGCGTTCCTCCGGCCGGTCGAGCGGTCCCCGGGTCACCGCGCCGGCTCCCGCTACGCTTGAGGATTGATGACCAGCACCGGGACTGACCAGCATGACCAGCACCTCGGCCACCCCTGCGACCTCGGCGTGGCCGGCACCGGGCGGGCGGGCGGCCCGATGATCGTGGCGATCGAGGGGGTCGACGGCGCGGGCAAGAACACACTGACGTCCCGGCTGGTCGAGGCGGTGACCGCGACCGGGCGCACCGCCGGCACCTTCGCCTTCCCGCGCTATGCCGCGGGCCCGCTGGGCACGGCGGTGCGGGCGATGCTCGACGGCGACGAACGGCTTGCCGGCCTGGCCGGTTCGGCCCGCGCGACCGCGCTGCTGTTCGCGCTCGACCGGGCGAACGCCCTGCCCGAGCTGGCGAGGTGCGTGGCCGCGTACGACGTGCTGATCGTGGACCGCTACCTCGGCTCGAACGCGGCCTACGGAGCAGCCCGGCTGCCCGCCCCCGAGCGCGCCGAGTTCCTCGACTGGATCGCCGAACTCGAGCTGACGCGGCTGGGCCTGCCCCGGCCCGACCTGCAGGTGCTGCTGGACGTCCCGGTGGAGACGGCGCGGGCCGGGGCGCGGGCCCGCGCGGCGGAGGATACCGCCCGGGCGTTGGACACCTTCGAGAGCGACGCGGGCCTGCAGGCGCGCTGCGCCGAGATCTACCTGTCGCTGGCCGCCGACAGCTGGGTCGCGCCCTGGCTGGTCGTCGACCGCGAGTCGGGCGCTCCGAAGATCCTCAGCGCACTGTTCGGCTGACGCCGGACTCGGCTGACGCCGGGCGTACCGTTCCGCGTTCCGCGGGACCCCATTTCGTCCCCGAGTTGTCCCGGGATGGCGAGATGGTCCCTGACCGGTCGGACGGTAGCCAGCCGGAACTGTTTCCAGGGAACAGATCCGTCCCTGGATTCCACACCCTGCGGCCATGGCGGCGAATCAAGGCGCGATGGAAGAGTTCACCTATGGGATCACCTACGGACATCGATTTGTTGCGTGAGCTGGAACCGGTCGCCGAGACCAACGTCAACCGGCATCTCGGGCTCGCCGCCGAGTGGATGCCGCACGAGTACGTGCCGTGGAGCCTGGGCCGCGACTTCGACACGACCCCGTGGGAGCCCGGCCAGTCCTCGCTGTCCGAGGCCGCCCAGATGGCCTTCGAGGTCAACCTGCTCACCGAGGACAACCTGCCCAGCTATCACCGCGAGATAGCCGTCGCGTTCGGCCGCGACGGCGCGTGGGGGACGTGGGTCGGGCGGTGGACCGCCGAGGAGGGCCGGCACGCGATGGCCATGCGTGACTACCTCCTGGTGACCCGGGCGGTCGATCCTGTGACGCTCGAGCGTGACCGGATGCTGCAGATGCAGCGCGGCTACGACTCCGGCGGCAAGACCCCGCTGGAGGCCATGGCCTACGTGTCGTTCCAGGAGCTGGCCACCCGGGTCAGCCACCGCAACACCGGACGGGTCACCGGCGAGCCGATCGCCGAGAAGCTGCTCACCCGGGTGGCGGCGGACGAGAACCTGCACATGATCTTCTACCGGAACCTGGTGGCCGCGGCGCTGGGCCTGACACCCGACCGCATGGTCCCGGTCATCCGCGACGAGATCGTGAACTTCCAGATGCCCGGCACCGGCATCCGCGACTTCGGCCGCAAGGCCCGCTACATCGCCCAGGCGGGCATCTACGACCTGCGGATCCATCACGACGACGTCGTCTCGCCCATCCTTCGGCACTGGAAGCTCCTCGAGCTGGAGGGGCTGTCCGGCGAGGCCGCGAAGGCCCGCGACGAGATCGGCGCGTTCATGGCCGGCCTCGACGCACTGGCCACCCGGCAGGAGGAGAAGAAGGCCGCCGCCCAGGCCCGCCGCGCGGCGCGCGAGGACCGCGAGCAGCAGACCGCGGCGGTTCCGGTCGGCTGAGCCGGGGGAACAAGGGGGTACTGCTCGTAACTGCTGCCCGACATCCGTAGTGTCCGTGGCGTGTCGGCCGGATCATCCGGTCGCATCAGCCCGACAACGGACGGAACGGACGGAGCGCAGTGAGCGAGCATCGCGGATCCGCGCGCCGGATCTCCCCGATCCAGGCGGCGTTCGGAGTGCTGGCAGGAATCGTCCTGCTGGTCGCAATTCTGCTCAGTCAGAAGGGCGGCAGCCCGGAATCCACCGCCGCGGCGCAGTCCTGCCAGGCCGGTGACGGCGGTTCCGGCACGCCGTGCACCTCCCCGGCCCCGACAACGACACCCACCGGCGGCACCGCCTCCGGCACTCCGAGCCCGCCCGGCTCGGGCTCCGGGACCAAGCAGCAGGGGACCGCGCCGCCCGGCTCGGGTGCTGGCGACGAGACCGTCGCGGCGGGCAGCTCGGGCACCCGGCCGGCCGGCTCGACGTCCACGGCGGGCACCCGCCCGGCCGGGGCGTCGGGATCCGCGCGCTCCCCGCGGCCGCGCCCGGGCGGCGGCCACGGCCAGGAGCCGGTCCTCGACCTCCGGCTCCCCCCGGTCCCCGTGCCCACCTGCGTCGTCGACTGCCGCTGACCCCGCGTCGTCCACTGCCGTTGGCACCGCGGCACCGCGGCGCCGTGCCGCCGGCGCCGCCACGGCTCACACGTTCCTCTCATGTCGTGCGGGTTTCCTCAGGGCACGCCGCGCCTCCGCCCGCCCCGCCGGGGCGCGTGCCCGGACGCCGGCTGTTCGAGGATGGGTGAGATGAGGGACGCATCGCGGCCACCGCGGTTCGGCGAGGACGCCGCCACGCCGCCACGGGCCCCCCGGGTCCTGGTCGTCGACGACGAGCCCAACATCGTCGACCTCGTCCGGATGGCGTTGCGCTTCCACGGCTTCGACGTCGTCACGGCGGCCACCGGCCAGGAGGCGCTCACCCGAGCCGCCGCCGACCAGCCCGACCTGCTGATCCTGGACGTCATGCTGCCCGACGCCGACGGGTTCGAGGTGTGCCGGCGGCTACGCGCGGACGGGGCGGAGGTCGCCGTCGTCTACCTCACGGCCCGCGACGCGCACCGGGACAAGATCACCGGTCTCACCTACGGCGGCGACGACTACATCACCAAGCCGTTCGCCGTCGAGGAGCTGATCGCGCGGGTGCGGGCGGTGCTGCGCCGGACCCGCCGTCCCGCACCGGAGCCGTCGCCCGCGCCGGGCCTGCTCACCTACGCCGACGTCGAGCTCGACCCGGACGCCCACCTGGTACGCCGGGCGGACCAGCCGGTCGAGCTCTCCCCCACCGAGTTCTCCCTGCTGCGCTACTTCCTGCACAACCCGAACCGGGTGCTCTCCCGCGCCCAGATCCTGGCCGCGGTGTGGGACCGCGACTTTGACGGCGAACCGACCGTCGTCGACCAGTACGTCAGCTACCTGCGGCGCAAGCTCGGCCAGCACGGGCCGCCGCTCATCCACACCCAGCGCGGCTTCGGCTACGCCCTGCGCGCCCCCGCCCCCGCCCCCGCGCCCGCCCCCGCGCCCGCCGCCGGCCCCGGCGCCGCGCCCGAGCACTCCCGATGACGCTTCGCCTGAAGCTCATGCTCGGCCTGGTGGCGTTGACCGCCACCGGCCTCATCCTGACAATCGTCGCGACGGTCGTCGCCCTGCGCGGCTACCTCGTCGACCGCGTCGACGTCCGACTGCGGGCCGTCGAGCAGGTCACCCGGCTGCCGCTGGCCGCGGTGCTGGCCGGGGCGCCCACGGGCAGCCGGCCCGTGCTGGAGCGGGCGATCGCGCCCACCGACTACGTGGTGGAGGCCCGCCGGACCGACGGCGAAATCCTACGGGTAGCGGGTCCGGCGGACCGTTCCCAACCACTGCTCGCCGAGATCGCCACGGGGAAGGCCACCGGGGAGACCACGGGGACGACCGCGCCGCCGGCCGACGGCACCCCGTTCACCGTGACCCACAGTGGCGAGCGGTACCGCGCGGTGCTCGACCACGTCCCCGGCGGCGAGGTGCTGATCGCCCAGCCGCTGGCGACCGTCCGGGACACCCTGCGCCGGCTGGTCGTCGCAGCGGCGGTCGCGGCGCTGGTCATGCTCGCCGCCATCGCCACGCTGGCCTGGCTGCTGCTCACCCGCGGCCTGCGCCCGCTGCGCGTCGTCGCGAGCACCGCGTCCGCGATCGCCGCCGGCGACCTGTCCCGCCGGGTGCCGGAGGGCCCGCCGCGCTCGGAGACCGGGCAGCTCAGCCGGGCGCTGAACATCATGCTCGGCCAGATCCAGGCCGCCTTCACCGCCCGGGTCGCCTCCCAGAACAACCTGCGCCGCTTCGCCGCCGACGCCTCGCACGAGCTGCGCACGCCGCTGACCTCGATCCGCGGCTACGTCGACCTGCTGCGCGCCGGGATGGTCCCGCCGGCCGAGACCGACGACACCCTGCGGCGGGTGGCCGAGGAGACCGCCCGCATGCAGACCCTCGTCGACGACCTCCTCTACCTCGCGCACCTCGACGAGCTGCGCCCCCGCGACCGGGTGGTGGACGTCGACCTGGTCACGATCGCCGAGGACGCGGCGGCGAACCTGCGGGCCGTCGACCCCGGCCGCCCGGTCACCGTCGAGGTCGAGGCCGGTCCCGAGGCCGGCCGGCACGTCCTCGGCGATCCGGACGCGCTGCGCCAGCTGCTGGGCAACCTGCTGACGAACGCCCGCGTGCACACCCCCGCGGGCACCACGGTGACCGTTCGGGTCACCGGATGGGACGCGGCCACCCCGGCCCAGGACCGCGCGGCCGTCCTGGCGGTCGAGGACGGCGGGCCCGGCATGCCGCCGGAGGTCGCGCGGCACGTCTTCGACCGGTTCTACCGGGCGGCCGGAAGCAGGGCCCGGGGCCGCTCCGGCAGCGGCCTCGGGCTGTCGATCGTCGCGGCCACGGCGGCCGCGCACGGCGGCCGCGCCGAGGTGAGCAGCACCCCCGAGGGGGGCACGACCTTCCGGGTGTACCTGCCCGGGGGCGTTTCCGACCAGACCCCCGCTGACCTGGCCTGACCTGCCACGGACGGCCCGTCCCGGCCCGCCGGAAAGGGGCGGAAAGGGCGATCCGGACGAAGTCGCCGGCTGGCCCTGGGCGGCGCACCCGGGTCGACGTGAGGTCTGACACGGCCTCCTGACGTACCAGTGGGTGCACAGGTAATTCTGTTTCTTCTCGCATCCGGCTCACAGGCGGACGGTGTGCGCTCGGCTCAGGACCCGGCCGAGCCCGGCCGACGTGAGCGTGATCAGACGAACACGAGCACCTGGCCTCCAGCACGGATCTTCGAGGAGCCGCCATGCCGCCCGCCACGCCGCCCGCCACCAGCCCGCGCCCATCCACGACCGCCCGGGGCCCGGTCGACCGGCGTCCAGCCGTCGGGGGCCGGGCCGCACGGCGCGGTGTCCGCCGCTCCCGCACCGAGGCGGCCGTGCTGGCGGTGATCTGCGGCGCGGTGGTGGGCACCCTCGCCGACCGACTGGCGGCACGGATCGCCGTGTCGCGGGCGAGCCGCCGCCTCGGCGGACGTCTCGGCGAGCTAGGCGCGACGGTCCGCGTGCGCCCGCCGAGCTTCCCGTACCTGCTCAACGCCGCCACCGGACGGCCGTCCACCCTGGAGCTCTCCGCGACCGCCACCTACGGCGAGCTGCGCCGCCTGCGCAGCGGCTGCGACGCCCACGGCAACACCTGGGACGACCCGTCCTTCGCGCTGATGTCGCTGTTCGGCGGCTACGCCGGGGTGTTCGGCGACTCCTGCGGCCCGATCGTCCGGCCTGACCGGGCCGGGGGCGGTGCCGGCGGCCGGGCGCGGGGCGGAGTCAGAGGCGGCGACGGGGGCGCGCTCCCGACCGGCCGCACCGACGCACTCGACGACCTCGGCGGCTCTGAGGGCTTCGGTGACCTCGGCGACTTCGGCGGCCTGGACGGCTTCGGCGGCATCGAGGGCCTCGGCGAGCTCGGGGGCCGTGGCGGCGTCGGGGACAGTTGCCGCGCACGGCGGCCATCCCCCACCCGGTGGACCGAGATCACCTACGGCGGAGACGAGCGACTGTCCATCGGCACCGAGATCGAGCTGCCGGACCGCTCGCTGCCGGTACGGATCATCGGCACCCCCCTCGTCCGGGACGGCCGGCTCGCTCTGCTTCCCGAGGAGATCGTCCTGGGAAACCAGCGACTGCCCGGCGAGCTGATGACACCGGCGCACACCGCGGTCTTCGCCGAGCCGGTCGTGCTCCTGCCCTCCTTCCCCCGGGGCACCCGCCTCGCCGACGTCGTCGCGACCCCCGAAGGCCTCCGTCTGCGCCTGGAGCAACGCGACCCCGCCCGCCGCTGACCACGGCGGCCGGGTGAGTCCCGGCTGTCACTCAACCGCCGCAGTGACTCGGCACCGTGCGTAAAGACCTGGCCGCCGCGAACCGCGGTCGATCGTGGTGTTCCGTGGAACACCAGAACGTCCGTGGAACACCAGAACGTCCGTGCCAACCGGCGCCGTACGTCGGCTCGGGTACGAGTGGATACGTCCGCGGACGGATGACCGCCCTGCCCGGGGTCGCTACCGTCGGAGCGGTGGAGGGAACCCGGCGAGCCGAGGGAGCCCCGCGGGCCGAGGAACACTCGCGGGCTGCGAGCCCCTCACGAGCTGAGCACACCTCACAGACTGAAAGCACCGCACAGACTGAAAGCACCGCACAGGCCGAGCGCACCTCACAGGCGGAGCGCCCATCTCGGACCGGAGTGCGTGACCGGGCGACCCGACTGACCGCGGCACGCGGCCTGTGGAACCGCCTGGAGGTCATCGCGGGACTCGAGGGCTTCCCCCGTTACCCGGGCAGCGCGCTGATCGCGCGGATTCCCGCCGGACCGGCCCGCCGAGCCGGGACCGCGGTGGCCGGTGACGTCCTGCCCACCGCCGTCGTCGGCCTGATCCTGCTGGTCGGGTCGACGAACGCTTCGAAGGACCAGATCCCGCCCGGGCACGCCCTGGACGGGGTCGCCTACCTGCTCCTGGCGCTGGCGGTGGCCGTCTTCCCGTTGCGCAGGTACGCCCCGCGGGTCCTGCTCGCCGCCGAGACCCTGATCATCGGCAGTTACACCGCCATCGGCTATCCGCACGGGCCGGCGACGCTCGCGGTCGCCGCGGCCGCCTTCACCGTGGGCGTGCGGGTGCCCGCACGGGTGACCGGCCGCGCGGCGAAGATGTGCGCGGCGGTGCTGCTGCTCGCCAGCATGGCGTCGTTCTCCCGCGGCTACCTCGACAGCAGGTGGGATCTCGTCTACACCTGCCTCGGTGTCCTCTGCGTGGCCTTCATTCCGGCTTTGCTGGGCGCGCTGCTGCGGCTGAGCCGGCTGTCCTCGGCGCGGGCGGAGGAGGAGGCCACCCGGCGGCGGATCGAGCAGGAGCGGCTGCGGATGGCCCGCGAGGTCCACGACGTCGTCGGCCACGGGCTCTCGATCATCTCGCTCCAGGCAGCGGTGGCTCTGCATGTGCTCGACCGGCGGCCGGAGCAGGCGCAGATCGCGCTGGAGGCGATCCGCCGCACCAGCGTGGACGCACTGGACGAGCTGCGGGCGACCCTCGCCCTCACCCGCGCCCGCGACGCCCGGTCCAGAGCCGGGAACGCCCGGGAAGCGGAAAGCACCGTGCTCGCCGGGAACACCATGCTCTGCGGGAACACCGCGCTCGCCGGGAACACCGCGCGTCCAGCGCACCCCGGAGGCGACAGAAGCGCCGAGCACTTTGGAAGCCGGGCCGGAGGCGCGGAGCGCGCCGGGCGCGGCGAGGGCACCGGGCGCGGCGAGGGCGCGGCGGGCACCGATCCCGGTGAGGCGCTCCGGACGCCGTTGACCGGGCTGAGCCGGCTGCCGGGGCTGGTCTCCGAGGTCCGGCTGTGCGGCATCGCCGTGGAACTGGTGACCGATGGTGATCTTGCCGGCCTGCCCGCCGAGGTCGATCTCGCCGCCTACCGGATCGTCCAGGAGTCGCTGACGAACGTGCTGCGGCACGCCGGACCGGCCCGGGCCCGGGTCACCCTCCGCTCCACCGCGGACCACCTGGAGGTCGAGATCGTCGACGAGCCCACCGAGCGCAGCGCCGACCTGCCCGCCGACGGTGACCCGCTCGTCCGCTCGACCGGGCACGGGCTGCGCGGCCTGCGTGAACGCGTGGACGAGCTCGGCGGGTCCCTGACGGCGGGCCCGCGTCCGCAGGGAGGATGGAGCGTGCGCACCGACCTGCCCACGCCGGCCGTGTCCCGCCGCTCCGGAGGGGCCCGGTGATCCGGGTCGTGGTCGCCGACGATCAGCCTCTCGTCCGTCTCGGGCTGAAGGTCCTGATCGAGACCGAGGACGACCTCGAGCTCACCGGCGAGGCCGAGGACGGCCAGGCCGCGCTGGCCCTGGTCCGCCGCACCCGCCCGGACGTCGTCCTCCTCGACATCAGGATGCCCGTCCTGGACGGCCTCGCCGCCCTGCGCGCGATCACCGCCGACCCCGCGCTGACCGACACCCGCGTCGTCATGGTCACCACGTTCGAGTTGGACGAGTACGTCTTCGAGGCTCTGCGCAACGGCGCGTCCGGGTTCGTCCTGAAGGACACCGAGCCCGCGGACCTGCTCCGCGCGATCCGGGTCGTCGCCGCCGGCGAGTCGCTGCTCTCCCCCACGATCACCCGCCGCGTGATCGAGACGTTCGCCCGGCGCCCGGCGGCGCCCGCCGCCGTGGACCTGACCAGTCTCACCGTCCGGGAACGCGAGGTGATGGGCCTGGTGGGGCTGGGCCTGTCCAACGACGAGATCGCCGCCCGGCTCGTCATCAGCCCGGCGACGGCACGAACCCATGTGAGCCGGGTGATGGTCAAGCTCTCCGCCCGGGACCGCGCCCAGCTCGCCGTCCTCGCCAACCAGGCAGGTCTGGCCGGCTGATCGCCGGGGACGACGCTCGCACCAGCGGCGTACCGTCCCGGCGGTGCGTCAGTTCGGCGGCGCGCCGTCCTCGAGGTAGATCGTCGCGCCGCCGGCGCGCGCTGTCAGGCAGGCGGCCACCCGCCGCGCCAGCAGCGGTGCCATGAGGCCGGGCAGCTCGTCCGCCGTCACGAACGACCAGGCGGCGAGCTCGTCGGCCGGCAGTCGGATGCCGGCCGCCTCGTCCGGTGTCAGCACGCCGCCGTCGAACACCACGATCAGACCCTCGGTGCGCTCCGGCCCGGGCGGTACCCAGTCGACGGCCAGTAACCGCCCGAGGGCGCGGTCCAGGCCCAGCTCCTCGGCGAGCTCGCGGCGGGCCGCCACCAGGGGTGCCTCGTCCGCCTCGACCACACCGCCCGGCAGATCCCATCCGGGCCGGTATGTCGGGCACACCAGCAGGACGCGGCCGGCGCCGTCGACGAACAGCACCCCGGCCGCCATCCGCTTACGGGGCAGGCTGTTCCGCCAGGCCCGGGCAGATGAGGCGCCGGGAGTCTCCACGCCCGCCACCGTAACGCCGACCGAGACCGGCGACGACCGGCGACGACCGGCGACGACCGGCGAGCAGCGTCCAGGACAAACGACGACCAGGCGCGGCCTCGGCACCGCGAAGTGCGTACGGCCGCGTACGCGGGAATGCGTCCGGTTGCGCAGACAGATGACGATCGTCGCCGGACGACGCGAGATCGCGCTACGGCCAGTCTGATCGGCATGACGACAACGACGAGCACCCCCGGTCTGGACGCCCGGACACGGGCCCCGGTGGCCGACCCCCCGCTCACCGAGATCCCGGACGGCCTCCGGGGCACCGGGCTCCCGGGTGGCCCCCCGGCCGCGATCGACGTCCGCGGGCTGACCAAGCGTTACGGGCGGCGGACGGTCGTCCGGAATCTCGACATCACCGTGCCGACCGGCGTGGTCGCCGGGTTCGTCGGCCCGAACGGGGCGGGCAAGACCACAACGCTGCGGATGCTGCTCGGCCTCGTCCGGCCGAGCGAGGGCAGCGGGACGATCCTCGGCGAGCCGCTGGGCGAGCCGGCCCGGTACCTGCCCCGGGTGGGCGCGCTGATCGAGAGTCCGGCGCTGTACCCGACGCTGTCCGGACGCCGCAACCTCGCGTCGCTGGCGGTGCTCGCCGGGCAGAACCCGGCCGGCGCCGACGCGATCCTGGACGAGGTCGGGCTGGCCGGCCGCGGCGACGACGCCTTCCGCACCTATTCGCTCGGGATGAAGCAGCGGCTCGCCATCGGCGCGGCGCTGCTCTCCGACCCGGACCTGCTCATCCTGGATGAGCCGACGAACGGCCTCGACCCCAGCGGCATCCGGCAGATGCGGGCGCTGGTCCGCTCGCTGGCCGACGGCGAGCGGGACGCGGGCGCGAACGGCCGGCCGCGCACCGTCCTGGTCTCCTCCCACCTCCTCTCGGAGGTCGAGCAGATCTGCGACTGGATCATCGTGGTGGAGCAGGGCCGGCTCGCCTACCAGGGCCCGACTGACGGTCTGATGGCCTCCACGACCAGCCGGGTCGAGCTGCGCCCCGAGCACGCCGATTCCCTCGGGATGCTGGCGGACCTGGTGGCCGGCTTCGGGCTGCCCGTGGACCGGGCGGGCAACCGGCTGCTCGTCGAGCTCGACCACACCGCGCCGGCCGCCGTCCCCGGGCCGGACGGGCCGGACGGGCCGGACGCCGTCCTGGCCGGGCTCAACCGGGCCGCGCTCGCCCGCGGCATCACCCTCGTCGAGATCACCCGGCAGCGGACCAGCCTCGAGGACCGCTACCAGGGCCTGGTCGAAAGCACCCGAGAGACCACCCGAAGCACCGGCACCAGCAGCACGAGCACCAGCACCAGAGGGGAAGCCCGATGACCGGCGTCTACACCGTGGCGCGCAGCTACCGCGCCGAGCTGATCAAACTGCGCCGGCCGAGCACGGCGCTGGCCATGGCCGTCCTCGGGTTCCTCACCGTCCTGTCGACGGTGCTGGTCATGGCCCTCGCCGACGAGAAGCCGACCCCACCGGGCCCCGGCGCCGGGCCGGGCTTCGATCTCTCCCTCACCCAGCTCGCCTCGTCCCAGGGCCTGATTCTGGGCTTCCGCGGCGGCACGACCTTCATCGGACTGCTCATCTTCGTGGTCTTCGCGATCAGCATGACCACCGAGTACGGCCAGGGGACGCTGCGCACCCTGTTCCTGAAGGAGCCCCGCCGGCTGGGCTGGCTGGCCGGACGGCTCGGCGTCATGCTCTCCGCCGTCGCGGTGTCGCTGGTCGCCGCCCTCGGCCTGAGCGTCGCCGCCGCGACGGTCATGGCCGCCATCCGGGACGTCGACACAAGCGCGTGGTGGACGTCGGCCGCCCTCGGTGAGGTGGCGGGCGCCTACGCGAACGCGCTGCTCGCGGCCGTCTTCTTCGCCCTCGTCGGCACGATGCTGGGAATCCTGCTGCGCTCGACGAGCGCCGCGCTGCTCATCGGCATCGCGTGGATGTTCCCGATCGAGCACATCGTCCAGGAGTCGTGGAGCGGTGCCACCAGGGTCCTGCCCGGGCTCGTCTTCGACGCGGTCGGCCGGGGCGGCCTGCCCGACGCCTCCTACGGGCCGGCGCTACTCACCGCCGTCGCGTACGCGCTGGTGGCGGCCGCGATCGGAGCGGTGAGCCTGCGCCGCCGGGACGTCACGGCCTGACGGGATCCGCCGTGCGCTCCCGTCCGACAGGGGGATTCGTCCATCTCGCCCAGGCGGGTGGCCGGATCTCCCCGTCGCGGCGTTGACTGTGTGCATGGCCGAAGGGACACCGGTGGGACGGCGGGTCGTCTTCGCCATGCTCGGCCTCGGGGCGCTGGGCGTCGCCGTCGGCGCGGACGTGCAGCGCGGCACCGACCAGTTCGTCGCCCCACTGCGCGAGAACGACCCGACGGGGCTCACCGACCTGCTCCCCTCCGGCGGGTTCCGCTACTACTCCGTCGTCGCCTCCGTGCCGGAGCGGACATCCGCGGACTACGAACTGCGGGTCCACGGCCTGGTCGACCGGCCCCTCACCCTCACCCTGGACGATCTCTCCCGGATGCCACAGACCGAGCTCGTGCGCGACTTCCAGTGTGTGACGGGCTGGCGGGTCACCAGCGTCCGCTGGACGGGCGTGCGCCTCGCGGACCTGCTGGACGCGGCCGGCACCCGCCCCGGGGCGACTGCGCTGACCTTCCGTTCTTTCGACGGCGCCTACGCCGAGAGCCTGACGATCGACCAGGCCCGCAGGCCCGACGTCCTGGTCGCCCTCACCATGCTGGACGGCCCGATCACCCACGATCATGGTGGCCCCGTCCGGCTGTACGTGGCGCCGATGTACGGCTACAAGTCCATCAAGTGGCTCGCCGAGATCGAGGTGGTCGACACCGTCACTCCCGGGTTCTGGGAGCAGCGTGGCTACGACGTCGACGGCTGGATCGGAAAGTCGAACGGCCGCGACGATGAGCCCGTATGAGGATCCGGCCGGGAACCCTGAGGATCCGGCCGAGGCGACGGCCGGAGACGGGGCGGCGGCGTTCGTCCGCCGGTTCGGCCCGGCGACCCGCTGGGCGCACTGGAGCACCGCGGCGCTGACGGCGGTGTGCCTGGCGACGGCGGCCGTCCTGTATCTCGGGCCGCTGGCGACGCTGGTGGGCCGGCGCCAGCTGGTCTCGGCGGTGCATCTCTACGCCGGGCTCTCCCTGCCGGTACCGATGCTGGCCGCGGCCCTCTCCGCCGCATACCGGCATGACCTCGCAGAGCTCGACCGCTTCACCCCCGCCGACTGGAAGTGGCTACGGACGAGACCACGCCGCCGGCACACCGACGCGGTCGGCAAGTTCAACGCGGGGCAGAAGCTGTACGCCGCGTTCGTCGCAGGTGCCATGCTCGTCATGCTCGGCACCGGTGTGATCATGGAGTTCGGCGGCGCCTTCGCCGTCACCTACCGCACCGGTGCCACCTTCGTGCACGATCTGCTGGCCCTCGGCCTGTTCGCCGGGATCTGCGGCCACCTGTGGATGGCCTCCCGCGACCCGGCCGCCCGGCTCGGGATGCGCACCGGCGTGGTCCCCCGCCCCTGGGCCCTGCGCGAACACCCCGCCTGGCACACCGAACCCGACGCACCGCCGACCGAGTGACCCGACTTGCCGGTCCGCGGCCAGGTCTCAGACCGACCAGGCCACGGACCGGCACAGCGCGGGCCGGGAGAGTCCTAGCCCGAGTAGGTACCCGAGGCGTTGGAGTCGAGTGCGCCGGAGGCGCCCAGGACGAAGCCCAGGACGACGACGACCAGGCCGACCCCGAACGAGACGATGCACCAGGTCTTGGCCTTGCTGGACGCGTCCAGGGCCCCGGCGTAGTCACCGATCTGCTGACGGCTCTGGACCTTCGTCGCGTAGACGATCGCGACGATGCCGGCGGGCAGGCAGCACAGCAGGGTGCAGGCGATCGACTGCCACAGGTAGGTCGGGATCGGCTGGCCGTAGGGCGGCGGCGGGCCGAAACCGCCGGGCTGCCCCTGCATCGGCGGCGGATAGCCACCTTGCTGGGGGTAGCCACCGAAATCCTGTGGGGCCCCGTAGCCGCCGGGGGGCGGCCCGTACCCGCCGGGCGGGGGAGGCGGCGCCCCCCAGCCGCCCTGGGGTGGGTTCTGTCCGCCGGCGTTGGGGTCGTAGCCGCCGGGGCCGTAGCCGCCGGGCGGCGGGTACTCGGGTGGCTGGGACACGTCGTCTCCAGAGGGTGGTTCCGACCCCGACGGGCCCGGCCATGACCGGATCCCGCACCGGCGGCCCCGCCGGCACCCACCGGATCCGGAACTGGTGCCGGCGGACGTGCCTGGCAGCACCGTTGCCGATGCGCCTCACAGGCACCGTTACACACGAGGACGCGGACGCTCCGCGCGGCGGACATTGTGCCACACGCGACACCCGCACCCCCGAAAGAGACACCATCGTCAACACGAACTACTTAAGAGCAACAGCATCACTTTTGTTTGTCGCCTAGGCGACAGGAGCGGCCCGAAACAACCATCCGCTACACAGGGCGACAGTCCGTGCAGGATCCCTCCCCCCGTCTACCTGGCCATGTGAACCCGTGTACTCTGCCGTCACAACTGTCTAGTCACGTCACAGTGACCGGAGGAATTCGCCAGCCAAGGCATGTGGGAGTCGTCCGCTTCGTCACGAAGCAGCGGGTGGGGATCGGGGGGTCCACAACGACACCGCCCGGCACGCCAGATGCCAGGCACGGAGGGATATCCGCGGTGAGACATCGTGCGGAGGGTGAGCCCAACCCCCCGAACACACGGACCGGCGCGCACAAGCGGCGCCGTCCCACCCGCAACCCCGCGTGGATCGCGTCGCTCGGCGTCATGGCCCTCGTCGCCATGGCCGTCGGCTGGACGCTCGCCCCAGACCACGACGGCACCGGCTCGGCCGTGGTCGAGGCCTCGGCCATCGACGCCAAGAGCCTGCGCGGCCCCCGAACGAACGCCCCGCCCGGCAACGGACCGACCGGCACGGCCGCGCCCTCGGCGGCGGTGAGCCCCAGCCCGTCGCCGGTTCCGGCCGCCACCACCCAGGCACCGCCGACGTCACCGCCCGCACGCGCGCCGCAGGCCGCCGCCGTACCACCGCCGGCCGCGCCGGCGGCCCCGGCCGGCGGTGGCGGCGGCCGGGTCCCCGGCGGGATGAGCGGCGTCTACGCGAACTCGATGGCCACGGTCCGCAACTGGGAGGGCCTGCGCGGCTCACCGGTGAACGTCGTCCTGACCTTCGCCGACCGCGGCAGCTGGGGGACGATCACGCATCCGTGGCTCGGCAGCGGCCCGGAGAAGTTCTCGACCTTCCCCGGCACCTGGGTCATCTCGCAGCCGTTCTTCCCGACCGGCCAGGGCAGCATCGCGGCCTGCGGGTCCGGCGCCTACAACAGCCAGTGGGCGGAGTTCGGCCGGTGGCTGGTCGCCAAGGGCCGGCCGGCGTCCATCGTCCGGCTCGCCTGGGAGTTCAACGGCAACTGGTTCGAATGGTCGGTGCGCGGCAATCCCACCGCCTACGTGAACTGCTTCCGCCAGGTCGTCAGCGCGATCCGGTCGACCGACCCGCAGGCCCGCATCGACTGGGCGATGAACGCCCACAGCACCAGCCCGTGGGCGGCCTACCCGGGTGACGAGTACGTCGACATCATCGGGATCGACTCCTACGACCAGTGGCCCGCCAGCACCACCCCGGCGAAGTTCGACGAGCAGTGCAACCAGGCGGTGGGCCTGTGCTCGGCGATCCGCTTCGCCCGCCAGCACGGCAAGCAGTTCTCCGTGCCCGAGTGGGGCCTCGTCGCGAAGTCCGACACCGAGGCGGGCCGGGCCGGGCAGGCCGGCGGTGACAACCCCGTGTACATCCAGAAGATGTACGACACCTTCCGGGCCAACGCCGACGTCCTGGCCTACGAGACGTACTTCAACGACTCGAGGGCCGGGAACGTCCACTCCTCGCTGGTCTCCCCCAACGAGAACCCGAACAGCGCGGGCACCTACGCGTCCCTCTGGTAGCCGTCCCGCAGCGAAATGTGGCGGTTCAGAGAGTCCATGGACTCTCTGAACCGCCACATTTGTTTCGGCCGGCGCTCAGGTGAGGGAGTAGGGGGTCTCGGGAGGGCCGGCGGTGAGCCAGGAGGTGAGGAAGGGGGCCAGGGCGGGCGGGTAGACCGTGTCGGGGGTGGATCCCAGCTCCGGGAGGGTCCACCAACGCCAGCCGAGAGTGGCCCGGCGCTCCACGTCGCTCCACGCCGCGTCGTCCACGTCGACCCGGTTCGGCAGGCGCGCCACGAAGAAGGACTCCTCCTGCCGGTAGTCCACGCCGAGGAAGGTGAAATAGGCCGTCCGGGTGGCGACGCAGGGCCCGAGGTCGGCGACGGTCACCCCGACCTCCTCCCGGATCTCCCGCACCCCGGCCTGCGCCGGCTCCTCCCCCGGATCGAGGCCACCGCCTGGTACATGCCACCAGGTGGGCCCGTCGGGAAGATCCGGATCGTGCGACCGGATGAGCAGGAAGGCGTCGGCGGGATCGAACAGGATGACCCGGGCGGCACGGCGGAGGACGGGCATTCTCCTAGCCTGCCAGTCCGGCCGGCACCCGACGTGCACATGTGGACGTCGTCGCCAGGCCTCGGCCCGTCGCCAGCCCGGCCGGCCCCGGCGATCACCGCCGCCCGGGGGACAGGACCGGCGTCAGAGGCCGGCGGGCGCCCCGGCCAGCGCCGTGATCGCCTCCGGGTCGCCGCGCAGCTCGACCCGGGCCGCGGCGCGCCGCCCGAAAGCGAACAGTAGGAGCTCCTCGGGGGGTCCGACGATCTCGACCACCGGTTCGCGGCGCCGCAGGGTCAGCCGCCCGGGGGTGTCGGTGCGTTCGGCCACCACCCCGACCTCGCTGTGCCGGAACCCGGCGAGACCGACCAGCCGGAGCGCGCCCCAGAGCGCCTCCCGGTCGGCGATCACGTCGTCACCCGGCTTCAGCCCGAGCCCGGCGCCACCGACCGCACCACCGGAACCGCCCACAGCACCGGCGAAACCACCTGAATCACCTACCGCGGCGAACCCGGGCGCGGCCCGGAGCAGGTCCTCGGTGTGGACGTAGAACTCGATCGCGTTGGCGGCGTCGTCGACGACGGCGAACCGGGTCGGATGCCACCACGGCGGGCCCGCCCGGAACATCTCCACCAGCTCGGGGAAGGTGTGCGAGCGCATCGTCGCGCGCTCGGCGCGTTCGGTGACACCGTGCAGCGCGCCGACGACCAGGCCGGGTGCCGCCCACGGCACGCGCTCCCGGGTGACCAGGTGCGCGGCGAGGTCGTGCGCCGTCCAGCCCTCGCACAGCGTGGGGCTCGCCGGCCCGAGTTCGCGGAGGAGATCGGCCAGGTTCTCCCGTCGTGCCCTTGCCCGCCCAGCAGCCATGGCGTGACTCTAGGCCATGGATACGGGGGTAACGGCGCTTCAGACCCGCCGCCACGTGGACGAGCCGCCCACCCGGCTAACCCGGCTACTGCGCGGGCAGCCGGGCGACGGTGATGAAGAAGTCGTCGATCTGGCGCACAACCGCCACGAACCGCTCGAAGTCCACGGGCTTGGTGATGTAGGCGTTGGCGTGCAGGTCGTAGCTGCGCAGCACGTCCTCCTCCGCCTCCGAGGTGGTCAGCACAACGATGGGGATGCGCCGCAGCCGCTCGTCCGCCTTGACCTCGGCCAGCACCTGCCGCCCGTCCCGGCGGGGCAGGTTCAGGTCGAGCAGGATCAGGTCGGGCCGCGGCGCGCCGGCGTACGGGCCCTCCCCACGCAGGTAGGCCAATGCCTCGACACCGTCGCTGACCACGTTGAGGTTGTTCTTGAGCTTGTGGTCCTCGAACGCCTCGCGGGTCATCAGGACGTCGCCGGGGTCGTCCTCGACCAGCAGGACCTCGACCGGGACAACGGGCTCGGTCACGAACGATCTCCTGACTTCGGCGGAACGGCGGCCACGACGGGACCAGCAACCACGACAGGACCAGCAACCGAACCGGGACCGGGACCGGCGGACGAGACAGGACCGGTGACCGAGGCCGGCGGCGCCCCGTCCGCCTCAAGGTCGGCGGGCAGGACCACGGCCGGGCGTTTCGGGAGCGTCCAGCGGAAGGCGGTCCCGGACTCCACCGTACCGTCGAGCCAGATCCGGCCACCGTGGAACTCGACGATCTTGCGGCACAGCGCCAGACCGATGCCGGTGCCCTCGTAGACGTCCCGCGCGTGCAGGCGCTGGAAGATCACGAAGATCTTCTCGGCGTACTCCGGCTCGATGCCGATGCCGTTGTCCGCGCAGAACAGCTCCCACTCGACGTCGCGGTCGATCGCCCCGATCCGCACCCGCGGGGCCTCGTCGCCACGGAACTTCAGCGCGTTGCCGATCAGGTTCTGCAGGAGCTGGGCCAGCAGAACGGGGTCGCCGGGCACCGCCGGGAGATCGCTGGCGGTCACCTCGCCGCCGGAGCTCTCCAGGGCGAGCGACAGCGTCCCCACCACCCGCTCGAAGACCTCGCCCAACGGGACGTCGACGAAACTGTCGGTGGTGCGGCCGACCCTGGAGAAGGCGAGCAGGTCGTTGATGAGCTGCTGCATGCGCTTCGCGCCGTCGACGGCGAAGTGGATGTACTGGGTCCCGCGCTCGTCGAGCTGGTCGCCGTAGCGCCGGGACAGAAGCTGGCAGAAGCTGGCCACCTTGCGCAACGGCTCCTGCAGGTCGTGCGAGGCGACGTAGGCGAACTGCTCCAGGTCGCGGTTGGACCGGCGCAGGATCTCCGCCTGCGCCTCGGTGGACAGCCGCGCCCTGCGCGCGGCCTCGAGCTCACCGATGAGCTGCAGGCGCATCGATTCGACGTCCCGTGCCAGGGTGACGATGTCGGGCGGCCCCACCGACTCCACCGCGTGCTCCAGGTGCCCGGCGGCGACCTCGCGGACGTCCGTGCCGACGGCCTCCAGCGGCCGCGTCACCCACACCCGCAGCGCTCGGAAGATGAGTGCCAGCAGCACGATGAGCGCCAGCGCGGCCACGACGAGCGAGATGATGAGCGTCCGCAGTGCGTTGGTGACGTCCTCACGGGCCGCCAGCGCGGCGATCCGGACGGCGTCGTCGAAGTCCGCGGCCGCGGCGCGCACCGCGTCGAACCGGGTCTTGCCGAGAACCGGGTCGAGGATTCCCGGCGAGTCGGTGCCCCCCCGGCGGACCGCCGCGATGGACGGGTCGGCGTAGTCGCGGTGCCAGTCCGCGATCCGCGCCTGGAGGACCCCGAGCAGCCGCTCGAGCTCCGGGCGGGCGGCCACCCGGCCGACGAGGACGGAGCTCAGCCTCGCCTCGGACTGCCGCCCGGTCTCGTACGGGGTCAGGAACGCGGGGTCGCCCTGCAGGAGATACCCGCGCATGCCGGTCTCCTGGTCGACCAGGCTGGACGTCAACCGGACCGTGACTGTCTGCGCGGGCGCCAGGACGTCGCTGCGCACATGGATGGCGTCGTCGAGCCGGACCAGCGACCAGGCGACGATCCCGGCGGCCAGCAGCAGCACCATGGACAACGCGATGTACACCGCGGCGAGCCGCCGGCGCAGCCGCCAGCCGCGCATCCTGCGCAGCACCGCCGGTGCGGCCTGGTCGCTCACGGGACCTGCCCACGGATGAGCAGCAGCAGCGCCACGTCGTCGGTCAGCGGGCCGCCGTTACGTTCCTCCACGCGGTCGATCAGGTCGTCGAGCAGGCCGTCCGGCCCGCGCTCGGGCCACAGCCGGGCCACCTCGGGCAGCACGCCCGCCCAGCCCAGCGGCTCCCCGCCCACGCTGTCGCGGCCCTCCAGCAGGCCGTCCGTCGCGAGCAGCAGTGCCCAGCGCTCACCGAGCTCGATGGTCACCTCGTCACTCACCACCTCGTCGAGGATGCCCAGTGCCGGCACGACCACGTCACCGCGCAGCGCGGCGATCCGCGGGAACAGCAGCGCGGGCGGCGGATGACCCGCGAGGGTCATCCGCAGGCTGCGCCGGTCCGGCGCGATCGCCAGCGCGCAGACCGTCGCGAAGATCTCGTCCCGTTCCCGCTCGCTGACCAGGACCTGTTGCAGGAAGCCCAGGCGGTCGGCGTCCGGAACGCCGGCCAGGACGAGGGTGCGCCAGGCGATCCGCAGGCTCACCCCGAGCGCGGCCTCGTCCGGCCCGTGGCCGCAGACGTCGCCGAGCAGCACGTGCACCGTGCCGTCCGACGTCGACACCATGTCGTAGAAGTCGCCGCCGAGCAGGGCCTGCCGGTGGCCCGGGCGGTACCGGGCCCGGTGGTCCAGCGTCGGGTCGTCCACCAGCGGCCTGGGGAGCAGGCCCCGCTCCAGGCGCGCCTTCTCCTCGGCCTGCAGCTCCGACTCGCGCAGCGCGAGCGCCGCGGTGTCCGCCCGCTCCCGCTCGATGGCGTACCGCACCGCGCGCAGCAGATCGCGCCCGTCCACCTGGCCCTTGACCAGATAGTCCTGCGCGCCCGCGGCGACGGCCTCGGCTCCGCGGTACTCGTCCACCAGGCCGGTGAGGACGACGACCGGCGCGCCCCGCTCGACGGTGAGCAGCCGGCGCAGGGCCGACAGGCCCTCGCTGTCCGGCAGTCCCAGGTCCAGCAGGACGCACGCGACCTTCTGGGTGTGGACGATCGCCTCGGCGACCGTGCGCACCCGGGTGAGCCTGAGCGGGGCGGCCACCTCGTCGAGGAGCTCGGACACCAGGAACGCGTCGGTGTCGTCGTCCTCGACCAGCAGGACCGTCCAGCTCGCACCTTCGACGCTCTCCGTGCCGGCCACCGGCGGCCGCACGGCAAGGCTCTCGCTTCCGGACACATCTCCTCGGCAGGGACGACAGGTCAACGACAGGTCACGTGCAGATGTCGGATCAGGCATAACCGACCCATGTCGGGCCGCGCCCGGACTTCGCAGCATGGCATGACGAAAGGCCCGTGCGAACGATGGAACGCCGAATCACACAACGCGAGCGCGCTCGAACGCTCGCGGGTCAGGTAGTTCTCACCATCTGGTGACACCGGGACGGCCCGATCCGGGTGGGCGGCGCGGATCGGTCAGGGAGCGCGCCCGGCCAGAAGGCGCCCGGTCGGGACGCACCCGGCCAGAACGCGAACAGAGCCGGGAGGCGAACAGTCAGGGGGCGGTCGTGCGGGCGTGGCGGCTCGGCTCCCGCTGCGGCTGGTCCGCGGTCGGGCGGCCCAGCAGGTACCAGCCCCACAGCCCGGCGGGTGCCGGCGCGCGGATCGGCCGGCCCGCCACCGCCCGGGCGTCCATGGTGTCGAGCAGGTGATCCCAGCGCCCGGCGACGCGGGCCGCGAGCCGGCTCGAGCGGCTCGGCCCGTGCCCGAGGTGCGGATGGGGCCGGGTGGGCGCCCGCCGCATGGCCCGCTCGAAGTCGGTGCGCAGCCGGCGCCGCCGGGTGTCGGAGAGGACCGACTCCAGCTCGTCGAGCAGCTGGTCCTCGGCGCGGGCATGGGCCGCGGCGAGGTCGGTCAGGTCGTCACGGAGCTCGGCGAGGCCGCGGCCCGGGCGGTTCAGATCCCCCTGGACGTACTGCTCCATCCCCCGCATCACCGACGCCGCCTCGCGCGCCAGCCCGCGCAGGGCCGCCGTCCGCGCCCGCCCGTGCGGAACCAGCCGGGCCGCCCGCGGGTACACGACACTTTCCATCACGCTCAGGTGGGCGCTGAAGGCCGCGACCGCCACGTCACTGGCGTGCAGGGTCTGTCGAGGGTCCGCGGGGAGCACCTGGGCCCGGCCGGCGAGTTCGAGCAGGTCGCTGGCATCCCGGTGTGCCGCGTGGACCAGACCGGTCAGGGAGCGAGCCTGACTGTCGTGATCCTGGTTGTTGTGGTCCTGGCTGTCGTGATCGCTGTGGTCGCTGTGGTCCGTCTTGTTGGTGTCGGCCATGGCAGACCTCCCATACCACCAAGCTACGCCGACGCGTATCCGACCGCACCACTCCGCTTACACATCCAGCGGCTGTCGTCCACCCGAATCACACATTTTTCCCAGTCCTTACAGGACCATGCCTACGGTACGGAAGGTTTCGGCTACTGTTCAGCACATGCTCGGCAGCGTCGCCCCCACCCCACTGAGCGAGGCGATCATCGCCGCCCGTTCGCGGCTCGGCCACGCTCGCAGTCTTCTGATCCGCCAGGAGCTACCACCCCTGGGCCACCTGATCATGCGTCATCAGATGCCCGTCCCCGGCGGCGTGGAGGCGCTGTGGGCCATCGTGTCGTCCTGGCCGGATCTCCACTCGATCCGCGGCCGGAGCCTCAACGACGGCGCCCACCCCGCGCTGCTCCACGTCCGGATGGGCAGCCCCGTCGTCATCCCGGCCTCCGCGGTGATCGACTGGGCCGTGATCGGCGACAACGGCCAGATCAAGGAGGGCGGCTGGACGCGCGGGCTCGACGCCTCCACCACCGCTCTCCCCCGGTGACCGCCCGCGGGCGGCGCCGGGTCAGTCGCCCCAGCCGGTGATCTCCACGCCGCGAGGGTGCTCGAGCCGGTAGGACAGCGTGATCTCCCGGCTCGAGCCCGGCTCGAGCTCCAGCTCCCAGGTAAGCAGCCCCAGATCGGTGTGCTCGGTGGCGGCGGGAGCGGCCACGACCTCCCTGACCTGGATGTTCTCGTGCCGGGAGACCGGCACCTGGTCCCGCACGGTCACCCGGGCCCGCATCGGCGCGTGGTTGGTGACGGTGGTGCGGTGGACGACGTCCGTCCGCCGGGTGTTGCCGACCACCCGCCGGCCGGTGACCCGGCTGACCAGCTCGCGCTCCACCCTGATGCGGTCGTCCACCCCGAGCCGAAGCTCCATCTCCCCGCCGGGCGGGACGAGCTCGAGGCGCGTGGTGCCGACGAACTCCGGGCCGTGGAAGACCGACGCCTTACCTGGCAGCAACGTGTGCGACGAGGTGTTCACGACCGCGGCACGCAACAGCGCCTCGGCGGCGAGCTTGGGCACGGTGACGTGGTCGAGAACGGCGTCGAGCTCGATCACTGCCACGGTGGTGCGGTGCGGGTCCCCGTCCGCGGGTACCGCCACCGGCCGCGGCGGGCGGTAGGTCGACGCGGGGCCGGCCGACTCCAGCGTGGCCTCGGCGGCAGCCATCGGCGGCGGGGCCTGTGCCGGCGCCGCCATCGCCGCCGGCATGAAGGTCGTCATGCCGTCGCCGCCACCGCCCCTGCCTTCGCCGGACGCCTTGGCCCGCCCGCGGGGAAGGACCCGCGGGCGGGCGATGTCCACATACTGCGGGCTCAGCTCGGGCAGGTCGACGCCGCTGGACGGGCGGGCCGTGGACAGCCGCAGGTCCGTCACGGGCCAGTCCTCGCCGGTGCGCTGACTGATCATCGCGAACCAGGTCAGGGTGACCCGCTCGCCGTCCAGCCGTGCGTCGTAGCCGGATCTCCAGGAGGCGGAACGGACCAGGTAGGAGACCTCCAGGTCCACCAGCGAGGCTGTCCTGTCGACCAGCACGCCCTCCGCCGGGCCTTCGGTGGCCGTCGGCGGCTCGAGGTCGACGACGATCGCGCGGGTGTCCGGCTCGGGCCGCGCGTGGCGGGCCTCGATGACCCGGCCGAGCACGGTCAGCTCCCGTTCCGTCTCCTTCCGCCGCTCGGCGAGCGCCCGCCGGCGCGCGTGGACGGCCGACATCTGCGCCGCGAACGCGTCGCCGACAGTGACCAGCCGGGCTGCCGCGTCCCCGGGCCCGTCGCCCTCGCGGTCGGTGCCTTCGTGTGCCCAGCCGCGCGCGAGGGCGCCGGCTCCCACCCGGGCGGCCACGTCGAGGAAGGAGCGACGGGCCCGCTCGGTCTCGTCCTCGTCGCCGATCTCGGCCAGGTGCGCGCGCAGCTCGGCCTGGCGGGCGCGCAGGTCGGCGAGGGCACCGGCGTCGGGGGTAGCCCGGGCCTGGGAGACGACCCGCACCCCGAGCACCCGCGCGGAGCCGGTGCCGCTGACCCGCACCGAGTCCTCGTCGAGCTCGAGCGGCAGCCCGCTGAGAGTCACCTCGACCCGCTCGGACGGCGAGCCGAGCGTCGCGACATCGAACCGGCCACGGCGGGTCACGCGCGCGGCGGTGGGATAGACGACCACGGCGCTGATCGGCGCGTCGAGGAGCACCGACGGCGGCGCGCCCGTCGGTGCGCCCGCCGGTGCGTCAGGAAGGTCAGGTGTGCCGTCCGCCGTGGACATCATCCGGACACCATATGGTCGGCGACCGTGCTATCCCCGTGGGACACCGCTGATCCCGATGCCGCCCCGGTGCCGCTCGGGCCGGGCGGCCGCGGGGCCCGTTACGGTCCGCCCGTCCAGGGAGACCCGAAAGGTGCGCCACCGGCCCCGTCCACCAGGACCGCGGCGCCACGGCAGGCCCGCGTGCGACCGTGGCCCCGGTGGCCGACGCCGCCCGCTCGACCGGGGTGGAACGCCACACTGAAGATCGTTTTTTGGCGGGCGCGCCGAGCTCCGGGCGACAGCCGAGCCCTCCGAGACCATGACCTTGCGTCACCGTCAGACCGGAGGCAGGCACCGCGCCGGCTCGACCGCTCGCAGGCGAAGGCCTTCAGGCCCGCGAGCCCGGAGGCCATTCGGCCCATACCCGGCCGAGGAAGCAGCGGCCCGACCGAAGGTCATATCCCGCAGCCGCGGAAATGCCCGGTGGATGTCGATCCGATCACCGGAGGGGACCGGCCGTTCGACGCCCCCACCGGGCCTGGAACAACATCCAGTGCACCACCAGGATTGCTGAACGGAACTCGCCCTCCGTATGACTCCGCGGCCGCTCCCTGACTTCGCGTCGACCCGCTCACGACCACGGAACCGCGCCGGCGACCGGTCATTGCGACGCCGCACAGCTCTGGTCTCGGGCCGTCCGACGCAGGTCGTCGGATCGATCTCCCGGCGCAGCGGTACGGCTCACCAGGAACAGGCGGGAGATCACGCCGAATCAGCCCAGCGGGGAGGACCCGCCAAGCGGCCATCAGCCGATCGGATAGGCATCGATCCGATCAGCGCTGCGCGTAGCCGTTCCGGCTGGAGATCGGGAAGGCGCCAGATTCGCGCCGCCCGATTCGATTGTCCGACGATCTCACCGATGGTGGCCGCAGTGCCCGACAGCTCGTTCATCCGATCAACGGAAATCGCGCTCCGTATACCGCGTATGCCGCGCCCGGCCGGGGTGCCGGAGCGCGCGACATAGCCGACACCGAAGCCAGAGATATTACTCACAGTAACCATCATCGTCGGCGAGACCCGCGGCCGGGAGCGGCCGAATCCGCTTCCGGCGCCTCTAGCCGCATCCCGTGGCGGTACGGGTTGTTGTGGGTATCGAGTCCGAACGTCGTCTGCCCGCGCGGCAAGTCGGGTTGATCCCGCACAGACAGGGGTATCCGTTGGTCGACACCCGATACGTGACACCCGTCTCCGTCGCCGTCTGTTGGCCGACGGCCGGATCCGGCCGACCGCATGCCGGAAACCCGATGCGTCGACTAACGTAACCAACCGTGTCGGAACTTCGGCGACGGTCGCGAGTGGCGTGGTGGCGCACATCCCACGCCTTGCCGGGCCGCGCCGCGACGCCCACGGGCTGGCCCGGTGCCGCTGCCAGCCGCCGGAGCCGGGCATGACGCACCCACGCCCGCGGCACCACGAGATCTCCGTACTGCCCGACCGCGAGGACCTGATGGCCGAGCTGGCGAGCCGGCTCGAGGCCCTGGACGCCCTGCTGAGCCGGCTCGAGGACGCCGAGCGCCAGGCCGCGGACGCCGGTGAGCACCTCATCCGGACACGGCAGTGGCAGGAGGACACGGTCCGGACCATCCAGGAGGAGCGGGCGCGGATGCGCCAGCGCCAGCAGGCCCTGGACGACCTGGCCGAGCACGCCCGCGCGGCCGTCGAGGCCCTGCACGGCAGCCACCGCTCGCTGCCGCCCGAGGTGAAGCAGCTCGAGATCGAGCTCCAGGTCCTCAACAGCTCCGGCTTCCTGACCCGGCGCAACGGCCGGGCTCGCTGAGCGGCGATCCCGCCGGGCGCGCCGTCGGCGCGCTCGCCCATCGGGGTCCACCTCGCCGTTTGGTGTCCGTTTCGCACTTTCGGGGCGAGATCAGGCCGGGTTCGGCTCCCAAACGCTCGTCCTGCTCGGAGCGCACCACCACTGAGCCGCCCGGGAGCCGACGAGGACGGGTACGTCGCGCACCCGCTCGATCCCGTCAGGCTCGATCCCGTCAGGCTCGGGCTCGTCCGGAGCCATCTCCGCGGGCACGAGCCCGGCGGGCGCCACCGCCTCAAGGATGATCTCGCCGGTCCAGGTTCCGGAGGCGGAACCTGGACCGGCGGCGGTGCTCGGTGGGGCTTCCGGGAGACTCCTGCCCGCCGGCGCCGCGTCGATCCGTTCACGTCCCAGGAGCACCTCGAAGGGGTCCTGGGGATCGGGCCGCGCGGTCGTCCGCGGCCGCCGGATCGAGGCGGGAAGAGACGGGCCGGGGACGGAGCGAACCGGGGCCGTGAGGGGCTCCGCGGGTAGTCCCAGCCCGGTCGGCCGGTACGGGAAACCCCCGCGCAAGCCAGGAAGTTCTGGTCACCTAACGTGTTGGGACGTGATCCTCGTGTGGGCGTCCAAAAACGTGACCGAAGGCTCAGCACCCCTCCTGACCTGGGCAGATGCGGCGCCGCAAGGGACACTTCTTTGCACACTCGACGTAGTTGAGGAGGACTAGTGTTTACCCGCACCATCCGTGTGGACTAGTCTCGCTTCCGACGTCACGACAACACCGGACCGAACGCCGAATCCTGCCCGCGGTCCTGGTGTCCCCTCCGAGTCGTCACCACGGGCAGGAGCGGGGGACCCACCTCCACCGGCTGGCGCCACGACACGGCGCTGGCCTAGGGGTGAAGTCCATCGCGTGAAGGTCGCGCTATGGACCGGGCAGCCCAGCCCGAACCCGACAGCTCACCTCGCAGGCGTACGGGAAGGAACGCAACGTTGTCTGCGCAAAGTGTGCAGCTTGATGCTGAGAGACGCCGGCAGGAAGGGCGCGGTCGCCACCGTGCGCCGTCCGCCCCCACGGCGTCCAGCCGAGCCAGAGCCAGGGCCCGTACCGTCGCGGCCATCACCACCGGAACCGTCGCGGTCTCCGGGGTGGCGCTCGCCGGGTGCGCCCAGGATGTCAACTCGGACGTCGCGCTGGACGACGGCACGAACACCGCCCCGATGACGCTCGCGACCCAGATCGGGTCCCGGCTGGCGGTCGACGGAGCCATCCAGGCCGCCACCGCTACCGGCGGCGGTTCGGGCACCGTTCTCGACGCCACCACGGACATCTCCGCGCCGACTCTCTCGTCGAAGATCGACGTCGGCCTGCGCGTGACGAACCCCGAGGTCACGGTCAACGCGGACGAGCCCGTCAACATCGGCTTCTCGCTCTACAACGAGGAGACCCAGGCCCCGATCCCGGACCAGCTCATCAAGGTCCAGGTCAAGCTGCCGACCGGGTGGGCGACCTTCCTGCACCTGACGACGGACGACCGCGGCTTCGCGTCGTACACCGCGAAGGTGCTCACCACCACGAATGTCACGGCGATCTTCGACGGCACTGACGCCCTCCAGTCGGCGCACTCGGAGAACGACGCCACGCTGCACGTCCGCCCGGCTCCGCCGCCGGTGCCCGCACAGGCCTCCCGCAGCGCGGACCGCACGGGCGTGAACGTCAACACCCCGGTGGTCAGCGTCAACCTGCCGACCAACACCCTCGGTGAGAAGGCCGTCTACCTGGCCTCGCTACAGGCCGGCAAGCCGTACGTCTACGGCGCCGAGGGTCCCAACGCCTTCGACTGCTCCGGTCTCGTGCAGTACATCTATCGGCAGCTCGGCAAGAGCCTGCCGCGTACCACCGACCAGCAGTACGCGGCCACCACCCATATCTCCCAGTACAACAAGGCGCCCGGCGACCTGATCTTCTTCGGGAGCCCCGGAAACATCTACCACATGGGCATCTACGCCGGCGACGGCAAGATGTGGGTCGCGCCCCGCACTGGTGATGTCGTCAAGCTTCAGACGATCTACACGACCTCGTACTTGGTCGGCCGCGTCACCTGAGAACGGCGGGCCCACGGCCCAGCCAGGAGACTGGCTGTTCTCGACGTCGATCGTTCCACAAGCCCACGCACCGCTCGGACGGGGCTGCCCGAACGCAGACGCCCCGTCCCCCGGAACGAGCCGCAGCGCGATCTCCCCCTCCGGTCGCGCGCGGTTCCGCCGCCGGGTCGGGGTTGTCGGGATCAACCTCGGCCCGGCGGGTCTTCCGGAGTTCACCAGGTCCCCTGTACCGGACCGTCGGCGTCATGTCTGCTCGGGAACGTCTGTGCCTCGGAACGTCTGGAGTAGCTCTACCGCGGGTAGATTCCGGCACCTTCCGTGACGATTCCGCTACGTGGCGCCTCCAGTGGGCTGGCCGACAGCCATGAACGGTAGGCCGTTGCGACATCATTCTACTTCGGCATAAGTAGCGTAGATGTAGCTTTAGCCGGCCAGACTGCCACTACCAGGCAGCAACACCCCCATTCGAACCAACCCACCCCCAGTACCAGCCCACGCGAAAGTCAACCGCACCCCACCGATCCGAGATCCTTCCGGTGGGACGGACGTCAGATCCCCCCCCCCATCTGACGTCCGTCCGGCCGGAAGGCCCCGGACTCCGCTGGCCGTCTGTCCGATCCCCCCCCCATCGGGCCGGCGGCCAGCGGACCCCCTCAAGCCTTCCGGCCGCCCGCTGGTCCGTCGGGGCCGTTACCCCCCCTCCCGGCGACGTCGACGGACCGCTCGGGCCCCGGCCGTCCCACCCCTCGCGGGGCGGGACGGCCGGGGCTCCGGGAAAACTCGAAGGACCCCTCCGCGCGGCGAACGCGCACCTCCGCGCCCGGCCCCTCGGCCCACACGGCCGCGGCACGCACAGGGCCGCGGACCCACCAGAGACCCGGCGACGCGGGCACACAGGGCCGCAACCCACACACAGCACCGCGGCAGGCGCAAGCCCCGAAATGGCCAGCAAGCCGTCCCCGGCGGGGCCGGCGGCCGGCCAATCTGTTAAATGACTAGTTCTTTGCTACTAGCGCGAACTGTCTGGTCAGCGCACCGAACCGAACTGGATCAGACCTTCCGGCGAAGGTCGCGGGAGAAGTCCCACAACGTGCTGCTGACCTTTTTGTCCCAGTCCGTCTCGGCAACCCGCCCGTGCTGGGTGACGTTGTCGCAGGTGGGGCCGGGCTCCGCTTCGAACTGTCCCACGACGCCCACCGCCGCGTAGACGGGGGGGCCGGGCGAGCAGGCGGCGAGCAGGGCGAGCCGCGCACCCTCCCCGATACCCCAGACGTATATCCGGTTCAGGTCGATGTCGGTGCGTTCCTCGTCCATGTAGCGGACGACGTCGCGCAGGTACTGCTGGTCCGCTCCATTCGGGTCGTCGAGTCGCCAGGTACCGGCGACCGCCTCCGGGAAGGCGAGCGCGAAGTCACGGCGGTTCGCCAGCGACGACGCGTCACTGTCATGTTCCAGTGAACTCGCATCCGTATTGTCATCGTGCAGGATGATTACCAGGGGCAACGGGTCATTCGGTTTGGAGGGTGCCTGAACGAGCAGTTCCCGGTCGGCTGACGGATAGCCATCCGGGATTGTGACCCGTTCGACCTTGGGACGGCCATTGGCCGCGACGAGCCACCAGATGGCCACAAGTGCCACCCCGGCGATGATCACGTTTCTCTTGTTCTTGCCCCACCAGCCGGCAAGGGGATTCGACGCCACGATCCAACCGAACCACACCCGGCCCCCGGAAATCGCCGGATTCAGCCCAGCGCGTCAACGCGGACCCGGGCGGGACGACGTCGGGTGGCACTTCCCAGCCGTCCGCGGGGCGCCCACTCAGCCGCCGGCGAGCGCCCGCGCCCGCGCCCGGCGCAGCATGTCCGCCTCGACCGGCGCGTCCAGCGGCGCCAGCCGGCCGTGCACCCAGGTCAGCAGCAGATCGGCCAGGGCCGGGTTCTGGGCCAGCACCGGCCCGTGCAGGTAGGTGCCGATGACCTTCCCGTCCACGATGCCGTCGGTGCGCGCGGGGGTGCCGTCGCCGACGCCGAGGCGCACCGTGCCGAGCGGGATGCCCCGGGACCCGGGAAGCGGGCGGGTGCGCCCGCCGTGGTTCTCGTACCCGTACAGCGTCGGCAGGCCGAGCCGCTGGTCGGGCTCCACCACGATGTCGCCCACGGCGCGCGGTGGCGGCGGGACGTCCGGCGGGTCGAACGAGCGGCGGGTCTCCATGTCCACCAGGTGGACGCCCTCGTGGACCCGGCCGTTGCCGGCCGGGAAGCTCGCCCCGATCACCTGGTAGCCGGCGCAGACCGCGAGCACCGCTGCGCCGCCCGACACCGCGCGTGTCAGGGAACGGTTGCGGCGCATGCCGTCCGCGGCCAGCACCTGCGGCTCGTCTTCGCCGCCGCCGAGCAGGTAGATGTCGCAGTCGGCCGGGACCACCTCGCCGGCCGGCACCTCGACGATCTCCGCCCGCAGCCCCCGCCAGCGCAGCCGCTGGGCGAGCACGATCGCGTTGCCGCCGTCGCCGTACGTGCCGAGCAGCTCCGGGTAGATCAGGGCGATCCGGGTCGCCGACTCGCGGCTCACCGGGTCGTCCGCACGAGCAGGTCGCGGAAGGCGGTGTAGTTCGCGACGACGTCCAGCGCCTTGTCGTTCGCCGCGGTCGCGGCGTCCTCGGCGTCGGCGTGCACGGTGTGGGGCACCTCGGCGTAGGCGAGCCGCACGCTCATGTCCTCCTTGCGGCCTCCGGTGACGAGCACCTGGCGGCCGGCGAGCCGCTCGAACGGGACGTCCCAGATCCAGGACGGGTCGCGCCCGTCCGCCGTCTGCGAGTTGAAGTCGATCAGCACCGGACGTGGCGGGGCGGAGTTGAGCAGCTCCATCATCTCCACCCAGCCGGCCGGGTTCTTCGCGAGCAGGAGGCGGGCCAGCTTCCCGTCGGGGCCCAGCGGCACCTCCTGGTAGCGGCCCTGCACGTCACCGATGCCGCGCATCGCGGCGAGCGCGTCCTCGACGTCGACGCCGAACTCGCGCGCCGCGGCCGCGGCCATCGCCGCGTTCGCGAGGTTCACCCGCCCCGGCAGGTCGATGTGCGCCGGAATGCGCCGCCCGAACCACATCAGCTCGCCCAGCCCGGCGACCGAGACGATCGGCTCCGGCCGGGCCAGGCCGCACTCGCACCACCAGCCGGTGGCGTTGCGGTGCAGCAGCCGGGCGCACTGCGGGCACACCATCGCGTCGGCGGTCCAGTTCTGCCCCGCCGACACCCAGATCTGGCGGGACCAGGTCATCGCGGACCAGGCCACAAGAGGGTCGTCCACGTTCGCCACGACGACGGTGTCGCGCAGGTCAGCGCCCAGCTCGCGCCAGAGCGCCGCGATGCGTCGCGTCTCGTTGGACCGGTCGAGCTGGTCGCGCGAGATGTTGAGCAGCAGCACCACCCGCGGCTCGATCGCCCGCGCCACCTTGGGGAGCCAGATCTCGTCGACCTCGAGGGCGGCGGCCGCGTCGTAGGGCGGCTTGGACAGCGCCGCCAGCACGCCGGGCGCCATGTTCGCGCCCCCGCTGTTCGACTTGACCGGGCCGAGCGTCCCCAGCGCGCGGGCCAGCAGCCGGGTGGTGGTCGTCTTGCCGTTCGTGGCCGAGACGCATGCCGTGAGCCGGTTGGAGCCGACCTCGGCCAGTGCGTCCGGCGCGATCCGAAGGGCGAGCTTGCCGCCGATCATCTCGCCCGAGCCCCGGCCGAGGCGGCGGGACGCCTCAGCGGCCAGTCGCTCGACGGCGAGCGCGGCCTGGGTACGGGCGGAGAACCGGCGGCGTGGCAGGGGGGTCATCATCGCTCCTCCAGACTGCCATGCCCGCACCCGCCGCCGGTGCCCACCCCGCGCTGTGCGCCGTTCGCGCGGTTCGCGGTATGCACGCCGCCTCGCGGCCGTCCCGCGCCCGCGGCGGTGGCGCCGCCAAGTGGGTAGACCCAGCCCTGACCCGAGCCCCCGGCCGAGTGTCCGGGAGCACTCATGAGCGGGCAACCACCGCCCCAGGTGGATGAGTAGGACGCCCAGAGGTGAGAATCACAGAAGTGATGGGGCATCACCCCGGGTCGGCGGACGCACAGATCACGTGAGGACACGTGAGGACCCGGCGGGAAGGGACGTGAGGACAGACAGTGACCACCAAGGGGATAGCGATCGCCCGTGACGGCGAGCGATGGACGGCTCACGACCTCGACATCGCCGACATGGAGGATCTCGACGCGCTCGTCGACGCCATGCACGACCTCTCCTCGGGCACGGTCATCGCGTTCGTCGAGGAGGACGACGAGTACCTGGCCATCGTGCGCATCGGCGCGCAGGACCCCGATCCGGGGGTCTTCCTCTCGGACCGCCGGGCCCTGCTGAGCTCCGACCTCGCCGAGCGGCTCTTCGCCGACGCGCTCCCGTCCATGGTGGCGCTCGAGGACGACTCGGAGGACGACGCCCCGGTGGGCCAGGCGTCCCCCGTCGGCGACCTCGACCTGCTGGCGGATCTCGGGACGACCGCCGATGCGCTGCTGGAGCTGATCGCCGAGGAGGGCATGCTGCCCGCCGACGTGATCAGCGCGGTCAGCGAGCGGGCCGGCGCCGGGGAGATCTTCGACGAGGTCCGTGGCTGACACCCGCTCACCGGTGTCTGCCACCGGCCCGCCGGTGACGGTCACCCGCGCACCGGTGACGGACGGCTACCGCGAGGCGATGGGCCTCGCCCTGGCCGAGGCCGATCTCGCCCGGGCCGCCGGGGACGTCCCGGTCGGCGCGGTCGTCGTGGCGGCGGACGGGGCGGTGCTCGGCCGCGGCCACAACGCGCGCGAGGCCGCCGGCGACCCGACCGCCCACGCCGAGGTCGTCGCGCTGCGCCAGGCCGCGGCCCGGCTGGGTTCCTGGCGCCTGACCGGGGCGACCCTCGTGGTCACCCTGGAGCCGTGCACCATGTGCGCCGGGGCCCTCGTCCTCGCCCGGGTGGACCGGCTCGTCTACGGCGCCGTGGACGACAAGGCCGGCGCTGTGGGCTCCCTGTGGGACGTCGTCCGCGACCGGCGGTTGAACCACCGCCCCGAGGTCGTCGCGGGCGTCCGCGGGCAGGAGTGCTCGGAGCAGCTCGCCGCCTTCTTCGCCGACCGGCGGACGCAACGCCGCGACGCACGCCGTCCGCGCACCCCCGACTAACCGGACCAGGACGACGTCGCGTAAGCTAGCCCGCGGTGGAGTCGCCTAGTGGCCGAGGGCGCACGCCTCGAAAGCGTGTGAGGGGGCAACCCCTCCGTGGGTTCAAATCCCACCTCCACCGCCCAGAAAGCCCGGCCCGGAACACCGGCGGCGACACCGCCGTCTGACGGCCCGGCACGACCACCGACCATGGCCGTCACCTGCCCCGTTCCACCAGGGCCGGTGACGGCCTCCGCCGTGAGTTCACGGCCGTCGACCTTCACTTCTCGACCGCGATGTCGGCACTTCTCGACCGCGGTGTGCGGCCTTCTGTTCCGGTTCACTGTTCCGGTTCGCTGTTCCCGATCGCAAACGAAGCCGAGTTGCATTGACTCCGGAGCGTGTCATAGTCGATACGCAAGGTAAAGATCCGTGACCATGCCACCGTCGTTCCGTCAGCGGATCGATATCTCCACGGTCACTGCGTCACCCGAATCCGGAGGTCAGGAATGGCAAGGATCGTTGTTCTCGGTGCCGGCGGTCAGGTAGGGCGGTCCATCGTTGCCGAAGCCGTCAGGCGCGGCCACGAGGTCACGGCGGTCGACCAGGACCAGAACGCGCTGAAAGGGGTTCCCCGCCAGGCCACCGCCGTCACCGGGGACGTCACCGGGCGCGACATGGTCCAGCAGCAGGCGCAGAACGCGGACGTGGTCGTGGTCGCCCTCGCCGGGTGCACCCGGCCCGAACATGCGAACACCGCGCGCGCGGTCGTCGAGGTGGCGAACAAGCTGGGTGCCAAGGCGCCCGCGGTCATCCACATCGGCAACGGCGGGCTGCTGGAGAACGCCGACGGCGAGCGCATCGTCGACACCCAGGAGTTCCCCGCCGCCGAGCGCAAGGAGGCCCTCGACCAGGCCGACGCGCTCGACGTCCTCCGGGCCGCCAAGCACAACCTCAAGTGGACCTGCATCGTCCCGCCGCCGCGCAACTTCGGCCCGGGTCGCCGGCGTGAGGCCTACCGCACGGCCGGCGACCGCCCGGTGACCGACGCCCAGGGCAACATCGGGATCTCGTACGAGGATTTCGCGTTCGCCGTCCTGGACGAGGTGGAGAAGCCGCGGTTCCGCAACAAGCGGTACACGGTGGGGTACTGACCTCCCACTGGCGACACCATTCGCCGCGGGATGACAGTCTGCCAGTCTGAAAGCCGGGCCTCCGGCGGAACGCCGGCCGGAGGCCCGGCCGCATCGCTTGTGAAGCCCATGGGCGATCGCCGGTAAAGGCCATGTGCGTGTTCAGGCGTTCAGGCCATGGTGGCGAGAATCAGGTCGATGTCCTCCGGTGTGGTCGCCGGATTGACGATCGCGAACCGGGTCACCGTCTCCTGCCGGTGCACGGTCGGGGTCACGAACGCGAGCCCTTCGGCGAGCAGGCGTTCCGTCCACCGGTGATAGCTCTCGGCCGGCCAGCCCAGCCGGCGGAACACGACGACCGAGAGCTCCGGCTCGCGCACGAGCTCCACGAACGGCAGGGCCCGGATGTGGTCGGCCGCCGTCCGCGCCGTCGCCAGGCAGCGCTCGACCGCGGAACCGTACGCATGTGTCCCGTAGGTGGCGAGCGAGAACCAGAACGGCAGGCCGCGGGCCCGCCGGGAGAGCCCGACCTCGTAGTCCGAGGGGTTCCAGGCCCCCGGCGTGTCGAGCACCTCCAGATAGCCCGCCTGCTGCGCGTGGGCGGCGCGGGCCGCGGCCGGGTCGCGGTACACCAGCGCGCAGGCGTCGAACGGCGCGAACAGCCACTTGTGCGGGTCGACGATGAAGGAGTCGGTCTCCTCGATGCCGTCGAACAGGTGCCGCACGGACGCGGCGGCGGCGCCCGCGAGGCCGTAGGCCCCGTCGACGTGGACCCACACGTCGTGCCGGCGGCAGGCGTCGACGACACCGCGGATGTCGTCGACGATCCCGAACTGGGTGCTGCCGGCCGTGGCCACCACGGCGAACACCCCGCCGTCGCCGGCGAGCTCGTCGAGCGCGGTGGCCACCGCCCCGCCGGTCAGCCGCCCGTCGTCGCCGGTCGGGACGACCACCAGGTCGACGTCCATGACCTCGGCCGCCTGGCGCAGCGAGGAGTGCGCCTCGGAGCCGCACAGGAACCGCCAGCGCGGCGGCTGAGGGAGCCCTCGGGCCGCCCGGCGCGCCCGGACGGCGTGCCGCGCGGCGACGAGCGCCGAGACGTTGCCGACCGTCCCGCCCTGGACGAACACCCCGCCGGCCCCCGGCGGGAAGCCGACAAGGTCGGACAGCCAGCGCAGCGCCTCGTTCTCCGCGTGGACGGCACCGCCGCCCTCCAGCCAGCTCCCGCCGTAGATCGACGAGGCGCCGACCACCAGGTCGAACAGGATCGCCGCCCGGGTCGGCGCCGCCGGGATGAAGGCGAGGTTGCGCGGGTGGTCCGCCGATATACAGGCACGCGACAGCACCTCGTCGAACACCCGCAGCGCGGCGAGACCACCGATGCCCTCCGGGGTGATCGTGCGCCCGGCCCGCGCGGACAGCTCGGCCGGTGGGCTCGGACCGTCCAGCGGGACGGGATCCAGACTCATCCGAGTGCGGGCGTAATCCACCACCGCCTGGACAAGCTCCGGGCGCTGCGCGCCGAAGATCGGCACATCGAATGGGTGCACCCGGCGCAGTCTAGGTCCCCGCCGGAGCGCTGCCGAAAGGATCACACCGGCGCGCGCACCGGGGTAATCCACCGATCACCGGCGAATACCGGGAGACACCCGGCGGGTGAATGCCGGAAAAAAATCAGAAAACAACCGGGCCCTGCGTGACAGCGGTAGGGAGCCGTGCCCGTCATGTCGTCGGCCCGCTCCCGTCAGCCCGGGCCACGCGGGCAGACAGGGCCGCCTAGCTGCTGCGCTGGCGCCGCACGAGGAAACCGCCACCGACGAGAGCAACCAGCATGACGATCATTCCGATGCGCTTCATGAGACACCTCCACGATGAGGACCGGCGACCACCGGGGGTACCGGCGATCACCGCGTTCAAGGGCACAACATACCGGCTGACCGAGGCTCGGTCGCACCGCCGTGCGGAAATGAAGGATCGTTGTCCGGATCCGGTCTTTACCGGGCCCGCGCCCACCTGTTACACACCGCAGGAAGGCCACGGCATCGGGGCGCGACGGCGCTCGGCCGCGGCGGTGGAGACCCGGGCGACGCCACCTCGCGCCGGGCATTCTTCTCATTCGCGTTTCGCTGTCGCCATATACGTCATGAAGCCCACGCCCAACCCATGCCGATCACTCGGTGCTAAACGTTGACGCGTCGGCCCCGGCGCCGACCGTCCGTCCGCTGTTAGCTTTCAGGACATACGAGCCCCGCGGGAGGCGGCCCGCGGGGCGACGTCGAGGAGGCGGCAACGTGAAGGTCGACAGCACCCTTGGCTCGCTGGACATCGCTGCCGGCCAGGCCCGCGCCGCGCAGGCCGCCGGCTACGACGCCATCTGGACCGGGGAGGTGAACCAGGACCCGTTCCTCCCGCTGACCCTCGCCGCCGACGCGACGTCCGCGATCGAGCTGGGCACCTCGATCACTGTCGCGCTGTCCCGCTCGCCGATGTCGCTGGCGTACACCGCGCACGACCTGCACGGGTTCTCCGGCGGCCGGCTCCGGCTCGGCCTCGGCTCGCAGGTGAAGGCGCACATCACCCGCCGTTTCTCGATGCCGTGGGGCCGGCCCGCGCCACAGCTGCGCGAGTTCGTCCTGGCGCTGCGCGCGATCTGGTCGTCCTGGTCGGAGGGCACCCCGCTCGCCTTCGAGGGCGAGTACTACCGGCACACGTTGATGCCGCCGGCGTTCGTCCCGAAGCCGCACCCTTTCGGGCCACCCCAGGTGCTCCTCGCCGGCGTCGGGGACGTCATGACCCGGGTCGCGGGCGAGGTCGCCGACGGATTCCTGTGCCACTGGTTCACCAGCCCGCGCTGGATCCGCGAGCACACCGTTCCCGCGCTGCTGGCGGGCCGGCAGCGCGCGGGCCGCACGCTGGACGGCTTCGACATCGTCGCCGGCGGGTTCGTCGCCACCGGCACCGACCAGGAGATCACCGAAGGGCTGGCAAGGATGCGCGCCCAGATCTCCTTCTACGGGTCGACCCCGGCCTACCGCGCCGTGCTCGAGCTGCACGGCTGGGGCGATCTCGGCAGCGAGCTGACCGCGCTGTCCAAGCAGAACCGGTGGACCGAGATGGCCGCCCTGATCGACGACGACGTCGTCGAGACCTTCGGCATCGTCGCGGCGCCCGCGGACGTCCCCGCCCGCATCGCCGAGCGCCTCGGCGGCCTGGCGACCCGCACGACGTTCACGCCGCCGCCGTCGTTCGGCCCCGAGCAGACCCGGGAGATTCTGGCCGCCATCCAGGCGATCCCGACCGCGGCTCCGACCACCGGCGCGGCGGGCCGGCACCGGACCGGACCCGCGTAACCAGACCCGGTCCCGGACTCCCCGCGCGGCGCGCGGCGCGCGCCGCGCGGGGAGATGCTCACTCAGACCTTGATGGGCAGCTTCTCGTAGCCGCGCACGGTGCTGGTGTGCAGGCGCACCGCGTTGTCTCGGTCGACCTCGTAGTTCGGGAAGCGGCGCAGGGTCTCCTCCAGCGCGATCCGGCCCTCCATGCGGGCGAGCGCCGCACCGAGGCAGAAGTGCGGGCCGCGGCCGAACGCCAGGTGGCTGTCGAAGTTGCGCCTGATGTCGTAGCGGTCCGCGTCCGGGTACTTGCGTTCGTCCCGGTTGGCGGACGAGGTGAGCAGCAGGATCCTGGACTTTGCCGGGATCGTGGTGCCGTGCAGCTCGACCTCACGGGTGTTCACCCGGCCCTGCACGGGGGACGGCGACTCGTAGCGCAGCGTCTCCTCGACGGCGTTGCCCAGCAGCGACGGGTCGGCGGCCAGCTCGGCACGCTGGTCCGGGTGGGCCTCGAGCAGGTCACCGGCCCAGCCGAGCAGGCGGGCGACGGTCTCGGTACCGGCGGCGACGAGCAGGTTGGTGAAGTCGGCGGCCTCGGAGGTGGTGAGCCGGCGGGCGCCCTCGTCGGTGGTGATCTCGGCCTCGGCGAGGCCGGTCATCATGTCGTCGCGCGGGGCCGTGCGCCGCGCGTCGATCTGCTCGGAGAAGTAAGTGTGCAGCTTGATCTGCGCGGCGAAGGAGACGTCGTTGATCATCCCCTTGCCCTCCTCGATGTGGAAGGTCTGGTCGATCGTCTGCCGGATCTCCTCCCGGTCGGCCTCGTCGACGCCGATGAGCTTGGAGATGACCAGAGAGGGGAGCTGGGCGGCGAAGTCCTGGACGTAGTCGAACCCGCCGCCGCCGATCTGGGGATCCAGCAGCTCTGCACAGATCTCGCGGATGCTCCCCTCGAGCCCGCCGACCCGTCGCGGCGTGAACGCCCGCGAGACCAGGACGCGCAGCAGCGTGTGCGTGGGCGGGTCCATGAAGATGATCTGGCCGGTGTTGAACGGCTCCGGCCCCATGAGCTCGAGGACCGTGCCGTGCGCGGAGCTGTACGTCTCGGGCTCGACGTGGGCCGCGTCGACGTCCGCGTGCCGGGAGAGCGCGTAGAAGTCGTGCTTCTCGTTGCGGTAGACCGGTGCCTCGTCCCGCAGCCGGCGCCACAGCGGATGCGGATTGACGTCGATGATCTTGTCGAACGGGTCCCAGTACAGGTCTTCCGTCACGGTTGAGCCCTTCTCTGTGCCAGGCCCGCGCTGCGAGCCACCGAGGACAGCCAGTTCACGTCGCCATGCCCGCGCCCGGCCGGTCACCGGAGGCATCACGGCCGCAACTCCCTGACCAGGCCGATGTCTGCACCGGGCAAGACACGTCACCGCCAGTTCGTCAACGCTTATGAGCAGATTGGCGTGGGACGCACTCCACGAGCAAGGGACTTACCCCGACAGTCCGGGTCGATCCGGGCCGCGCCGTGGGGCGAACCGCCGCAGCCGGAGACTGTTCCCCACCACGAACACCGAGCTGAACGCCATCGCCGCCCCGGCGAGCATCGGGTTGAGCAGGCCGGCGGCGGCCAGCGGCAGTGCGGCGACGTTGTAGGCGAACGCCCAGAACAGGTTGCCGCGGATCGTCGTCAGGGTGCGCCGGGCCAGCCCGATGGCGTCCGCCACCGACCGCAGATCGCCGCGGACCAGCGTCAGGTCGCTGGCCTCGATCGCGACATCGGTGCCCGTCCCCATCGCCAGGCCGAGGTCGGCCTGCGCGAGCGCCGCCGCGTCGTTGACCCCGTCCCCGACCATCGCGACGACTTTGCCCTCGGCCTGCAACCCGCGGACAACCTCGATCTTGTCCGCGGGCAGGACGTCCGCGATCACGTCCGCGGGCGCGATCCCGACCTCGGCCGCCACGGCTCGGGCGACCGTCCGGTTGTCGCCGGTCAGCAGCATGGGATGCAGCCCCAGCCCGCGCAGCTGGCCGATGGCCGAGGCCGATGTCGGCTTGAGTGCGTCGGCGACCGTCAGCACGCCCCGGGCCCGGCCGTCCCAGGCCACCGCCACGGCCGTGCGCCCGGCCTCCTCGGCGGAGTGCGCCGCCCGGGCCAGCTCCGCCGGCAGCGGCTGCGCCCAGTCGGCGAGCAGGCGCGGCCGCCCGACGAGAACGGCACGCCCCTCAACGACCCCCCGCACCCCGAGGCCCTCGAGGTTGGCGAACTCCGCGACGGACGGCAAGGAACCGGCCGCGGCCCGGCTGATCGCCCGCGCGATCGGATGCTCCGAGGCGTGCTCCACCGCGCCGGCGAACCGCAGCACCTCGGCCCGGTCCTCCCCGGCCGCTACCGCTACGTCCAGCAGGGTCATCTGCCCCGTGGTCACCGTGCCGGTCTTGTCCAGGACGATCGTGTCGACCCGGCGGGTCGACTCCAGTACCTCCGGGCCCTTGATCAGGATGCCGAGCTGGGCACCGCGGCCGGTGCCGACCATCAGCGCCATCGGGGTGGCCAGCCCCAGCGCGCACGGGCAGGCGACGATCAGGACGGCCACCGCCGCGGTGAACGCCGCGGTCAGCCCCTCGCCGGCACCCCACCAATAACCGAACGTCACGACCGCGAGGCTGATCACGATCGGCACGAAGATCCCGGAGACACGGTCGGCGAGCCGCTGCACCGGGGCCTTCCCGCTCTGCGCCTCCTCGACGAGCCGGGCCATCTGTGCGAGCTGGGTGTCGGCACCGATCAGGCCGGCGCGCACGACCAGCCGTCCGCCCGCGTTGAGGGTCGCCCCGACGACCGCGTCACCCGGCCGGACCTCCACCGGCACCGACTCCCCCGTCAGCATCGACGTGTCCACCGCCGAGACACCCTCGACCACCGTCCCGTCCGTGGCGATCTTCTCGCCGGGACGGACGACGAACAGATCACTGACGGCGAGCGCCCCGATGGCCACCCGTGTCTCCCGACCGTCGCGCAGGACGGAGACGTCCCGCGCGCCCAGGTCGAGCAGGGCCCGCAGCGCGGCTCCGGCCCGCCGCTTCGCCCTCGCCTCGAAGAAGCGGCCAGCCAGGATGAACGTGGTCACCCCGGCCGCGACCTCCAGGTAGATGCTGTCCGTGCCGGCGCCGCGGGAGACGTCCAGGCTGAAGCCGTGGGTCATGCCCGGCTCGCCGGCGTCGCCGAGGAACAGCGCGTAGAGCGACCAGCCGAAAGCCGCCAGCGTGCCCATCGAGATGAGCGTGTCCATGGTCGTCGCGCCGTGGCGCAGGTTCGCCCACGCCGCCCGGTGGAAGGGCCAGGCACCCCAGACCACGACGGGCCCGGCCAGCGTCAGCGACAGCCACTGCCAGTAGGTGAACTGCCAGGCCGGAACCATCGCCAGGACGATCACCGGAACGGACAGCGCCGCGCTGACGAGCAGCCGGTCGCGCAGGGCCCTCGTGCGTTCGTCGGCGGCGTCCCGGCCGCCCACGCTGGACGTCTCAGAGGCCGCATCGGAGGCCGCAGAGGCCACCGGCCCACGGCGGTCGTTGGCACCGTCCGGCGGCTGCACCGGTGTGGGGGGCGGCGGCAGGGCGGCCGTGTAGCCGGCCGCCTTCACCTGCTCCACGAGTCTCGCGGCCGGCAGGTCGGCGGGGAAGGTGACCCGGGCCTTCTCGGTCGCGTAGTTCACGGTCGCGGTGACCCCGTCGAGCCCGTTCAGCCGCTTCTCGACCCGTGCCGCGCACGAAGCGCAGGTCATCCCACCGATCATCAGGTCGAGCTCGAGCCGGTCATCCGTGCCGCTGGTCGTCAACGAGCTCATCGGAGCCTCCGCTGGTCGATCCGGCCGGGTCGGCCGCGGGCCGTCGACCCGTGCCCGGCGGCCGTCGGGGCGATCTCCGCCGGTGAGTCACCCCGCCGATCGCAAGCTACATACCCCTAGGGGGTACATGTCAAGCCACCCACGGAGCGCGGTTCAGAGATCGGGCAGCCAGCAGCTCAGGTATTCCAGGATGGGCAGCCCGCCTCGCCGTGCCCCCGCGCCCTCGTCGCACAGCGCCGACGGCCTGTCCTGCTCGCACGCGGTCCCGTCACCGTCGTCGTCCAGCGCGGACCGGTACCCCGGCTGGCCCCTGTGCAGCGGCGCGGCGCCGGCGGCGCGGGCGTCCGCGCAGGACCGGTAGGACGCGGTCGCCGGGCGGGTGGGCCGCGCCTGGTCCGGGGGGCCCGACGGCATGGGCGTGGGCGCCGCCGCCTGCTCGGCGGCCGGCGTCGTCTCCATGGGGGATGTGGACGCCACCGGGGGCGCGGGCGGCGGCGCGACTGCCACCCGGGCGGGCGCCACCGACGGCCGCGGCACCGCCGACGGAGCCGGCGGCGCCACCGGGGGCGCGGGCGACGGCCCCGGGGTGGTCGGTATCGCGACCGGCGCGGGCTCGGCCAGCGCGCCGACCGCGCCGGAGCGGGTCGCGCCCGACCCCGGCGCCGGCGCGAGGGCGGCCGCTACCAGCAGTAGCAGGAGGACCCCACCTACGCCGCCGCTCACCCGCCGGTGCCCGCGAACCCAGGCGCGTATCCCATGACCCCACTTCACCGGCCGCTGGCGCAACATCCGTATGTTCCTCCTCCGCTGGTCCGATCCTCATCGGACGAGCGGGGCGAAAGCCACTGCGCGGAGCAAAGTCGCTACTTTTCGGCACCACCGCACGGGTGGCCCTCCTGACACTTCACCTCCGGGACGCAACAGACCGCTATCTGGTACTTCAGGTGTTGAGGCGGCATAGGTTCAGAACCCGAGGCACGACCAGGGGAGGGCCAGAGCCGGCGTCGGGAAGCCCACCGCCGCACCGAGCGCACGCACACCGGACCGGGCAGACGATCCACAGCACCGGGCGCTGGTTCCAGCGTGGTCACTCACCGTGGCCCTGCTCGCGTCCGCCATCGGTACCCCGGTGTTCGGCCGGTTAGCACGTCACGCTGGACGTCCTGGGTGCCGGGCTGCTCGGCGTCGCGCTGCTCACGCTGCTGCTCGGCATCAGCCAGGGCCCCGTGCGGGGCTGGGGCAACGGGCGGGTTGCCGGCCTGTTCGCCGCGACGGCCGTGGCGGGCCACGACGCCCCGCACGGCGTCACAGGCCGGCGAGCATGCCCCCGTCGACGAGAACCGAGGTGCCCGTCAGGAAACTCATGTCCGGCGAGGCCAGGGCGAGGGCGGCGGCGGCCATCTCCTCCGGGCGGGCCATCCGGCGCAGCGCGTCGACGTTGTCCGCACCGTACTGGGCCTTGCCGGCGGCCCACTGCTCGTCGGTGATGTTCGGGGGGCGGCGGCGGTCGACCAGCCCCGTGTCGGTGGTGCCCGGAGAGAGCGCGGCGACCCGGATGTTGTCCTGTCCGTAGTCCAGGGCCGCGGTGCGTACCAGGCCGGTGACGCCTCCCTTGCTCGCGCTGTAGGCGCCCAGTCCGGGCCTGCTGGCGAACTCGTTCGCGGAGCCGGTGACGAGGATGACGCCGCCGCCGGACTCCCGCATCGGTGGCACCTCGTACTTGATGGCGAGGAAGACCCCGCGGGTGTTGGTGTGGGCGGTGTCGTCCCACTCCTCGACGGTCATCTCGTGCAGCGGCTTCACAATCTGGGTTCCGGCGTTGTTGAGCGCGACGTCCAGCCGGCCGTACCGGTCGGCGACACCGGCCACGAACGACTCGACCTGGGCAGGATCGCGGACGTCGGCCCGCGTGTAGGTGGCCTCTCCGCCGGCGGCGCGGATCTCCTCCTCCACACGGCGGCCGAGCTCCTCCCGCCTGCCGCAGAAGCCGACTCTCGCTCCCTCCCGGGCGAACGCGATGGCCGCCGCCCGTCCGATGCCCGAGGTCGCTCCCGTGACAAGGACGACCTTCCCCGCGAACCGACGCGCCGGCGCCGGTATGGGGGCCGGGGCAGGGGTGGGCGCCGCAGCGGCCGCGCCGGCGGGTACGGCCGTCGCCGCGGCCACCGTGGTGACGAGTCCCGCCGCCCCGGCAAGCAGGCTCCGGCGGCCCGGGGGCCTGGCCCCTCGGTGGTCCTTGGTCATCGTCGCTCCTCCACGGCGGGGTGACGTCCGCGGCCGGAACGACCACGGACAACCGCAGTACATCCGCCGTCGCGCGGTGCGACATCGGACCACGGTCCCTCCGCCGGCGTACGACGGTACGATCACCGTTCCTACCCGGGTCCTATCCGCCGCAGAATATCCGATGCCGTCTGCTCGCTACGACACGTACGGCGATTCGCTTGCGCTCGTCTTCCCGTTCTCTGCCTGACGCGCTCACGGCGCGCCTTTTCCCGACGCTCACCACCACAGTCGTCAGCTAAGGCTGCTCGGGGTGGCTTGAAGCCTCCGACCCGTCGGGCGGCTTCGAGTGGCCACAAAACCCTAATCCCCCACACAGCACCGCAGAAAGCAAGGTTTACCTACCTACCATCTTTCCTTTCTGCGCTCGTGGGGCACTTAAAGGACGAGCTGAGCGAGACAGCGTCGACTGCAATGAGATCGAATATCGGGACGTCGGCGTCCCCGCAGCTCGACAACATCTTCTCCGATGTTCCCCATGACGTCGTGGGGCAGATTTCCCCGGACCAGACCCTGGAGCTTATCCGGCTGACCGCGAAAGTCCTCCTGAACGGTATCGACGAGGTGATGGACGATGCCTCGACATCGTCTTTGCGCGCAGACCTGGAACGCTACAGCCGAAAGGTCGCCTTCTCTGCTGCCACCGTGTGTGCGAAATTGGCAGAGAACCGGAGCCGAGCCGCCGCGCAACGGCAGACGTTACTCGTGAAAATTCTGGTGAACGGTGACGAGGAACAGACCGCGGAGCGGGATTCCGGCCTGTTTCCGCTCGGCCAGCCGGTGCGGGTCATCGGCATCGTCCCGCGGCTCGACGAGGCCGAGCTCCTGGTTCACGAGGTCGCCCGGGCCCTGGATCGGCACCGGGTCACGGTGTGCGCGGCGGTGCACGGTCGGGTCGTGTTGGCAGTGCTGCCAGCTGCCGCTGGGGGCGCCCTAGACCACAGGGTACAGGCTCTCGCCTCCGGTCAAATCCTCGTGTCGCTCGAGATCTGCTGGTAAAGCATGCGCCAGACCACTTGATTCCGCTCTCGACATCACCGGCTACGCGCGACGTCACGATGTACAGAGGGTGCAGTTGCGTGTAACTCGGCACGTGGGACAGAAGAGAGATCCGGTAGAGCCTTACCGAAGAGCCCCACAGGTCTCCGATTGCGCCGCGGACCTGCCGACTCGTCCCGCCGGTCGCGCCCCGACACGACGCCCGGAGACCAACCGGGGACGGCCGGGTTACTAGGATCGAGCTCAGCTCGGGGAGACGTGGCCGACTGACGGCTACCCGGAAAAGTCGTGCACGGTCACCGAAGAAAGAGTATCCGTAAGAATTCTCGCGACCGATCGGGTCCTTCGACTTCCGCCTGCCACAATCATCGCCCTGCCGATTTGGCTTGGAAGGATATCCGTGGGGTGGTTGTGGTCGCGGTTGATCCGGACCCTGCCAGTCGCCCCGTACCGGTCCGGCTGGATTCCGAGCACCTTCTGGTACCACCTGGAGAGGCGACGAACGGTGATGACATGACCGCGCCGAGAAGATGACGAAATGAAGATCTGAAGTATCCAGCCTGGTATGTAAAGTGGGGGGTCCGTGATGGAGACAGATGCCGTGCCGACTGTCCTGGGGGGAGATGCGCCCGTCCCGGCCATCCCTCGGCAGCGGTGTCCGGACGAATGGCCGGCGGCCGGCAGCCAGCGGTGGAAGGCACGGCTGTGCACGCAGCTCGTGGTGATCGACACTTTGGCGATCGTCGTCGCGATCGTCTGCGCCTACCTCCTCCGCTTCGGCATCGAAGCGGAGGCGACCGCTCGGGGGATGTGGTACCTGTCCATCGGCACCTGCATCGCATTGGCGTGGCTTGTCATGCTGGGTGCCACCGACGCCTACGCGACGAGATACCTCGGCGTGGGGACCGAGGAGTACCGGCGCATCAGCGTCGGGACCTTCCGGCTGTGGGGCGCCACGACAATCGGGTGCTACGTCCTGCGGGCGGAGGTCGCGCGGGGCTTCTGCCTGATCGCCCTGCCCCTCGGACTCCTGCTACTGCTGACCGGCCGGGCGCTCGCCCGCCTCCGGTTGGTCTCCGTTCGGCGGACCGGGCATGCCCGCCACCGGGTCGTGGTGGTCGGCGACTCTCGTTCGGTCTTGGAACTCGTCGGTGAGTTCCATCATGAACCCGCGGCCGGATTCGACGTCATCGGCGTGTGTGTGCCGAAGGGGGCCCGACGCCCCGACGGCAACGTCGGTGCTCCCGTGCTCGGATCATTGGAACAGGTGAGCTCCGTCGTCGCCGCTACCGGCGCCGACACGGTTGTGGTCACCTCCTCCGCATCGCTCGACATCGAGACAGCGAAGGGTATTGCCTGGGAGCTGGAGGGCACCGGGGTCGACCTGGTCGTGGCCCCGCCCCTGGGCGGGATTGCCGGGCCGCGCGTGTCACTGCGGCCGGTCGCCGGCCTCCCTCTCCTCCACGTGGAGGAGCCGGTGTTCACCGGCTGGCGAAAGTTCGCCAAGAACATGCTGGACCGGGCCCTCGCCGCCGTCGCTCTCGTCGTTCTGTGCCCGTTGCTACTCGCCGTCGTGCTGCTCATCCGTTTCGACAGCAGCGGACCCGCGCTGTTCCGGCAGACACGAACGGGTAAGGACGGACGCGACTTCGAGATCCTGAAGTTCCGCACCATGTATGTGGACGCCGAGCAGCGCCGGGCGGTACTGGAGAATCACAACGAGGCCGACGGGCTCCTTTTCAAGATTCGTGACGACCCCCGGGTGACCCGGGTCGGGCGGACGCTCCGTCGGCTGTCCGTCGACGAACTGCCCCAGTTCGTCAACGTCCTGCGGGGGGAGATGTCGCTGGTAGGTCCGCGGCCCCCGCTGCCGTCGGAAGTCGCTCGGTACAGCGGACCCGTACACCGCCGATTGAAGGTCAAGCCCGGCCTCACCGGCCTGTGGCAGGTGAGCGGACGCTCGGAGCTGCCGTGGCGGGATGCCGTCCGGCTCGACCTCTACTACGTGGAGAACTGGTCCATCATGTTCGATCTGATCATCATCCTGCGGACCGTCCGGGCGGTACTCGGTAGGTCGGGAGCGTTCTGAGACGCCCTGCTGCGGGCCTGCCGGAGGTCGTACCAGTCGGCGGGCCCGTCGATGCGTCTACCCGTCACACCGGTGGCCGGGCCGCGCTTTCTTCGCGTCCGGTCTCGGCCGGCTCGGGTGCGACCTGCTCGTACCCGGACCACCAGTCGGCTCTGCGGTGCCACAGACCACGCCAGTCGCTGGTCCCACTACCCGCCGACCGGCCACCGGATGCCACCGTGGGCATCGCCCGTAGCGTCACCCCGAGCCACAGCATCGTCAGGCACAGCCCGCTACGCCATCCGGTCCAGTGCACCCGTGCGAGCGTCGTCTTCCCCTTCATCACCAGGACATGCTTGCCCGTCCAGTTGGACGACGACGCGCCACCGTGGTGAATCACGACCGCGTCGGGCGTGATCACCGGATCCCAGCCGGCTCGGCGGGCGCGCACCGACAGGTCGACATCTTCGCCGTACATGAAGAAGCGGGGGTCGAAGCCTCCCAACTGCTCGAACAGTGCCCGCCGAACGAGCAGCAGGCAGCCGGTCACCACGCCCACAGTCCGGACGCTGTCACGCTCCCACCGTCCCAGCGATTCCGGATCGAAGACACGTGAGCGCCGGAAGACGGTAGACAGGCCCATGCCGAAGCAGACGTGACTCCAGACGGTGGGCGCACCAAAGCACGAGGTGTGGCTGGCGGCGCCCTGCGGGTCGAAGGTGCGGCCGCCGTAGATGCCGTGCCGTGGGTTGGCCCGGGCGAACTCCAACAGATTCTGAACCGCGCCAGTGAGCACGACGGCGTCGGGATTGAGCAGGAGCAGATAGTTTCCCAGGGCATTAGATGCCGCGAGATTGACCGCTCGGCCGAAACCGATGTTCGAACTCAGCTCGATCAGCTTGACCGAGGGAAAACGTTTACGGACGATTTCGGCGGATCCATCCGTCGAGGCATTGTCCACGACTATGACCTCGATGCGCAGGCCGCCGGACGTGGCTTCGAGGGACTCCAGGCACGTCGCCGTCATTTCACCGGTGTTGTATGAGACGATCAGGACTGAGACGTCGACAGCCATTCCGCCTCCCGGTGTCCGTGTCCCGTGTCGGCGGTGCCCTCCGCAGTCGCTGCGACGATCGCGAAGACTGCGAGGTCGCTCTCGCGCCCTGTCCCCGGATGCACGTCCGGGGTCCGGCCTGTCGGCCCGCGCCGGCCCACTACCCGGGCCGGCGCGCCCACCGCGATGGATCCCTCCGGCAGGGAGCGGGTCACCACCGCGCCGGCGCCGACCACGCACCCATCGCCCACCGTCACCCCCGCGACGACCGTCACGCCCGCGCCGAGCCAGACGTCCGTACCGATCCGAACGTCCTTTTCATCCTTCGGCTGGTACGTGGCTGGAATTTCGGGCAGCATCCGGTAGTTCGATGCCGTGATGAAAACCCCCGGTCCGAGCAGGGTGTGCCGGCCGATGTCAACCCGCCCGTGGTCGTCGCCGGCCCACAGACAGCACCTTTCACCAATGCGCGTGCCGCTGCCGATGGAGACGCGTTCGCCGTTACGGATCGAGGTGTTCGGCGCCATGCGTACGCCGGCACCCATGGTGACGCGCCGCCGCGGGAGTACATGGGAATACCCGTAGAAATGCAGTATTCGCAGCATGTGCAGCCAGATCCGCGGGTCGACAACGGAACACACCGCACGCAGCGTCCGTTTCATCAGATGTCTCCCGTCGTCGAGGTGCGGCTGGTGTCGTCGCGTTCCCAGGAGCTGAGATTCCCACAACAAACCTTGCGCCGGGCTAGCACCTTCGCTGTGAGCGCGACGCTCAGATATGCCGGTACCGCGCCGATAAGGCGCGGGTCCGCCATGACGATGCGAAGCCAGTCGGCCTGGCCGGCGGCTGATCGGCCGCTCCTACCCGACGTTACGCCGGATACCAGGCCGCGCCTGCGCAGCTCCATATTGCCCGCGTATACGCGCGTCATCCGGATGACCAGGGCCCGTAGGGTTCGCGCGGGATAGACCGTAAAATTCACGTCGTCGACCGTACGCCGCTCTCCCGGGGCGAACAGCGCATGGAGGAAGTAGTCGTCGGCTATCGCGTCGGGGAATCGGTCGAACCGCGCGCGCCCCTTCTCCGCCAGTCCGACCACGCCGGATCCGATGTGGTCGGAGATGACATAGGGCAGGCGCGTCCAGATTCGGTAGTAGCTCCGGACCAATCGGCTCACCCCTGCCATGTCCAGGGTGAGCCGGGGCGACGCGGCCAGAGCGCCGCCATCCCGTAGAACGTCCGCGACCGCCAGGAGGGCTGCGCCCGTGACCCGGACATCGGCATCGACGTAGAACCGGGGGAATACGGTGAGCGACTCGTCGCCGAGATTCAGTGCGGCGGACTTACCGGAGCGGGGCGTCACCAGGACGGTGACATCCGCCGCCCGCGCCTTTTCGGCGGTCGCGTCGACGCACCCATTGCAGACGACGACGATCTCCAGGCAGCCGCGCGGTACGCCCGAACGTAGAGCCTCCAGGCAACGACCGATCACGGCTTCCTCGTTGTGCGCGGGAATCACGACACTTGCGGCGGGCCCGACCATCTCGCGTCCGTCCCTCCCGTCTCGACGTCGACAGCCCAGATTTCTCGCCGGCGGGCACGCGAATGGTGCCACCGGCATAGTCCGGAACGTCTCTGGTGAGGATTTCTTGTCGCATCCTAGACGCCGGGTAACCACCCGACGGGAGCTGGCTCGGCGGCGTTTCTTCCGAATCTCAGATGCAACCGAGGAAACACGGCGACCGTAGCCAGAGCCGCTCCGGTGAGGATGATTCGACCGGGATCGCCCGGCGCCGAAGAGAAAGCGAGCGCGTAGCGGCTTGTCCGGCGTGGAAGGGACTACTTCGGGAGTTAGGCGTCGGGGCCCCGCCAACACGCTGTCCGGCAGCCGGCCGCAGCACTGTTTCTCGCCGTCACGGTGGGATGCTGCCGTGACCGCCTTCCTTTCTGGGCGGCGTGTCAGGAAGTAATGGAACGTCGGCGGTCGCGCCGAACGGGACAGCATGAATCGGGGCAGCATGGACGAGCAGCGGGTAACTGGCGAGCAGTCGATAACTGTGATTGGTAGCGGATATCTTGGCGCCACGCATGCCGTATGCATGGCCGAACTCGGTTGCCGGGTGCTGGCCGTCGACGTCGACACAGCGAAGGTGGCCCGGCTCGCGGGCGGTACGGCTCCTTTCTTCGAGCCGGGTCTGGAACCACTGCTCCGCAAGAACCTTGAAACCGGCCGGCTGCGTTTCACCACGTCGTATGACGAGGTGGCCGAGTTCGGGGACGTGCACTTCCTGTGCGTGAACACACCACAGCGCGGCGACGGCTACGCGGCGGACCTGAGCTACCTGGACGCCGCGGTGGCAGCGTTGGCACCACGGCTGCGGCGGGACTGTCTGGTCGTCGGAAAGTCCACGGTGCCGGTGGGCACCGCTGCCGCCCTGGCGGGGAGGCTCGCGAGGCTGGCTCCGGTCGGGGAAGGCGCCGAGCTGGCCTGGAACCCGGAGTTCCTTCGCGAGGGCTTCGGAGTGGAGGATTCTCTGCGGCCGGATCGGCTCGTGTTCGGGGTGACCTCGCTGGCGGCCGAGACCCGGCTGCGGCGTGTCTTCGCGCCGATCATCGATGCGGGTGCACCGGTCATCGTCACCGACTACGCCACCGCTGAACTGGTGAAGGTCGCCGCGAACTCCTTCCTGGCCACGAAGATCTCGTTCATCAACGCGATGGCGGAGGTGTGCGAGGCGACCGGAGCGGATGTGCTCACCCTGGCGGCGGCGCTTGGTCAGGATCCACGGATCGGCAGCCGGTTCCTGCGCCCGGGAGTCGGCTTCGGCGGCGGCTGCCTACCGAAGGACATTCGTGCCTTCGTCGCCCGGGCCGACGAGCTCGGCGTCGGCCGGGCGCTGTCGTTCCTCCGGGAGGTCGACACGATCAACCTGCGACGGCGGACACGGGTCGTGGACCTGGTCCGGGCAGCGGCCGGGGCGAGCCTCGACGGGTGCCCGATCGCGGTCCTCGGCACCGCGTTCAAGCCGAACTCGGACGACGTACGCGACTCACCCGCGCTCGACGTGGCGGCGACGTTGCACCGGCTCGGTGCAGCGGTGACGGTGTACGACCCGGCGGCCAACGACAACGCCCGCCGGGTCCATCCAGAGCTGGGGTACGCGGATTCGGTGCCGGCGGCGGTCGCCGGCGCGGATGCTGTGGTGGTGCTCACCGAGTGGGCCCAGTTCGCCGAGTTGGGCCCGGTGGAACTGGCGGGCCTCGTTCGCCGCCGGGCCGTCGTCGACGCTCGGCATTGCCTCGACCGCGACCGCTGGCGCGACGCCGGCTGGGACTATCGCGCGCCGGGACGTCCCGCGGCCCTTCCCTGGGCACCGCCGGCTGTACCCGCGCAGCGCGCCGCGCAGCCGCACTCGCCGTCCCAGCGACACTCGCAACCAAAGGTGCCCCCGCGGCTGGCTGCCGGTCTCGCCACCGATCAATCATTCTGACCACCGGACGGCTGGACGGCGGGTACCCCCGGGCAGATGCAAGTGGTCAGATGAGGGTGAAGGTCAGGTGAAGATGACGGTCCGACTCGCCCGCACAGCGGTCCTGGCGATGCTGCGCGCGGGAACAGCAGACCCCCGGCTCTCCCGCTGGCAGCCGCGGCCGGAGCTGCGGGTACCGGCGACAACGGTGGGCCGCGCCCGCTGGCCGGCGGTGGACGCGCACAACCATCTGGGCCGCTGGCTATGCCGGGACGGCGGATGGATGGTTCCGGACGTGGGCGCCTTCCTGGCGCTGATGGACGAGCTGAACATCATGACAGTGGTGAACCTGGACGGCCGGTGGGGCGCCGAGCTGGCGGCTAACCTGGATCGGTACGACCGGGCGCACCCGGGTCGGTTCCTCACCTACTGCCATCTGGACTGGTCCCTGCTGCGATCGCGGCGGCCCAGCGCGGCACTGGTGGCATCGCTGCGCACGTCCGCGGACGCCGGCGCGCGCGGGCTGAAGATCTGGAAGGACCTGGGGTTGCGGGTACGAGACGCCCGTGGGCGACGGGTGCTGCCGGACGACCCTCGGCTGTCGGAGATGTTCGACGTCGCAGGGGAGCTTGGCCTGCCGGTGATGATCCACGTCGGTGACCCGGTGGCCTTCTTCCGCCGTCCGGACCGGCACAATGAACGTCTCGACGAGCTGCGGCGGCATCCCACCGCTGCGCGTGCCGGCGTTTCCCGCAGATTCCCGGGCTGCGGCGGGCCGGGCCTGCCCCGGCTGGTCGAGGCGTTGGAGTCGACGGTGGCCGCACACCCGCGCACCACGTTCGTGGCCGCCCACGTCGGCTGCCTTGCGGAGGATCTCGGGCGGGTCGAACGGATGCTCGACGCCCACCCGAACCTGGTGGTGGACATCTCCGCCCGGCTCGCCGAGCTTGGCCGGCAGCCGCGGGTCGCCAACCGGTTCATCACCCGTTTCGCGGATCGGGTGTTGTTCGGGACGGACGCGTTCCCACCATCCGCCGATGGCTTCCGCGGGTACTTCCGACTGCTCGAGACCGACGACGACCACTTCCCCTACTCGGCGGAATGGCCGCCGCCGCAGGGCCGGTGGGCCGTCTACGGCCTGGGCCTCGAGCCCGACGTATTGCGCCGGGTGTACGGGACCAATGCGGCCCGGCTTCTCCCGGGGGTGCCCGATCCAGAGCACGCTGTCCACGTCTAAGTCTCCGCTGTTCAGGGCACCACTGTGGTCGCCGGTGCGGCCGTCGTGGGCCGTCAGCCGGGAGCGCCTCCGGGGCGGGCACGCACCGCGGCCTGGTAGATCTCCGCGAGCCGTTCCCCGGCCCGCGCCCAGGTGTGAGCATCCCGGCCGGCGATGCAGGCAGCCCGCAGCCGGGCGCGAGTGGTCGGTTCCTCTGCGAGCAGTCGCAGGTGACGGGTCAGCTCGGCAGTGTCGGTCGCACGGTGCACAAGTCCGTCGATGAGATGCCGGGTAGGCGATCCACAGGCGTCGGAGACCACCGGGATGCACCCCGAGCCCGCCGCTTCCAGCGTGACCAGCGCGCTGCCTTCACTCACGCTGGGCAGCACGAGCGCGTCGGACTCGCGCAGCACCCGGTCCAGGTCACTGACGAAGCCGAGTTCCCGGACCCCGGGCAGCCCGAGCAGCTCGCCGAGGCGGGCCCGGTAATCAGGCATGATCACACCGCAGATCAGGAAGGTTCCCGGGCTTCCGGCGTCCCGCCAGGCCCGCAGGGCGTAGTGCAGCCCCTTGTTCGGTTCGCCCCGCCCGGCGAAGGCGACGGTGAACGGCCGATCCGCGGGCCGCGGACCAAGCGCCGGCCGGAAGCGGTCGGGGTCGAAACCGTACTGGTGGCGGACGAGGCGGCCGGCGTCCACACCGTGTTCGATGAAGGTCCGTACGACATGGTCAGACGGGCACAGCAGCCAGGACGCCGCCGCGTATTCCGCCTCCTCCAGCCGCAGCCGCCAGGACCGGCCCCGCTGCGCGTGCCGTCGCGGCAGCCGGACCCCCGTCGCGGCCGCCTCCCGGCCGGCGAGGTCGAATGCGGCCCGGCTGTGCGGGCTGCAGACCTCGCGGAAGGCGGGCAACCCGATACGGCGGGCGGTGCGCAGGGTACGGACGCACCCCCGTGGCCAGGCGTGGACGACATCGTAGGTGTGCGGGCGCCGGGCGAGCTCCCTGGCCAAACACCAGTCGTGGTAGGCGTACGCCCGCCGCACTCCGACCGCCCGGTTCGGGATCCGCACGCCTCGGGCGACCATGGTCTGCACGACCCGGTGGGTGGCGGGTACCGGGATCGCAAGGCTGGTGCAGTACACGGTCACCTGGAAACCGGCCGCGATCAGGCCTCTGACCTGGTACAGAGCCGTGGTGGCGATGCCGGGCCGGCCGAGCGGGTGGGAGATGGAATAGAGGACCCGCAGCGACCCCGCACGTCCGCCCTCCGCGTTCCCGTCCCCGAGCCTCATGCCGCGTCCGTCCCCGCGCCGTCTACCGCGGCCGCCCTGGACCGCTCATAGGCCGCGTGGAGAATGGTTCCGGCGTGGTTCCAGGTCAGCGACTTCCGCGCGGCCAGGGCTCGGCAGCGTAGCCGTTCGAGCAGGCTCCGGTCGTGTTCCAGCTGCCGCAGGTGCGCGGCCAGCGTGTCGACATCGCCCGCCTCGTGCAGCAGCCCCTGCTCACCATGGGTGAGGACGGCACCGGACTGCCGGGAAACCAGCAGCGCGCACCCGCTCGCCTGGGCCTCGTAGGTGACCAGCGCGCTGCCCTCTTCCAGGGAGGGAAGGGCCAGCACGTCGGCGGACCGCAGCAGGCCCGGCACGTCCGTTACGAAACCGGGTGTTTCGACACCGGGCTGGGCCAGTGCGGGAGCGAGCAGGGCTCGGTACGAGGACCAGAACGACCCGCAGATCGTCAGGCGGGCCCGTCCCGCGAGACCCGACCTCCGCCAGGCCTCGAGCAGTAGATGCAGTCCCTTGCGTGGCTCACACCGGCCCACGAAGACCACATGCAGTGGCCGGGTGCCTGGTCTTTCCATCTCCTCGGCCCGGGGCGCCGGAAATGTGCGCGGATCGAACCCGTACCGATGCCGGACGAGCCGGCCGGCCGGCATACCTCGTCCCACGAACGTCTCGGCGGCGACATCGGACGGGACCAGCAGCGCGGTCGCCGCGCCGTACTCGGCGTCTTCCAGCCGCAGCGAACGCGGGTTCGGCGCATGGCTGGAGTTCCTTTGCATGGTCAGACCCAGGCGTGCCGTCTCCCGAGCGACAACGTCACAGGCATGGGCGGTGTGGGTGTTGGGGGCCTCGCGCAGTCCCGGGATGCCCAGTCGTCGACATGCGCGCAGCGTGTGAACGGCAGCACCTGGCCAGACATGCGCGACATCGAAGTACTCCCGGGCCAGTGCGGTCGCCACCACCCGGTCGTGCCAGTACCTGGCGCGTTTCACTCCGACCGCTCTGGGCGGCAGGCGTTGCCCCCCGAGCGCCATCGTCTGGCGCACCGGCAGGCCAGGGGGGAGCGGACGAGCGACGCTCGTGCAGTAGACCTGCACCTCGATGCCCTGTCGCCACAGCGAGATGACCTGGTGGTAGGCAGTCGTGCCGATCCCGGGTAGACCGAGCGGATGCGGGAAGCTGTAGAGGACCCGGAGCGGCTGCGCCATCGGTCGGTTCGCCGGCGGGCCCGCCGGGCCGTGGCCGTGGCCGTCGAGGTCCGTCGCCAGTGGTGTCAGTAGCGGTGTCACTGCGGCTCATCCCCTCGAATTGCTGTCATCTACGCGGCAGCTCGGCATCGACCAGGATTCACTAGGCCTGCCTAGCCCTGGCCGCACAGGTTCACCGGCCCGCCGGTGTTGTCCCAGACGTTTCCGGCGCTGACAAACGGATTCCTGCGGTCATTCAGCCGGCAGACGGCCCAGCGGAAGTTCCGCCCGAATCGGTTGTACGTCACCCGGAGGTTCGTCGCGGTGACGTACAACGTGTTGCCGCCGCCATTCAGCCAGTTGCGGTCGATGACCACGCCGTGGTTTCCGCCGTTCACCCATTCCAGGTATATGGCACCGTTCTGTCGCTGCCTGTACGGCCCCAGGTCTATATTGTTGCACACCACGCTCAGATTCCGTGAGCCGCGGACCTGTATGCCGTCGACGTGTAGACCGGACAGCGCCATCAGGTCGTGAATGTAGTTGTTGCGGATGATGGTGCCGGATACCGGCCGGTTCGACCCGAGGTGGATGCCGTCCGCGCCCCCGGACAGGTTGGCGTACTGGATGACATGGCCGGTGCCGGATTGAATCGAAATCCCGGTCGCCGTCACATGGTCTATCATGGTGCGATTCCCGCGTAGCCGGATACCGCCGTAAACGATCGAATTCCTGATGGTGACATTGTCGGCGACGATGTCAACCGGGCCGAAGAACTCCTTGTTCTCCAATACCTGCCCGTCAACATAGAGATTCTGCTTCGCTGTCCGGAGCGGGACCCCGGGCGCTGGGCCGGTGTTCGAGACGTCCGGCCGACGGTCGCACTCAGTGGTTGCCGGCGGCTCCAGTGAACCGGCGCGGCCGGTGAGCCCGGCTGCGGCCAGCGTCGCCACTACCAGCCCGAGCAGCACCTGCCGCCGTCGAATAGTCCGTCCGGGTCGAGCCATCGGATCCCCCCAGCAGTGCCTGGTCAAAAAACTGGCGTCAGCAGAGGCCCACCGCCGGACATGACCTATTCCTGGTCGCACAGCTTTACCGGTGTGCCGGTGTCATCCCAGACGTTTCCAGCACTGAAAAATGATCTCTCGTTGTCGCCGAGCCGGCAGACGCTCCAGCGGAAATCACGGCCGAAGCGGTTCCGCGTCACCCGGAGATTCGTCGCGGCGACAAACAGCGTACTGCCGCCGCCGTTCAGCCAGTTACGGTCGACGATCACGTCATAGTTTCCACCGCTCGCCCACTCAAGATATATGACGCCATTCTGGGTCCGCTGGTACGGCGTCAGGTCGAAGTTGTTACACAGCAGGCTCAGGTTCCGTACGCCGCGAACCTGGACGCCGTCGACATGAGCATCGGGCGGTGGGGAAGGATCGTGTACGTAGTTGTTGCGTATGAGTACCCGTGAAACCGGCTGATATTTGGAATCGATATGAAATCCGTCATCTCCGCCGGAGACATCAGTGTACTGAACGACATGACCGGAGCCGCCACGGATTGCGATCCCGGCGGCCGCCACATGGTCTATCACGGCGTTATTCCCGCGTATCCGGATACTGCCGTGGACGACCGAGTTCCTGATGGTGACATTGTCGGCGTAGATGTCGACCAGGCCGAAGAACTCCTTGTTGACGAGTAGCTGGCCAGCGGTCCGGAGGGTTACGTCCGCCGTTCGCCCGAGGTGGGTGCCCGCGGGTGGGCCGGTGTTCGAGTCGTCCGGCCTGCTCCCGCACCCGTGGGCCGTGGACGGACCGACCGGCGGCGCAACGGCGGTCCCGGTACCGGCTGGCGAGGGCCCGCCTGCTGTCGGGTCCGAACCATCGCTCGCAACGGTGACGACGATCAGGATTCCACCGGCCGCGACCACCGCCGCCACGAGCGCGATGAGGACGTACCGGCGCCGGATGGTCGGTCCAAGTCGAGCCATCGGATCCTTCCAGCTCTCGATCAGGCGTGTAGCGGCAGGGGGCCGGCCGGTACGGGAGACGAGGACCCGCCGAGGGCAAAGTGGAGCAGGCTGACATGCCGGGATGCCCAGCTGTTGCGGTCGACAAAGGCCAGCCGCTCGGCCTCGTCAACTGCGGGCCAGGCAAGAACCTCGCGCAGCACGGACACCGGATCCTCCCCGGGCCCCAGCCGCCGGACCCGCGGGCTGATGTCACGGACGGGGGTGAGGTCCGTGGCGATCACAGGACAGCCGGCCGCGAGGTATTCGTAGATCTTGATAGGGTCCATTGCCTCGGTGAGCGGGGTGCGTCGGTGCGTGAGCAGACACACGTCGGCCGCAGCGATCACTCCCGTGACAACCGGCCGCGGCAGATGGCCCGGCAGGTGCACCGAGGGAACCGACCGCAGCGGTCTGACGTGTTCCTCGCGCTCGACCGGGCCGGCCAGAACCACAGTGCCGGCCGAGGCCAGGCGTCGAACCAGGTCCAGATCGAGGCGGTCGTCGACGCTGCCGGCATATACACACCACGGCCGCGGGAGCCGCTGAAGCCACTCCGGCGGGGCCGGTGGACGCCGCCATTCAGCCGGATCGACGGCGTTGTGGACGACCAGGCCCTCGCCGGTCGGGTCTATGCGCTCCAGGAGCGGCCGGGAGACCGCGATGACCGGCCGTCGGCGTCGGCGGATCTCCACATAGGCCCGGCGGAATGCCGGATGCCACCGCCGCAGCGGCGGGGACGACGCCCAGTCGTCCCGCGCGAAATACACGACCGAGTTCGCCCATTCCGCTTCGGCAAAGCCCGCCACCAGGGGGTTCGTGGTAATCAGGACGGGCCGCTCACAGCTGGCCTGGGCCACGCGCCGGCGCAGCGCGGCGTCGTAGCGACGGTAGGTGCTGCGCACCAGCGGCAGCGACGCCGGATCGTCCCGTCGCCACCGCTGCGGCGACACCAGGTACCGCTCGGGTCCGCTGGCCGGCGGCAGGGCGACCATCCGCCCACCCCGAACCATCGTGCCGAGCAGGCTGCGGAACGGCTCCGCCACCAGGACCCGGCTCACCCGTGACGAGCGCAGCAGGGTGATGAGCAGGCGGTCGGGTGGACGCATATACGCCCTGATCGCCATATCCTGGAGCGTTTCTCTGAACAGGGTGAGCACCACGTCCTGGGACGCCGCCACCGGGTCTTCCGCCGTGACGGTCATCGACGGCCCTGCCGATGTTCGCTTGAGGGCTGGTCACCGGGAACGGTGGCGGCCGTAGGACATCTCGTTTTCACGGCTCGACCTCGTTTCATTCGGTAGCGGTACGAACGACGACCTGCTCGCCTTCGCTCTGGCTTCGGCCCCGATGTCGTCACGCCCGGGCGGACCCCGCTCGATTACGCGACCTGGTCGGCCGTCCCGACACGGGGTTCGCCTCGCCGCACGAACATCAGCAGGTCCGCCAATGCGGGTGGGCGTTGTATCCAGGTGACACCGACGTAGCTCGCGGCGCCCGCCAGGACGCTGGATGTCAGGCAGATCGGGCGGGGCAGATCCATTCCATGGCTCAACCACTGGACGGCGGTCATGGCGGCCACGGTCACCCCGGTCGCCATGAGGTGTGGCCAGATCGCTGCAACCAACTCCCGCAGCCTGGCGTCCACCAGCCGGAAGGGAATCGCGAAACCAGGTGGCAGCAGCAGCACGATCATAATAGCGTAGGCCGCAGCCACACCGTTGATGCCCCACGGAAGGCCGGCGAAATAGCTGGCGATCATCAACGGTCCGGAGACCATTCCCCAGCGCAGCAGCAGGTCGGTACGCCCGGTGGCGTTATAGAGGACACCGACGCCGAAACTCACCGACTGGATGCCTCCGATCGGCGCGAGTATCCGGATGAGTGTGACCATCGGCTCCCAACGCTCGCCGAGTGCTACCATGACGAGATCCGGCGCTACGACCGCCAGCCCGGCCATGACCGGAAAACAGACCAACGCGGTCACCGCACACGACCGGAAATAGACCCGGCGGATCGCGGCATGGTCATGCTGGAGTCGGGACAGGCCAGCGAACATGACTTCCTGAAGTGCAGTGGAGACCGAGCTGACCGGATACATCAGCACCCGCTGCCCCAGCCCGTAGAAACCCAGCGAAGCGGCCCCGAGGAAACGGCCGACGATTACTTTGTCGCCGTGCAGCAGTAGGAAATTGAAAATGCGGAAAGCGCTCAGGTTGGCGCTGAATCCCAGCAGAGATCGCAGGTCGGACAGGCTGAATGACGCCTGTGGACGCCATGGCGACAGCATCCACGCGACCAGCGAGGTGACTCCGAAGCCGACCACGTAGCCGACGACCAGCGACCACACCTGGAAACCCAGCACGCCGAGCAGGATCGAGCAGACACCATTGACAGTCGTACCGATGATGTCAGCCGCGGCAACCGCACCGAACTTCATCTCCCGGCGCAGCAGCCACTGTTGCAGGTCGCCGATACTGGCGAACAGCAGGCCGAGGCCGAGAACCTGGAGCACCGGCGTCAGCGCGGCGTCGCCGTACAGTGCCGACACGCCCGGTGCCAGCAATGCCAGGAACACCGAGACCGCGACACCGAGCCCGATGTTGAGAAAGAAGACGCTGTTGAGTAGGCGCTGGTTGATCTCGGCGCGTTGCACTATCGCCATACCGGTCCCGAAACCGCGCATGATCTCGAGGAACATCACGACGACCAGAGCCATCGTCATCAACCCGAATGCCCGCGGTTCGAGTAGCCGGGCAAGGACAATCTGGACCAGGAGACGGGAGACCTGGACGGTGATCTGGTCCACCGTCATCCACCGGGCGCCGCGCACCATTGCGCCCCGATTGCGACCCGAAGCGGCGGGCCCGGTCACAGCCCGCGTCGGCACTGTCGACTCCGTCATGACCGGCCCGTCGCGGCCAGCGCCTGCGGCGATGGCGTGAGTGTTTCGGGTGATGCCGTCATACGCCAGAGCGCTCCCGCGCATCCGACCAGTAGGAACAGCAGGCCGCTGAAGATCGCGAAACCGAGCGCGTCGAAGGTGAGGAAGCCGGCGAAACCCGCCAGAATCGAGGCCACCAGTGTCTGGCCGAGTTCCCGGTCGCGCGCTGTGCGCGCCCGGCGCCGAACTCCGCGGCTCACGGACAGACCAACGGCGAGCCAGCCCAGTAGGACCACGGTACCGAGGACGCCGGTCTCCAGCACTGAACCGAGGAGTTGGTTGTCGAGGAAGAAGTACTGCTGCGGGATGAACGTGCCGATTCCCAGGCCGAGAAACGGCCGTCGCAGGATCAGTTCCCACACCGCCGCGTAGTCTTCCGTGCGGCCGGCGACACTCGGGTCCTTATTCGCGCCGAGGAACAGCGACACGATTTCCTCCAGCAGGCCCGGAAACATCTCGTGCAAGATGAACAGGAACAGGGCCAGCGCCAGCAGGCCGTGCAGGATCCGCCGGTAGCCCCGGACGGTGAGGAAAGCCGTGATCCCGATCGCAAAGCTCAGGACCGCGCTTCGGGAGATGCTGGTCGGGATGGCGGCGCCGATCACAGCGACTTGCGCCCACGCCCAGACCCGCGCCGCTTGCCCGCGAGTAACGCACGCGTAGTGCAGCGCCAACGGCAGGATCATGGCCAGAACGACCCCGAACTCGATCGGGTGGCCGGCGGTACCGGCGACCCGCCGGAAGTCGGAACGCAGCTCGATCACCTCGCGGGGCGAAGGGCCGACCGACATGCCCGGGGGCACCAGGATGCTGCTGTAGTCACGATCCGTCAGAAACTGGATTCCACCGATGACGGCCATGAAGGTCGCGCCCAGCACGATCCGGCGCAGGATGGTGTCGAGCCTGGCCCGGTTCCCGATCATGTCTGCGGCCACCAGCGTCACCCCGCTCTGCGCGGTGGCGATGACGAGGTAACGCTCAGCCGAGCGGATCTCCAGCGGTGTGGTGATCCGGGTGAACGCCACCGCGAAGCTGAGAGTGAACAACCACAGAAGCACGAGCGTCGCCGCCCGCACCGGTTGGAACGCCGGGTCGAGGCGGGTACGCGGTGCGGCTCGATGCCGGAGCCAGCACGCCAGGCAACCAACGCCGATCGGGACGGCGAGCGCACCGGCGGGCCCGAGCCGGTAGGAGACCGGCACCGAGAAGAGGGCGAAGACGAACAACGTCAGTAGGCTCACCGCGTCCCGGTGGCTGAGCAGCAGCGGTACTACCAGTGCGGGCACGGCCAGCACTGCCGCGGCGCCGACCGGGCCACGCAGCACCGCCGCGGCGACCGCGGCGGTGCCGAGCACCACCGCGGCAAACGTCTGGCTGACCGGAGAGGCGAGTATGTCGCCGCGGCGAGAACGGGGCGCCTCGCCGCCCCACGGCCGGGTACCCGGGGTGACCGGATCGGCGAGGCAATCGGCGGTCATGCCACCGTCGAGCGCCACGGTCACAGGCCTGCCCCCGGCCGCCTCTTGCCGACTCCGTCGAAGGACCACCCGCCAGTTCCGTCGTCGGACGCTCCGTCGAAGGACGCTACGGCGAAGGACCATCCGCCGGCCCCTTCGCGGGACCAGGACCGCTCACCGGCTTCTTCCCGTGCCATCTGGGCGGGCACCGACGGCGCGGCCGTCTTCGGGGCCTTGGACGGCATCGGCGTGGCCGCGGGCTGCCCGGCCGGCACCGGTGCGGCCTGGGCGGGTACCGGCGGTGCCTTTGCCGGCTCAGACTGCACCGCCGGCTCAGACTGCACCGCCGGCTCAGACTGCACCGCCGGCTCAGACTGCACCGCCGGCTCAGACTGCACCGCCGGCTCAGGCCACACCGCCGGCTCAGACTGCACCGCCGGCTCAGACTGCACCGCCGGCTCAGACTGCACCGCCGGCTCAGGCCACACCGCCGGCTCAGGCCACACCGCCTTCGGCGACCCGGCCAGGTGTCGACGTCCGCCGGTCCGCTTTGGATCCCGGCGCGACCAGGCGCCGCGGTGTGACCGGGGTCGCTCCCGGCGCGATCGGGCCCGTCGCCTGGCCGCGGCGTCGACGGACAGTGCCAGCCCCAACGCGGCCAGCGCTCCCAGGACCGCGATGGTCGCCAGCAACTGGAGGCTGCGCCCAGGCTCGTTGCTCGTGCGCACCGGTTGGAACAGTCGCTGAACCTCATAACGCAGACCCGCCGGCACCGACATCTGTAGTTCGTTCGTGTTGGCGGTGATCTGGTCCAGTACCTGCGCCGCTGTGCGAGTGGCCTCGGCGGGATCGGGATCGGTCGCGGTGATCTCTAGGAATGTCGTTTCCGGTGGCGCCGTCACCGTGTAATCCGCGCGGAAGCCCGCCGCCCTGATCCCGTCCCGCGCCTGCTCGCCGTTGATGATCCTCGATATGGTCAGTGTGAGCAGTTTGAGAGAGTCGTTGAAATAGGACAGCGGGTTGACTGGCTGTACGATTTCACCGTTCTGTTCCACCGACGGTCCGACGACGATGGCCTGGGCCTCGGCCTGGTAGACCGGTTCTGCCTTGGACGTTGTGACCCAGAGCACGACCACGGTGGCAACCAGGACCGGAACAACCACGTACCACCGGCGAAAAACCGTTCGACAAACCGTCACTACGTCCATTTCCGACTCCCCCTGGTAAGCCGCGAGCGCCACGGATGAGCCTTTTACCAGGCCAGGATCGAAAGGCTCTGTCATTCGCAACTCCAAAGATCTACATTCGCCTCACCCAGCCCAATGTAATAGGCCGGAACCGCGGCGATGCATGTTCCGACGCGCGTGTCCCAGTCGTATCGGCGCTAGGTGAGCAGCGAGCCGAGCCGGGGTACGAGTCGGTCCGCGGCTATCGCGCGTACTTCGCCCCCCATGTGCCGTGCATAGGGGCGTGCCCAATGTTGTCCCAGAGCCGCCAGGCAGCGAACACGCTCGACGTGACCAAGTAGTTCACAGGAGCAGATGGTGATGGCCATCCGCACGGTTCGCTCCGTCATCGGCATCGCCGGCACCCGCCTCTTCGGGTCGAACCACGAAGCGCGCTCCCTGGCCCCCGGATTAGCATTCATGGACGTGCCCGCATGGAAACGCCTGAGGAACAGGCGCTCCGGCACCTCGATGAACTTTCCACGCAATGCTAGCTCTGCCAGAAGGACTACATCGGAACCGACATACCTGCCGATGAGACTGGTTCCCCCTAGCACTTCTGTCCGGATTACTCCGAATACCGGGTGGTATTCTGTCCGGGTCGACAGAAAATGCTTTAGCCGCTCGTGCGGCTGCTCCTCCCGAAGATCCATCTCGTCCTCGAAGTCACCGATAACCGCGTCATCCAGGCCGATGAGAGCAGTTTTCGGATAGGCCAGGACGGCGTCTCGGGGCCCGGCTTCCAGGCCCGCGACACACCGGCTGACCAAGGAGGGAGCGCACAGGTCGTCATGGGCTGCCCATTTGAAGTACGTACCCGCGGCAAGTCGGACGAGCCGGTTGTAGTTCCAAGCTGCACCCCGGTTCACGGCGCTGCGATGGTACTCGATCCGCGCGTCTCGACGGGTGAAAGCACGGCAGATCTCTTCCGTGCGGTCCGTGCTGCCATTGTCCGCCACGATGATCTGCAGGTTTGGGTAGTCCTGGGTGACAAGCGACTCGAGCGCCCGCTCCAGGAAGTTCTCCCCGTTGAGGACGGGCAGTCCAATCGTCACCAGCGGCACCGAACCTGTTCGCGGTGGCGTCGGGGTGCGGCGCGGTCGAGATGATGTCTCGGCGGCAACCTGGTATTCGGCAGCAGCGGCCTGCGCGCCACTTTCCACTCTCATGACTTCACACCATCCTTCTCCGGAGCGTCGGCCAGCTGCTGTGCAGGGACAGGACCCCGACTGCCGAGAGGGACGACGTCCGCGCGCACTCCCAGTTGCGCTAGAAGGTCGCGGACCTCGTCGAGGTACAGCGGGTTCGGCAGCAGCACCCGATCCACGCGCTGCGCCGGCACGTCCTCGGGCGCCAGCACCCGGTGCCCGGTGCCGGGAATGAACAGGCCCCTCTTGCGCGGGTTGAGATCGACCACCGCCCGCACCGCGGGACCGGGGTCGAGCACATTGAGCAGCGTCACTCCCTTGGACCCCGCTCCCCAGAGCAGCACGCATGGCGCATCCCGCGCGGGACCGGCCGAGCTGCCGCCGATCTCGGTGGCGGCGCGTTGGACCATCCCCCGGTACATGTCGCCGAATGCCCGTGCCTGTGCCACGAATCGGGTCGTGTCGCCGGAAGAGTCCTTGTCAGCGGTGGAACCGATCCGAGCGTGGGGAACAACCGGTGAGGCCGTCCTGGCCTCGATCCAGAGAAACTGGTCCCCGTAGGAGGTGCCGGTGTCGGTGACCGCGAAGCCGGCAGCCGTCACCACGCGCCGCAGCCCGGCGGGAGAGAAGTACGACACGTGTGGGTAGATGAAGTCCCACATCCCGGCCTCGCTGAGGACGAAGCCCCCGTTGGGCACCTCGAGGTACAGCGACGCGTCCCGATCACCGAGAGCGTTGCGGATATCGGCGAGGAAGGCGAGCGGGTCCGCCATGTGCTCGAGAACATGCCGGCAGATCACAAGATCTGCGGGGAGATCAGAGTAGCGCGGACCGTACAGGTCGACGACGAAGTGCACGTCGGCGTCGGCAGCGTGGTCCGGCCCGACGTAGGTGGGGTCGTAGCCGGTCCCGGTGCACGGCGCTCGCCGGCACAGCAGACGGAGGAAATCGCCCTTGCCCGAGCCGATCTCGACGACGGAGCACCCGGCCAGCTGGTGGGCGGCAATGAGACGATCCGCCAACGCCTGTGCGTACGAGCGGAACGCCGGCGAGAAATGCAGCGAGTTGTCGTACTCCCCGCCATACTCGACAAGGCCATCCTCGAACGCGATGTTGAATGCCGTTCCGCAGTGGCCGCAGAGCGACAGCTCCAGTGGCCGCCGCTGCGCGGCAAGCGCCTCCTGCCGGGAGGGCCAGAGGACCCCCGTCATCACCGGCGACCGCTCGATAGTCGCCAGGGGCTCCAGGGCGGTGCCGTGGCATGCCGGACAGCAGGGGGGACGGGCGGCGCTCACCGGACGGCCCGCTGATCGTTCCGGTCCTGCCCCACCGGCGCTTCGCTCTGTCGGGGTACCGGAATGACGGGCCGGGCGCCGGCACCGAGGAGGTGATCGTAGATCTCCACATATCTGCGCGCGGAATGCTGCCAGGACAGCTCGTTGACGATCCGCTCCCTGCCGCGAGCTCCGAGGACGCGGCAACCTTCCGGGTCGTCCAGCAGGCCGGCGAGCGTGCGGGCGAAGTCCTCCGCTGTGTCCGAGGCCGCGTAGACCGCCGCGTCGGCCGCACTGACCCGCGTCTCCACCAGGTCGTAGGCCACGACCGGTAGCCCATAGGCCATGTATTCCAGGGTCTTGTTCATGGTCGAGATCTCGTTCAGGGGACTGCGCGGGTCGGGAGACAAACCGACGGCTGCAGTGGAGAGATAGTCGCGGATCATCACGTCGTCGGCCAATCCGGTGAACTCGACCCAGTCATCGAGGGCGAGCCTGCTGGATCTCACCCGCAACTCATCCAGGCAGTCACCGAAGCCGAGCAACGCGAAGAAGCAGTCGGTACGGCGCAGACCGTGGACATAGTGCTCGATGGCGTCGAGCAACTGGTCGACGCCATCCTGCGGGCCCATGACACCCAGGTAGCAGGCGAGGTGTCGGCGGCCACGCCGTAGCTCCGGGCGCTGCGACGCTGGCTTCATGAGGTCAGGGTCCGGTCCGCTGCGGACCACGGTCACCCGGTCCGGTCGCTTTCGACCCCTGGTCATGGCGAGCTGTCGGTAGGAGTCATTCGTGACTATCACATGGTCGGCCATGGCCTGGTTTGCCCGTTCGAGCAGCAGCAGCGCGCGGAGCAAAATCGGGGAATCCCGGTCGAACCGCGAGCGGTACAGCTCCGGACATAGATCGTGATGGTCGAAGACGAACTTCCTACCAAACGGCTTATAAAGCACCGCCAGCAACCAGTACGTGTCGGGAGGGTTGCATGCCTGAATTACATCGAAGCCCTCCTTACGGACCACGGCCAGGGTCAGGATGAAGGTGCGAAACCAGCAGTAGACGAACTCGAAAATGTAGCTCAGCACTCCGCTGGCCGCGGGTGCGGCCCGGTATGTCCACACGCTGACACCTTCAATGATTTGATGGCGCCGCTCCCCGTCACCGCGTGGGCAGATGACCGAGACCTGGTAACCGCAGGCGATGAGAGCCACGCATTCCTGCCATACCCTCCGATCGATTCGGACGGGAAGATTCTGGACGACAATTAGGACTCGCCGTCTTCGTCCCATGTCGATGGGACCGGACCGGCCCGTACCGACGGCTGCCGAAGTAGGCATCTCCTCGCGATTCCGCCGCACTATCAGTGCAGTACTTATGTCACGTTTCTTTCGCACTCTGTCCCCAAGTAGCCGACGTAAGATTCTGAACGCCCTCCGGCTTTCTGCTGCGGCCAAGATAGCTACCGGTCAAGCTGCCGGACGGCGGATCGGTTGGCTCGCGTGTCGCCTGCACCCGTCCTGGGATAAGGTGAAACAGGCCGTTGCCGGGGTCACGTTCGAAAGAGTCTTCGGACGGTCTTCATCCGAGGTTGACATCATCGCAACAGCTGCCGCCAGGGATTACTAGAGCCGTATCAGACATACCTTTCCAGGGTTACTGTCATGCCGCCATTACCGGCTGGGCATGCCGTCGCGATGGATATACCCAGGCCGCCGTTACCGACATGGGCGTTCCATCGCCGCAGAAAAGGCCGTCGCGAGGGTGCGGTGTGCATACAACATGCCGCTGGTCGGATTGTCCGATCCGACCAGCGGCACGAACCTATCAGCGGAACCGTCCGTGCAATAACAGGTCGGGGCGCATGGCCTCGTCGCGATGACATCCAGCAATGCAATGGGACGCTGCAGACCTTGAAAGGTCGAGGTCTGTTTGATCGCATCCGTTCTGTCATAGTATGGGCAGATCGCAATCAGGTCATACCGGAGGTATGGGGTATGCGGATGGTGGTGGCTTATCGGCGGAGGGCCGTGCCCACCGGGAAGCGGTGCGGGTGCAGGCCGCGGGCCTGTTCGCCGAGGGTGTCAACCCGGTCGAGGTGGCCGGGCAGCTGCGGGTGAGTAGGAAGTCGACCCACCAGTGGCGGCGAGGGCCGACCAGCGGTGGATCCTGGCCCGGGTCGCCACGATGATCGGCCGGCTGTTCCACGTCCGCTACACCGTGCGTGGCACCTCCTACCTGCTCCCACCGCATGGGATACAGCCCGCAGGTCCCCACCCGGCGGGCAGCCGAGCGCGACGAGCGCAAGGTCGATGCCTGCGAGCCGAGACCTGCGCGAAGGTACGAGGCTGGCGGCGGCGACCAGCTCGTGGATCGTCATCGAAGACGAGGCGGGCCAGAGCCTGCGCCCATCCAAGGCCCGGACCTGGGCTCCGCGGGACACCCCCGACCGTGCAGGTATCCGGGAAGGGCTCGGGACGGGTATCGGTGGCAGCCCTTGGTCTGCCACCGGCTCGACGGCCGGCCCCGGCTGTTCTACCGGGTACAAGCCCACCACGGCCGTCGTGGTGAGCGCCACAGCTTCTCCGAGGACGACTACGCAACGCTGATCGTCGCCGCGCACCACCGGCTCCACACCCCGATGCTGGGAAAACCTCAACACCCACCCGACTGGCTGACAGTGGTGCGCCTACCCGCCTACGCCCCCGACCTCGACCCGGTCGAAGGGGTCTGGGCGCACGTCAACGCGATCTGGGCAACCACACCCACGCCACCGTCGACCAACCCACCACCTTTCCCTTCTGCGCTCGTGGCGCACTTAAACGACAAGCTTAAGCCGCGGGGTCGCCAGGATCTCATCGGCGGTGTTGGTCCGGACGAACGGTTTCGGGTCCTTGTTCCAGGTGTTGATCCACCGGCAGATATCGGCTTCGCCCGGCTGCCGACCGACGGTACCTAAGCACGGCGATCGGTCCCACTGATGTCATCGTCACCGGTCGCGGTGGGAAGGTCCGACTATGCGTCGGGTTCGTGAGCGGCCGTGCGACTCCCCGTGTCGAGCGTTTTAGACAGCTCCTGGAACACCTTCCGAAATGGGTAGGCACGTGCCGTCGACACGCCGTGCCACCAGCCACCGTTGAACCGCCGCGGCCGCGCTAGGGTACCAGAAGAATAACCTTCGACGGCCGCGACCATCACCAATTGGCGGGGAAAACAATGAAGGTCGGAATTCTGGCCGGCGGTTTGGGAAGCCGGTTGGCGGAAGAGACTGTCATCAAGCCCAAGCCAATGATCGAAATCGGCAACCACCCGATCATCTGGCACATCATGAAGCATTACGCCCACTATAAGATCACCGACTTCACCGTCGCCCTGGGTTACAAGGGAGAGCACATCAAGCGCTGGCTGGTCGACTACGCCGCGCTCACCAGCGACCTCACGGTCGAACTCCGGCACGGGCAGGTCCACCGGCACGCGAGCAGTCCTGAGGACTGGCGGGTCAACCTCGTCGACACCGGCCAGGATACGGCCACCGGCGGCCGTATCCTGCGGCTCGAGCGCTGGCTCGGCGACTCCGGGACGTTCATGTTGACCTGGGGGGACGGCGTCTCCAACCTCGACCTCGACGCGCTGCTCGCGTTTCACCGTGGCCATGGGAAGATCGCCACTCTGACCGCCGTCCGGCCACCGGCCCGCTTCGGTCGCCTGGAGCTGGAGGGTGACCGGGTCTCGGAGTTCTCCGAGAAACCTCAGGCCGGCGAGGGCTGGATCAACGGCGCCTTCTTCGTGCTGGAGCCGCAGGTTTTCAACTATATCGCCGGCGACGCCACGCAGTTCGAGAAGGAGCCCCTCGAGCTGCTCGCCAAGGACGGCGAGCTGATGGCATACCGCCACAGCGGATTCTGGCAGTGCATGGACACGGTACGCGACCGAAAACTCCTACAGTCGCTGTGGGACACCGGCGACGCGCCATGGAAGGTGTGGGACTGAGCCCGATGCGCATTCTTGTGACCGGACACGACGGATATATAGGAACCCGCCTCGTCCCGTTCCTCCGGCAAGCCGGCCATGACGTCGCCGGCCTGGACAGCATGCTGTTCTCCGACTGCACGCTCGGGACCGAACCGGACTCCGTGCCGGCGCTCGCCCTCGACATCCGCGACGTCCGCCCCTCCCATCTGGAGGGGTTCGACGCCGTGATTCATCTGGCCGGAATCTCCAACGACCCACTGGGAGATCTCAATCCCCGCACCACCTACGACATCAATGCACGCGGGACGTTGATGATCGGCAGCGCGGCCAGGCAGGCCGGCGTGCCGCGATTCGTCTTCTCGTCCTCCTGTAGCCTTTATGGCGCCCATGGGGACGCCCCCATCGACGAATCCGCCGAGTTCCATCCGGTGACGCCGTACGGGGAGTCGAAGGTGATCGCCGAACGCGAGCTCACCGCGCTCGCCGACGATGGTTTCAGTCCGGTCTTCCTCCGCAACGCGACCGCCTACGGGGTGTCACCCAGACTGCGCGGCGACCTGGTGGTCAACAACCTGACGGGATATGCGGTCACGACCGGCAAGGTGTACCTCAAGAGCGACGGGACGCCATGGCGTCCGCTGGTCCACATCGAGGACATCGCCCGGGCGATGCTCGCGGTCTGCGAGGCACCGCGGGAGGCGATCCATTGCAAGGCGTTCAACGTCGGCCGGTCGGGCGAGAACTACCGGATACGTGAGGTCGCCGAGATCGTCGAGGATGTCGTACCTGGCAGCCGGGTTGTCTTCGCCGACGAGGCCGGACCGGACAAGCGGAACTATCGGGTCGATTGCGACCGCATCGCACGGGAGATACCCGGATTCCAGCCGGTGTGGACGGTGCGCAAGGGCGTGGAGGAGCTGCACGCCGCCTACCTGGCAGCCGAGCTGGCCAAGGAGGACCTGATCGGGGCGCGCTTCCAGCGGATCCGGCGCATCCAGGAGCTCATGGCGGAAGGTCTACTCGACAACTCCCTGCGGCCGATCAGAAGGGAGCGGGTGCCATGCGCGACCTGATCGTATGTCGGTCCTGCGGCGCGGCTGAGCTGAAGGACTTCCTGTCGCTGGGAACGACACCACTCGCCGACGCGCTGGTCCCGGCGGACGCTCTCGACCGGCCCGAGCCACGCTTTCCGCTGGAGGTCGCATTCTGTTCGGCCTGCTCCCTGGTGCAGATCCTCGAGGAGGTGCCGCCGCAACAGCTCTTCGTCGACAACTACCTGTATTTCTCCTCCTTCTCCGACCATCTGCTTCAGCACGCCCGGGAGCATGCGCTCAACCTGATCGAGAGTCGTGGGCTCGGTCCGGACAGCCTGGTGGTCGAGCTTGCCAGCAACGACGGTTACCTGCTCCGTAACTTCGTCGAGCGCGGGATACCGGTACTCGGCGTCGATCCGGCGCCAGACCAGGCAGCGGTCGCCGAACGCATCGGAGTCCCGACCCTGCCAGAGTTCTTCGGCACCCGACTCGCCCGGCGCATCCTCGATGAGCACGGTCCCGCCGACGTGGTCATCGCGAACAATGTCATGGCCCATGTACCAGCCCTGAACGACTTCGTCGCGGGGATGCGGATGCTGGTGGCCGAAGGCGGGCTGATCACGGTGGAGAACCCCTACGTGCGGGATCTCGTCGAGCAGCGCCAGTTCGACACCATCTATCACGAGCATTTCTGCTACTACTCGTGTACGGCCGTGGACAACCTGGTCCGTCGGCACGGCCTCTTCCTCAACGACGTGGAGTACTTCCCGAACCTGCACGGCGGCACCCTGCGTTGGCACCTCGAACCGCGCGAGGAGGTCCGCGACACGGTGCGGCGCTCCCTCGCCGAGGAGGCCAGCAGGGGCATGACGTCCTTCGATTACTACGCCGACTTCGGCGTGGCGGTCGAGCAGATCAGGACCGAGCTGCGGTCGCTGCTGACCTCACTGCGCGCGGAGGGTGGCCGTATCGCTGCCTACGGCGCGGCTGCCAAGGGCGCCACCCTGATCAACTATGTCGGCATCGGCACAGACCTGGTCGATTTCGTCGTCGACCGGAACGTGCACAAACACGGACGTCACATGCCTGGCACCCATCTACCGATCAGGCCCACCGACGTGCTCCTGACCGAACAGCCGGACTACGTCCTGCTGCTGGCCTGGAATTTCGCCGAAGAGATCATGCAGCAACAGGCGGAGTACATCCGGCGTGGCGGCCGGTTCATCATTCCCGTCCCCAGACCGGAGGTCGTCCCATGACAGCTCCCCGCATCGTCTGCCCTGCCTGTGGCGGGGAAACCATCATTCCCTTCTACGCCAAGGACCGGGTGCCGTCGCACAGTTGTCTGCTGATGGCGGACGAGGAAGAGGCACGCGCGTTCCCGACCGGCAGCCTCCGGATCGCCTTCTGCGAGGGCTGCGGCTTCATCATGAACACCTCCTTCGATCCGGCCAAGAGCCGATATTCCGCCCGATATGAGGAGACTCAGGCGTTCTCGGCTCGCTTCACCGAGTTCGCGCGCGACCTGGCCAAGCGCTGGGTACACACGTATGACCTGTACGGGAAGGCGATCCTGGAGATCGGTTGCGGCAAGGGTGAGTTCCTCGTCCACATGCTCGAGGAAGGGGCCGGTTCCGGAATCGGAATCGACCCGGGCGTCCGTCCCGAGCGGATCGACACCCCGGTCGCGGATCGGCTGACGTGGATCAACGACCTTTACTCGGAGCGGTACGCGCACCTGGCGGCCGACGCGGTGGTGTGCCGCCACACGCTGGAGCACATCGGCCCGGTCGGAGACTTCATGCGCACCATCCGCGCGGCGATCGGCGATCGGCCGGACATACCGGTCCTGTTCGAGCTCCCAGACGTCCTGCGGGTGCTTACGGAGGCGGCGTTCTGGGACGTGTACTACGAGCACTGCTCCTACTTCAGCGCAGGCTCCCTGGCGAGGCTGTTCCGGGCCACCGGATTCGAGGTGCTTGACGTCCGCCTCGACTACGACGACCAGTACCTGCTGATCGAGGCGCGGCCGTCCAGCGTTCCGGCACCGGGCGACCCACTGCCGATCGAGGACGACATGGCGGAGCTGCACGCAGGCGTGCGTCATTTCCAGCGCCACCTCGACGCCACCCTCCAGGGGTGGAGCGAGCAGGTGCGGCGGGTGCATCAGCGCGGGGGGACGACCGCGATCTGGGGCTCCGGGTCGAAAGGTGTGTCGTTCCTGGCAAGCCTCGGCACCGCCGCCGAACTGGTCCGGTACGCAGTCGACATCAACCCGCACAAGCACGGCATGTTCATGGCCGGTAGCGGCCACCGCATCGTCCCCCCCGAGCGGCTCCGGCAGGACACTCCGGAACTGGTGATCGCAATGAACCCGATCTACTGCGGCGAGATCGCTGCGGAACTCGCCCGGCTGGGTGTCGACACCGAGCTGAAGGCCGTCTGAGTGGGAACTGATCGCGCTCCACGGGGTACATCGGGGTGAGGCGTGCGGCGCCACGTGGCCCGGCCTGCACGAAGAGCTCGACGGGCTGACGATCAGCCAGCAGATCACGGACTCCGGCAGTGGGATCGGGGTATGGCCGCCGAAGACCCGCAGCGGCAGAGGAACGCCGGCTCGTCGGGCCCGGCTGGTCGAACGGGGTCCTGCCCGACCAGTTCGGCAAACCGGTCGAGTTGACCGGCCTCATGTTCACCCAACCGGATGGGCGGTACCTGCGGCCTCGGGACGTCACCCGCCGGATGCAGCAGATCGCCCGCCAGGCGGGGCTGTGCACGACGGTGCGCGCCGCCGCCGAGCCCGGGGTCGTCGAGGTGGTGGCCGGCAAGCGTTTACGGCGACCCCGTAGGAACGTGGACGGTCGACCGCGACCGCGAGCCCATTGGGGAGATCACCGTGGCGACCGCGAGAGGGCTTAGCGGCACCCGCGCATCGCTCCAGCTCGCCGAGGGCATCGACATCACGCTCGTGTCCAAGCGGTTGGGGCACAGCTCCCCGGCGATCATCGGGAACCTCTACGTCCACCTCTGCTGCGGTCGTCCGGCCAGCGCGCGGGCGAGGCGGTGGCGGTCCCCCGAGCGACCCGTGTGCTCACAGCGATCATCGGAAGGTGGTGACGCTGTGTCCGACTCGGCATCGCCCCAGCTCAGGAGTCTTGATCACCATAGCCGAAGCGGGACAGAACGGCGGAGGATGAGAGATTCGAACTCTCGAGGGGTTGCCCCCAACACGCTTTCCAAGCGTGCGCCCTAGGCCACTAGGCGAATCCTCCGTGGGGGAGCCTATCCGACGGCGGGCCCGAGTGGGGTCGCGGGGGGGGGCGCGAACGGGGTCATGGGGGGCCACCGGACCCTCCCGTCCCCGATCGCCGGCGGACCGCTAGACTGCCCAGCAGACCCCTCGTGCGGCGCTACCCTCGTGAACTCCCCCAGGGCCGGAAGGCAGCAAGGGTAAGCGGGCTCTGGCGGGTGTGCGGGGGGTCCTCCTCGTTCGGACGATCATCTCGAGCATCCGGAGCAGGCGAGTGAGCACAGCGCTGTACAACAGGTACCGCCCCGCGACGTTCGCCCAGGTTGTCGGCCAGGAGCACGTCACGGAGGCACTGGGGCACGCGCTGCGCTCCGGGCGGCTGCACCACGCCTACCTGTTCAGCGGCCCGCGAGGCTGCGGGAAGACCTCGTCCGCCCGGATCCTGGCGGCCTCCCTGAACTGCGAGAAGGGGCCGACCCCGGAGCCGTGCGGGGTGTGCGATCAGTGCGTCTCCATCCGCACCGGCTCCTCGATGGACGTCACCGAGATCGACGCCGCTTCGCACGGCCTCGTCGACGATGCCCGTGACCTGCGGGAACGCGCCTTCTTCGCGCCGGCGTCCGCCCGGTTCAAGGTGTTCGTGGTCGACGAGGCGCACATGGTCACGGCGGCGGCGTTCAACGCGCTGCTGAAGGTCGTCGAGGAGCCGCCGTCCTACCTGAAGTTCGTCTTCGCCACCACCGAGCCGGACAAGGTCATCGCGACGATCCGGTCCCGGACGCACCACTACGCCTTCCGTCTGGTGCCTCCTGGTGTGCTCCGCAAGCACCTGGAGTCGATCTGCGCGCAGGAAGGCGTGGTCGTTGAGCCGTCGGTGCTCCCGCTGGTGGTGCGGGCGGGCGCGGGCTCCGTCCGGGATTCGCTCTCCGTTCTCGACCAGCTTCTGGCCGGCGCCGGCGACGGCGGGCTCAGCTACGAGCGCGCGGTGGCGCTGTTGGGCATGACGGACGGCATCCTGCTCGACGAGACTGTGGACGCCCTCGCCGAACGCGACGGCGCCGCGCTGTTCACCGTGGTCGACAGTGTGGTCTCCTCCGGTCACGATCCACGCCGGTTCGCGACCGACCTGCTCGATCGGCTCCGTGATCTCATCGTGGTCGCCGCGGTGCCGGACGCGGTGGAACGCGGCCTGCTCGAGGCGTTCTCCACCGACCAGGTGGACCGGATGCGCGCCCAGGCCGGCCGGATCGGGCCGGTCGAGCTCTCCCGGACGGCCGACGTCCTGCATGCGGGTCTGGTCGAGATGCGCGGGACGGCGAGCCCACGGCTGTTGCTGGAGCTGATCCTCGCCCGCGCCCTCCTCCCGGGCGCCGCCGGGGATCCGGCCGCGCTCGCCGTCCGGCTCGAGCGGCTGGAGCGCCGAGCGGTGGTCGGCGGCGGAGCCGGTGCCGGCACGACCCCGACTGGCGGCGCCGAGGTCGGTGGTGCGACGCACGCCGACGCGAGGTTCGGTGGCGCCCGGCCCGCTGACGGGGGGCCCGGGTTCGGTGGCGCCGCTGACAGTGCTCACGGGCAGGCCGCGGCACACGCCCCGGCGCCGGCGGCGCATACCCAGACGGCCCGGCCGGCTTCGCCCGCACGGCCCGCGATGCCGGCTGCCGCGGCCCCCGGCGGGGGCGGGCTCGACGCGGCGGCCCTGAACGCCCGCTGGGACGAGGTGCTCGCGCTCGCCGTCCAGCGCAGCCGGCGCACCCACGCGATCCTCAAGGACTACGCCTCGGTCGCCGAGGTCCGCGGGGACGAGGTCGTCCTCGCCTTCTCCGCACCGGCCATGGCGAAGATGTTCGGCCAGGGGAACAACGTCGAGATCCTCGCAACCCTGCTGGCTGAGAAGTTCGGTGGGACATGGCGGGTCACGATCGGCGGTGGCCCCGGGTCCTCGGGAGGCCGTCCCCAGGCACCGCGCGGGGGGCCCGGCAACGGCCGGCCCGACAACGGCAACGGCGGCGGGCCAGGCGGCTACAGCGGTCCCGGTGGCCCAGGCGGCCCGGGTGGTCCGGGTGGCGGCCAGCGGGGGCCGACCGAGCAGGCCGGCGGCGGCCGGCCCGCGGAGGCGGTGGCCCCGCAGCGGCCCAATGGTTACGGCGGTCCCGCCGGGCAGGCGAGCCCGGGCGGCCCGTCCTCGCCGGGGGCGGTCGACCCGAGCGGCGGGCATCCGGGCGGGTACTCCGACGCCCACGGCGGCCCGGCGGTTCCGGTGAACGCGGGCGCTCCCGGCGGCTGGTCCGCGGCGGGAGCCGGCGCGAGCCGTGGCTCGGGAGCACCAGGGGCCACCCTCCCGGCTCCCTCCGGTGTCTCCGCCGCGCCGGCGTCCATGGCGCACGCCGGGTCCTCCGGCCCGGCCGCGCAGGACGGGCTCCCCCGCCCGCCGGCCGGCCTCCACTCGGCGACGGCCACAGCCAGCCTGGGAAACGCGAGCGTGAGCGGCGCGGCCGCGGGGTCCGGTGTGGGCTCCACCGCCGTCGCCGTCCCCCGCCTGGGCACCGCGGAGGCCGGGCTTGCCGCGGCGCGGGCGGCGGTGAGCGCAAGAACCGGCCTCAACGGCTCCACTCGGACGCCGACCGGTCCCGGAGGGGGACCGAGAGCGGCGGGCGCGGCACGGCCGGGGGGTGCCTCCGTGGCGGCGGCGTCGATGTCCGCCACGGACACCGCGCCGGACGAGGTCTCGCTCGACGACGAGGACGCGCCGACCCAGCTGGGCGGGGCCCGGGGCGGCGAGGACGCGGCCGTGGCCCTGCTCCGCACGAGTCTGGGCGCGACGGTGATCGAGCAGTCCGGCTGACGGACGAGCGCCGGTGGGTGACCGAGCGGGCTGGGTGGGCGGTTCGGGTGGGCAGTACGGGTGGCTGACACCGGTTCGGCGCCCGGCGGCACGTAGGCTCATGGTCATGTCGAACCCGCAGATCCCCGCTGGTGGCGGGGCCAACCTGGGGCAGATCCTCGAGCAGGCGCAGCGGATGCAGTCCGCCCTGTTCACCGCCCAGCAGGAGCTGGCCGAGGCCCGGGTCGAAGGCTCGGCCGGTGGCGAGCTCGTCGTCGCGACGGTGAACGGCGGTGGTGAGCTGGTCGACCTCGTGATCAAGCCCGAGGCCGTGGACCCCGAGGACACCGAGACCCTCGCCGATCTCATCCTCGCGGCGGTGCGTGACGCCACCACCAACGCGCACCGGCTCGCGGCCGAGAAGATGAACGCGGCGACCGGCGGTCTCGGTGGCGCGCTCGGCGGTCTCGGTGGCGCCGTCGGAGGGCTCGGCGGGCCGGGCGGTGGCGCGGTCGGCGGTGGTCCCGGCGCGGCCGGGGCACTGCCGGGTGGCGGGGCGCTGGGCGGCCTGGGTATTCCCGGGCTCGGCTGAGTCAGCCGGCGCCGTGTACGAGGGCATCGTCCAGGATGTGATCGACGAGCTGGGGCAGCTCCCGGGGATCGGTCCCAAGAGCGCGCAGCGCATCGCGTTCCATCTGCTCGCCGCGGACCCGGCCGATGTCCGCCGGCTCGCCAGCGCGTTGACCGAGCTGAAGGAAAAGGTTCGGTTCTGCCGGATCTGCTTCAACGTGGCCCAGTCAGAGCTGTGCCGGATCTGTTCCGACCCGCGGCGTGATCCGACGTCCATCTGCGTGGTCGAGGAGTCGAAGGACGTCGTCGCGATCGAGCGGACCCGTGAGTTCCGCGGCAAGTACCACGTCCTCGGCGGGGCCATCAATCCGATCGGCGGTGTGGGGCCGGACGACCTGCACATCCGCGAATTGGTGGCCCGCCTCGCCGACGGGACCGTCACCGAGATCATCCTGGCGACGGATCCGAACACCGAGGGCGAGGTGACGGCGTCCTACCTGGCCCGCCAGATCGGCCCGATGGGCCTGACCGTCACCCGCCTGGCGAGCGGGCTGCCGATGGGCGGCGATCTGGAGTGGGCCGACGAGGTCACGCTCGGCCGCGCCTTCGAGGGCCGGCGGATCGTCAGCGCCTGACCGAGGGGCCGAGCCGGGGCGGGCCGAGCCGGGCCCGGCTCGGCCCGCCGCTGTGTCAGAACCCCAGGATCGGGGCGTAGGCGGAACTGGGGATGGACGCGAGCGTCAGCAGCACGACGCTCATGTCCAGCGAGTCCGCCACCGGCTCGAACTCCGCGTGTAGCCCTCTGGTGGCGTAGACGAGGACACCGGAGTCGCGCATCACGCGCACGCCGAACAAATGAGTGGCGCGTACCCACCACACCCGTCCGCCAGCTCGGATCCGCACCTGCCGCGCGTCGCGGCTCAGGCCCGTCGTGAGCCGCTGGAGGCGCCCGGGGGGAAGCCCGGGCTGGTCCAGGTAGCCGACGATGTCGCCGGACGGGCCGTGCACGATGATCCGGGCCGGGCTGCCGGGCGGCCCGGGCTCAACCAGGCTCATCTCCGCGGAGATCTCCTGCTCCCAGGGGAGCATCTCGGCGGCCCAGATGCGTTCTCCGCGCAGAATCCGCTTGCCCAGCGTGCCGCCGTCGGGATGGCCGCGCGGCAGCAGCCCGCCCACGACACGGCCGGCGCCCTCTATCCGCCAGGCAACCGAGACGATCGCCCCCGCGGGGGTGTCCGGGTATTCGACTGCCGTCGCGAGGGAGTCGGTCACACGCATATGCGAGATCCGCCTAGACATCCCGGCCGGGGGCGGCTGGGACGCCGGTGGCACGGACGGCGGCGTGCGGATCGGGACGCCCCGGCAGCGGGGTGGCGACACCAGCGCCCACCGCTGCCCGGCTCGGGCGGGGTCGCGGATGGGGCCGGGACGGCACCGGAAGCGCCCGACCATAGGATGGTGTGCAGATGCCAGTGCACGCACGCCTGCGGCTGCACGTGCTGGTGCCGGTGAGCACACGTCTGCGAGGGATGGCCGTCACGCCTCACCTTCCGACCCCCGGCCCTGTCACTGGCCCGGTCAACCCGCCATCTTCGATTTGTCCAGTCACACCGTGTCGACCATGCCGGCCCGGTACAAGCTGGAGTTCCAGCCACAGATACCACACCACTGCGCTATGCATGCAGATGCTACGTGCCGTGTGGACTGTCCGGAGTCCAACGGGCACAACTTTCCCGGCAGTCTCAGGCCACGGCGCCGCGGCTCGGCGGGCGCGGGCGTGTGGACGCGCCCCGGAGCAGCGCCCGCCGGACCCCGACATGGCACACCCGGCGGACCCCGGTGCGGCGCCCGCCGGGGCCGGGGACAAGGTGGAACCATGCCTGGGAACCAGGCCAGTACCCGTCTCGACCAGGTGAGCAGGAGCGGCCAATGATCATCAGTTCGCATGTCGGTGCCGGCGCGTTCGTCGGTATGGCCGTGCCCAGGCTGGGGCCGGCGCTGGCCGCGGGCTTCCTCTCCCACCTCGTGATGGACGCGCTGCCGCACTGGGGCACCGGGCCCGACACCGAGTCCGAATGGCTGCCGATCGCCCGCAAGGACGGCGTGGCCGGCCTCGCCGCGATGGCGCTGCTGACGGCCGCGGCGCCGGCGGACCGCCGGATCGGGGTGCTCGCCGGCATGGTCGGCGCCTGCCTGCCCGACACCGACAAGGTGGGCCGTTACTTTGTCGGTTCGAGCCCCTGGCCCGCCCGTTTCGACCGGTTCCACGAGGCGATCCAGAACGAGGCCCGGCACCGGCTGCCCCGGGAGGTCGCGACCGCCGCCGCCCTCACCGCCGCCGGCACCCTCGCCCTGCGCCTGCTCGCGACCCGCCCCCGCTGACCCGACGCACCCACGACACGCCTATCGGCTCTGTGAAGCCAAGCCAGGCCCCTGCCAGGCAGGCGGAACGATGTGTGGCGGGTGAGGGGGTCCATGGACGTCTGTGGACTCGCTCAGCCGCCGCGGATCTCCGCGGTGATGTCAGCCAGGTCGTCGAGGGCTGTCTCGGTGGCGGCGATGACGGTGCGGGTGGCTCCGGCGGCGCGTTCGGCGGTGGCGGCGGCGAAGCCGAGGGCGTCGTCCACCCAGCTGTCGGCTCCCGCGAGCATCGCGGCCTCCGCGCCGTAGCTCGGCTTGACCGCCTGCGAGGTGACGGCGCCGAGCAGCCGGGCCGCCGGCCGCGGCCGGCCGAGGCGTTGGAAGAGCACGACGAGGTTACGCAACGTGGTCAGTAGGTGGGTCAGCGCATACTGGTCACGCCAGTGCCGCAGCACCTGCGCGAAAGCCTCGACGGCCTGCTGCGGGTCACCGCAGCGGGCCCGGACGGACACCGCGGACACCCGTGCCACCCCGCCCAGGTAGGGGTTGTCGACCGAATCCGCCAGGGCGACCGCGCGGTCGAGCAGCCGCAGGCAGCGGTCCGGGTCGCGGTCAAGGATCAGCTCGGCCTCGCCGTAGGCCAGCCAGCCGAGCTCGGACGGCGCGAGCGGCCCCGCGGGGGCCTGGCTGAGGGCGGCCCGGCCGTCCTCGGCGTGCCCCGCGTAGGCGTGCGCGATCGCCACGTTGAGCAGCCCGACCACCTCGGCGTGCGGGTCGGCGCAGGACCGCGCCGCGGCGACGAGCTCCCAGCCGTGGTCGACGGCCTCGCCGATCCGGCCCTGGTAGGAGGCGGTGTCGCTGAGCAGTTCGAGCGGGAACCGGCGTTCGGGCGCGTCACCGGCGATCAGCCGTCCGCGCTGTGCACAGGCCACGGCGAGCTCGAGCTCACCGGCGCTGACGTACCAGCATGCCGCCGTGGCCAGGGTGGTCGCCGCGGCCCCCGCCGTCACGCCGGGTGGCAGGCCCGCGGCGAGATCCGACACCAGGTCCGCCAGCCGGTGGGGCTCGCCGCCCGGCGGCGGGTGCAGCCCGAGCGAGCGGACGAGTTCCACCGCGGCGTGCAACGGCTCGACCCGCAGCCGCGTCATCGCGAACACGTGCATGCCGGCCGCGATCTCCACGGCCAGCGGGGGATCTTCGCTCAGCGCCCATGTCTGGGCAGCGCGGACCTCGACCATCAGGTCGGTGATCCGGCTGTGCCCCGCCGCTTCCCGCGGGGTGCGCAGGACGGCGTCCGCGGCCCGCACCTCGGCGAGGATGTACCGGGCGTGTTCCTGACGCAGCACGGCGTCGGACGCGCCGAGCTGCCGTCGCGCGTACTCGCGGATGATCTCCAGGAGCGAGTAGCGGGCCGGTACCCGGGACGGATCGACGACCACCAGCGACCGGGCCACCAGGGCGTCGAGCAGATCCAGCGCCTCCGGTTCGGGCAGGCCCGCCAGCGCGGCGACGTCCGCGGGACTCACCGGGCCCGCGAACGCGCCCATGGTCCGCAGCATCGCGCGGTGCGGCGCGTCCAGCAGCGAGACCGACCAGCCGACCACGTCGGCGAGCGTGCGGTGGCGCGGCGTTCCCACCCGGCGGACGTCCCGGAGCAGGCCGAGGTGGTCCTCGAGCCGGTCGGCGAGCTCGGGCAGGGACATCGTGCCACTGCGCGCGGCCGCCATCTCGATGCCGAGCGGCAGGCCGTCCAGCCTCCGGACGATGCGGTCGGCCGCCTCGAGGTCTCCGTCCGAGGCCGGTCCGGCCCCCGGAACCGGCGCCGGGCAGGCGGCTCGGACGCGGTCCCAGAACAGGGCGTGCGCGGGTGCGTCCGGGCCGTCGACGCGCAGCGGGCGTACCGGCCAGCAGTGCTCGCCGTCCACGCCGAGCAGCTCGCGGCTCGTCGCCAGCACGCGCACACCGCGACCGTTCTCGACCAGAGCCGATGCGACGGCGGCGGCCGCGGCCACCACGTGCTCGCAGTTGTCCAGGATCACGAGCGCGTCAAGCTCGGCGGCGGCTTCGAGGGCGGCACCGGCGTCGCCGTCGGCGCCGCGCATGCCCAGCGCGTCCGCGACGAACGCGGGGACGGCGGTCGGGTCGGCGACGGTCGCCAGCTCCACCATCAGGACGCCGTGCGGGAACCTGTCCGCGAGACGGTCGGCGAGGTGCAGCGCCAGCCGCGTCTTGCCGACCCCGCCCGGCCCGAACATGGTGACCAGCCGGGCCGACGCGAGCAGGTCGCAGACCGCGGCCGTGTCAGCCTCCCGGCCCAGCAGGGACGTGACGGGTCGGCGAGGCCGACGGCGCCGTCCCGAGCCCGCCACCCCAGCCGGCCCAGCCCTTTCAGGGACGGGAGCCGTCACGGGGGCCGCTGTGGGGACGACGGTGGGGGCTGCCGTGGGAACTGTCGTGGGGGCGGCGGTGGGGGCTGCCGTGGACAGTGCCGCGGCCTGGGCCGCGCGCAGCGCCGGGCCCGGTTCGAGGCCCACCTCCGCCAGGGCCGCGTGCGCCCGGCGGTAGGCGTCCGCGGCCTCGACAGCCCGCCCGGAACCGCTCAGCGCCCCGAGGAGGGTCCCCCACGCGCCCTCCCGCCACGGGTACTCGGCGAGCAGTTCCTCCGCGGCACCGACCGCCTCGGCCGGGCGCCCGACCGCCAGCAGCAGCGCGGCCCGGGACTCGCGCGCCGCGCCGCGAGCCTCGCCGAGGCGCACCGCCACCGGTCGCAGCGCCGGGTCGTCGGTCAGCTCGCCGAAGGCCGGGCCCCGCCAGAGGGCGAGCGCGTCGTCCAACGCGGCGAGCCGCGCGGACGCGTCCTGGACCTGCCCGGACAGCCGCAGCAGACGCTCGAAGACGGCGATGTCGACCTGTTCCGGGGCGAGCCGCAGCGACCACCCGCCGGGATGGGTCGGCAGCGCGTCCCCGAGGACCCGGCGCAGCCTCGAGATGTAGGAGCGCAGCGTCGCCTCGGCCGACGGCGGCGGGGACTCCCCCCACACGGCATCGACCAGACGCGCGGGAGGCACCACGTCCCCCACGCGCGATCCGAGGATGGCCAGCAGCAGCCGCTGTGTGGGGCTGCCGATGGCGATCGGCAGCCCGGCGGCGTCCACCACGTCCACCGGGCCCAGCAGGCGCACGCGCACGAACCGATCATAGGAGTCCCATGGGTCCACAACCCGTCACACGCCGGACACGCCACCCCCGCGCTATCCCGCCGCAAGCCGGCCGCATCACTCCTGCAGTCCACACCCGGATGCTGAAGCCATCACCCGGCGTCACGAGGGAGCGGATAAATCATGACAATCATCACCGGCTCGGCCACGGCCACGGGCACGGGCACGGGCACGGGCACGCCCGACGGCACGTCCGCCTCGGTCGAGGCGTTCACCCAACGGGTCTTCGACGCGGTGCTGGGCGCCCAGGAGGTTCAGGCGATCTATCTCGGCGACCGGCTCGGGTACTACGCCGCCCTCGCCGAGCGCGGGCCCCTCACCTCCTCCGAACTGGCAGGCGCGACCGGCAGCACGGAGCGGTACGCCCGTGAGTGGCTCGAGCACCAGGCGGTCTGCGGCTACCTCACCGTCGCAGCGGACGTCGACCAGGACGAGAACGCGGACCGTGGCGTGGATGGAAGCCGGGACGAGCATGGCGACCCGGGCGCGGGCGCGGAGCCCGCAGGAGACGGGCAGGCCGCGGGCACGGCCGAGGCGCTCTCCCGCCGTTACCTGCTGCCCGCGGGGCACGCGGAGGTCCTCGCCGACGTCGACAGCCTGAACTACCTGGCTCCGCTGGCCCGGTTCGTGGCCGGAGCGGGCCGGCAGCTCGGCGAGATCGCCGAGGCGTTCCGGACCGGCGGAGGGGTGAGCTGGGAACGGTTCGGCGCCGACGCGCGCGAGGCCCAGGCCGCCGCGAACCGCCCGATGTTCCTCTCCCTGCTGTGCCAGGAGCTGCTGCCGGCCGCTCCCGAGGTGCACGCCACGCTGGTCGCCGGCGCGCGCGTCGCCGACATCGGCTGCGGGGCGGGATGGTCATCGATCGCGCTGGCCCGCGCGTACCCCGGAGTGACCGTCGACGGCTTCGACCCGGACACCGAGTCCGTGCGGCTCGCCGAGCGCAACGCCGCCGCCTTCGAGGTGACCGACCGGGTCACCTTCACCGACGCCGACGCCGCGCAGGCCGCGGACGGCGAGGCGGTGGGCGGCTACGACCTGGTGTTCGCCTTCGAGTGCGTCCACGACATGGCGGACCCGGTTGCCGTGCTCGACGCGGCACGCCGCCTGCTGACCGCCGGCGGCAGCATGATCGTCATGGACGAGCGGTGCGCGGAGTCGTTCCACGCCCCCGCGGGCGAGATCGAGCGGCTGCTCTACGGCTACTCGCTGATCGGCTGCCTGCCGGACGGGATGTCACGGCAGCCGTCGGTGGGCACGGGAACCGTGATGCGCCCGGCGACGCTCGCCGGCTACGCCGAACTCGCGGGTTTCACCTCGACGGAGACGCTGCCCATCGAGCACGACTTCTTCCGGTTCTACCGCCTCGTCCCGTAAGCCGGCCGTCAGACGCCGTCCGGGAACAGCACGGCGGCGCCGTCCACCCGGTCGCGTGCGAGGTCCTCGAGCGCCTGGTCGGCGGCCGTCAGCGGGTACGGGGTGGTTGTCACCGCGAGCCGGTGGCGCCCGGCGATCTCCAGGAACTCGCGGCCGTCGGCGCGGGTGTTCGCGGTCGTGCTGCGCACCGAGCGCTCCTGGAACAGGTGCCGACGGTAGTTCAGGACCGGGACGTCGGTGAGGTGGATCCCGGCGATCGAGAGGGTGCCGCCCCTGTCCAGCGCGGCGAGCGCGACCGGGACCAGATCGCCGACCGGTGCGAACAGGACCGCCCCGTCGAGCGGCTCGGGTGGGAAGTCGTAGGCGCCGGTCGCGGACGCCGCGCCGAGCTCGAGGGCGAGGCGGCGGGCCCGGGCGGACCTGGTCATGACGTGCACCGTCGCGCCCTGGGCGATCGCCACCTGCGCGGCGAGATGCGCGGACGCGCCGAACCCGTAGACGCCCAGCCGGCCGCCGGGCGGAAGCTCGGCGCGCAGCAGCGCCCGGTAGCCGACGATCCCGGCGCACAGCAACGGGGCCAGCTCGCCGTCGCTGTAGCCGGCGGGCAGGCGGTAGGCGTAGTCCGCGTCGACGACGGCGTACTGGGCGTACCCGCCGTCGGCGTCCCAGCCTGTGTAGAGCGACGCGGGGCAGAGGTTCTCGGCGCCGCGCCGGCAGTAGGCGCACGTCTGATCCGTTCCGGCGAGCCAGGCGATGCCGAGCCGGTCACCCAGCCGGATCGGGGCCGCCGGGGCCGGATCGGGTCGCCGGGAGCCGGCCGCACCGGCTGGCCCGGCTGGCCCGGAAACCCCGTGGACCCCGGGACCGAGCGCGTCGACGTACCCGACGACCTCGTGACCGGGCACGGTGAGCGGCCGGTGCGGCGGGAGGTCGCCCTCGGCCAGGTGCAGGTCCGTCCGGCAGACGCCGCAGGCGGCGACCTTCAGACGGACCTGACCGGGACCGGGCTCGGGGATGGGCAGCTCGACCGCGCGCAGTGGCGCCGTGGCCACCGGCGCGGGGCGAGTGACCTGCCAGGCCAACATGCGACGCACCCCCCGTCAGCGGCCGGTCAGCCCGCGCGGACACCCGCGCGCCGGCTGACCGGCCCGCGGATGTTCAGCCCGCGGGAACTCGACCCGCAGGCACTCGGCTCGCGGGCGGTCAGACGTTGACGCCGTGGTCGCGGGCGAGGCCGCTGAGGTCGTTGTGCCCCTGGCCGACCGCGCGGAACTTCCAGTCGGCTCCGTTGCGGTACACCTCGCCGAAGATGACGACCGTCTCGGTCGAGTAGTCCTCGGAGAGGTCGTAACGGACGAGCTCGGTGCCGGTCTGGTCCACCACGCGGATGTAGGCGTTGCGGACCTGGCCGAAGTTCTGGGCCCGGTTCGCCGCGTCGTAGATGGAGACCGGCACGACGATCTTGTCGATCTCCGCCGGGACCAGGCCCAGGTTGATGTTGACGGACTCGTCGTCGCCCTCGCCGGCGCCGGTCACGTTGTCGCCGGAGAGCGTGATGGCGCCCTCCGGGGACTTCATGTTGTTGAAGAAGACGAAGTGCCCGTCGGACAGTGCCTTGCCGTCGCTCTTCACGCCGATGGCGGAGGCGTCGAGATCGAAGTCGGTGCCGGTCGTCGTGCGGGCATCCCACCCGAGCCCGACGGTGAGCGCGGTCAGCGCTCCGGTTCCTGCCTCGGCGGCCTGCTTCGTGAGGCTGACGTTGCCGCCCTTGGCAAGGCTGATCGCCATGACGAATGTCCTTCCTGAAGGATCCCTTTAACGCCGACGATCCTCCACGTCGAGGACCATCGGACCAACACGGTCGCTTCCCGGGTCACCCTTGCACACAAGGCCGAACTCTCCGGGTAAGCCGTCGGTCGGATGACACACGTGCCACCGGATCGCCGCCGCGCGTGATCGCTCTCCGGCCACGCAGGCGATCCACCGTCCCGCGCAAGGTCAACGAAGCGGGGGCGGGCAGGGTTTCCGGCACGAGCAGCCGCCGGCCGGGATCCGCGGATCCCGACGGACGGCGGCCGACCACACATCCGCGGATCGCGGCGGAGGTGCCCCTGGTCTCGGTAATCTGGCAGCCATGGCGCTCCTGGTCGCGAAGTTCGGCGGGTCCTCGGTCGCGGACGCGGATCGCATCAAGCGGGTGGCCGACCGGATCGTCCAGACCCGCCGGGCCGGGAACGACGTGGTTGTCGTGGTGAGCGCGATGGGCGACACCACCGACGATCTGCTCGACCTGGCCGAGCAGGTGAGCCCGCTGCCGCCCGCGCGGGAGTTGGACATGCTGCTCACCGCCGGCGAGCGGATCTCCATGGCGCTGCTCGCGATGGCGATCACCAAGCTGGGCGCGGAGGCGCGTTCCTTCACCGGCTCGCAGGCCGGCGTGATCACCGACTCGGTGCACGGCCGGGCCCGGATCATCGACGTCACCCCGGGCCGCATCCGCACCGCGCTGGACGAGGGCGCGATCGCGATCGTCGCCGGCTTCCAGGGTGTCAGTCAGGACACGAAGGACATCACCACGCTGGGGCGCGGCGGTTCCGACACGACCGCCGTGGCGCTCGCCGCCGCGCTGGGCGCCGACGCCTGCGAGATCTACACCGACGTGGACGGCGTGTTCACCGCCGATCCGCGCATCGTCCCCGACGCACGCCGCATCGAGAGGATCTCCTACGAGGAGATGATGGAGATGGCGGCCTGCGGGGCGAAGGTGCTCATGCTGCGGTGCGTCGAGTACGCCCGCCGTTACTCCGTCCCCGTGCATGTCCGCTCCTCGTTCTCGTCGAAGCCGGGCACATGGGTCACCGAGACTCCGGAGGCACAGCTCGTGGAACAGGCCATCATCCGCGGCGTCGCGCACGACTCGAGCGAGGCGAAGGTGACAGTCAAGGGCTGCCCGGACAAGCCCGGGGTGGCGGCGGCGGTGTTCCGCGCCGTCGCTGACGCGGACGTCAACCTCGACATGATCGTCCAGGTCGGCTCGGTCGCCGGCTCCGGGCGGACGGACATCTCGTTCACCCTGCCGATGGCGGACGGCCGGACGGCGCTCGGCGCGCTGGAGAAGGTCCGCGAGCAGATCGGCTTCGAGCGGACCCTCTACGACGACCACATCGGCAAGCTGTCCCTGATCGGCGCCGGGATGAAGTCCCACCCCGGGGTGTCCGCCCGGTTCTTCGGCGCCCTCGCCGACTCCGGCGTCAACGTCGAGATCATCTCGACGTCCGAGATCAGGATCTCGGTGGTCGTGCGGGACACCGACCTCCCGGTGGCCGTGCGCGCCGTGCACGCCGCCTTCGAGCTGGGCAACCCGGACGAGTCCGCCGTGGTGTACGCGGGAACCGGCCGATGAGCGAGCGGAGTCAGGGCATGGGTGGGACGTCCCAGCGGCCGACGCTGGCCGTGGTCGGCGCGACCGGCGCGGTGGGCACGGTGATGCTCGCGCTGCTGACCGAGCGCCCCGACGTCTGGGGTGAGATCAGACTGGTGGCCTCCGCCCGCTCGGCCGGGCGCACGCTGCGGGTCCGCGACGAGGACGTCACCGTGCGGGCCCTGTCACCGGAGGTGTTCGACGGCGTCGACATCGCGGTCTTCGACGTGCCGGACGAGGTCTCGGCCCAGTGGGCGCCGGTCGCCGCCGCCCGGGGCGCGATCGCGGTGGACAACTCCGGCGCCTTCCGGATGGACCCGGATGTTCCCCTGGTCGTGCCCGAGGTGAACGCCGCGGCGGTGGCGGACCGCCCGCGCGGCATCATCGCGAACCCGAACTGCACCACCCTGTCGATGATCGTCGCGGTCGGGGCGCTGCACCGGGCGTTCGGCCTCGAGTCGCTCTTCGCGACGTCCTACCAGGCCGCGAGCGGGGCCGGCCAGGAGGGCATCGACACCCTCTACGCGCAGCTCGCCCTGGTCGGGGGCACCAGCGAGCTGGGGCAGAACGCCGGCGACGTGCGCAAGGCCGTCGGCGAGGAGGGCCTGGGCCCGTTCCCCGCGCCGCTGGCGCTGAACGTGGTGCCCTGGGCCGGCTCGCTGAGGGACGGCGGCTGGTCGTCGGAGGAACTCAAGATCCGCAACGAGTCACGGAAGATCCTCGGCATGCCCGGGCTGCGCGTCTCGGCGACCTGTGTGCGCGTGCCCGTGGTCACGACGCACGCGGTGGCGGTGCACGCCCGGTTCGTGCGGCCGGTCACGGCCGAGCAGGCGCGGGACGTCCTGGCGTCAGCGCCGGGCGTGGCCGTGCTCGACGATCCCGCCGCGGGCGAGTTCCCGACGCCGGCGGATGTGGTGGGCACCGACCCGACCTGGGTCGGGCGGATCCGTCAGTCGCCCGACGATCCGCACGAGGTCGCGTTGTTCGTGTGCGGGGACAACCTGCGCAAGGGCGCGGCGCTCAACACGCTGCAGATCGCGGAGCTGCTCGCGGCCGACTGACGCCGAGGGAGATCGATTCGCGACCTGCGTGGACGCGGGTATCGACGCGGGGCGTGAACCTCTCGCAACACGGAGCATCGCGCGACTCTCGCCGGGGCGCGATATTTGCGCCCTCACGCATTCCACGCGGAAGCTTTTACGGATACGAGTAATCCAACAGACGCTTCCCGAAACATCGACAAAGCTATCCTCGGACATTGGAACGATCGGCGTCGGTCATTCGTTAAGACCCCGCACGGTTCAGCCGCTGCATGCGACCAGTTCAGAAGCGAACCGGTTCAGAAGCGAAGCATGTTCGTTCCGTGGTCTGTCCGGATCCAGCCGAGGGCGCAGATAAGACGCCCCCGAACAGATCGGAACAGATCCGCAAGACCCGTGGATCCCGCCGAAAAACGGTCAGCCCGCCCGTCGGAGACGTCCGACGGGCGGGCTGACCAAACCTGGTTCTACTGCTACTCGTGGCTCAGACGACGCGGACGGCGTCGGCCTGCGGGCCCTTCTGGCCCTGGGTCACCTGGAACTCGACCCGCTGGCCCTCCTCGAGTGCCTTGTAGCCGTCCATCTGGATTGCGCTGTAGTGGACGAAGACGTCAGACCCGCCGCCGTCCACGGAGATGAAGCCGAAGCCCTTCTCCGAGTTGAACCACTTCACCGTGCCCTGAGCCACGTGCCGTTCTCCCTGCTGGTGCAGTCAGGACCCGCACCGCGCGGGCCCCGGGCCGAACGTGACAGCGATACGATTCGCCGCCGCGTTGTTCCGCCGTGTCTCGGTTGAGGCACGAACTGGCGAACTCTGGCCACGCCTGACGCTACACGCACGCAGCCTCTGACGGGAGACCTCCGGCAGAAGAAGTCCACTTCACGGCTCGACATTACGAACATCGACTTCGTCACGCCGGTGCGCCACGGACCACTCCACCGAAGCCACCGCGCACCCCGAACACCCTCTCCAGATGACCGGAGGAACGCTGTGAGTCCTCACACGAGGGCGCTGCCAGGCAGCGCGGGGCCCTGCCGAGACGGCCCCGCACCCACATCGAGACGTTCGACCGCGACGCCGATCTCGTCCAGGTCGAGGTCGGTCAGGACCACCGCGCCGCCCGCGGGCAGCCAGGCGTCGATCTGGTCCGGGCGCCGGGCCCCGACGATCGCGGCGGTCACCCCGTCGAAGGCCAGCGTCCAGGCGACGGCCACCGCGGCCACCGTCGTGCCGTGCCGGGCCGCTATCGGACGCAGCACATCGACCAGGGCCAGGTTGCGCTCGAGGGCCGGCGGGTTGAACTCCGCCGCCGTCCGCCGCCAGTCGTCCTCGGCGAGCGCGCGGGTGCGCTGCACCGACCACCCGCCCGTCAGCAGCCCGGACTGCATCGGGCTGTAGACGATCACACCGATGTCACGCATGGCGCAGTACGGCAGCAGGTCGGCGGCCGCCAGTCGGTTGACCAGAGAGAACGGCGGCTGCAGGACGTCGACACCGCCCGCCGTCGCCGCCGCCTCCAACTGGGCGACCGAGAAGTTCGACGCCCCGACCGCGCGGATCTTGCCCGCGGCGCGGAGCTCGTGCAGGGCGCCGACAACCTCGGCGATCGGGGTCCCGTCCTGCGGCGGCCAGTGGAGCTGGTAGAGGTCGATGCGCTCCACCCCGAGCCGGCGCAGCGACGCGTCCACCTCGGCGCGGATCGAGGCGGGCGCCCCGACCCGCAGGGGGGGCCGCGTCGGGTCGCTCTCGTCCCAGACCAGGCCGCACTTGGTGAACACGTAGGGACGTTGCTCGGCGGGGATGCCGGCCAGCGCCCGGCCGACGAGCTCCTCGGAGTGCCCGAGGCCGTAGACCGCGGCGGTGTCGACCCAGTTCACCCCGGACCGCACCGCGGCCCGGATGGCCTCGACCGCCTCGTCGTCGTCCTGGCGCCCCCAGCCGAACGCCCAGTCCGCCCCGCCGATGGCCCAGGCGCCGAACCCGACCCGAGTGATCGACATGTCGGTCAGGCCCAGTCGGGTGGTGCGCAGGGTCGCTGGCGCGGTCATCGGAGTCTCCTCACGGTGCGGGGATCTGCTGGCACGGGACCCTGCTGGCGCCGGCTGTGCTGGCGCAGGGCTGTGCTGGCGCGGAGCCGGGGCTACCGGGACCGACCAGTGCCGTACCGCCCCGATGCTGCCCGATCCGGGCCCCCGTTGCCCACTCGGACGGCACCATACCGCCACTCTGCGCAACATGTGCGACCAGCATCACACGCGCCCGGCCGGCGCGGACGGGGCCGGGCCGGCATCGGACGGGTCAGCGGCGGGCGAACCAGCGCCGGTGCCGGCGCGCCGACGCGTCCGGCCACAGGTCGAAGAAGTCCCGTTCGGCGGTGCGGGCGCGGCACTCCTCCAACCCGAGCAGTACGCCCAGGGTGTAAGCGGTCGGCTCGCCGGCTGTCTGCGCCTCGACCCCCCAGTCGCGCAGCAGGCCGCGGGCGATCGTCGCGTCCTGGTGGGTGCCGAGCAGCTCCTGCATCGACTCGGCGAGCCGGGCGAACGCGGCCGCGGGCGGGCCGTACACCGGCCCGACCACCTCGGCCGCGTAGCGCAGCCGCTTCGCCTGCTTGCGCGCGGAGTGCAGGAGCTCGTCACGTTCGGTGCCCACCGGCAGGGGGGCGGCCCGGCTGACCTTGCGGCTCAGCCGCCGGTCGGCGTCGTGCAGGAGACCGGGTAGCACCTTCTCCGCAGGCTTGCCCGAACGCCCGACGAACGGGCCGTTGACGAGCGCGAGCAGATCCTCCACGAGGGTCAGATAACGCTCGCTGCGCAGCATCTCCAGCGCCTGGGCCCGGGCAGCCGTCTGGTCGGCCGCGAGCCGGGCCGAGATCGCGCCCACGACGTCCCCGCGCAGCAGGTCGGCGGGCAGGTCATCGAGCCGGCCCGCGAAGTAGGCGATCTGTACCTCGGCGTCGCGCGCGGCGGACAGCGCCCCGGCCAGGTCGCGCAGCTCGACGTCGAGGTGCGCGACCAGCTCCGCGGGGAAGAAGGGCGCGAAGGTCCGCAGGGTGCTGCGGGTCCGCCGGCAGGCCACCCGCATCCGGTGCACCGCGTCGGGCGCGTCCAGGCGCACCCGCGGGTCGGTGGCGAGCAGCGCCTCGACCTGCGCGACCAGGTAGGCGCGGACGACCTCGCCGGCCGGGGTCCGCCGGCGCAGCTTCGCCGCGGCGCGCGGCACGTCCGGGCCGGGCGCGCCGCTCAGCGCCGGGCCGAGCACCTGGGCCAGCTTCGACGCCGAGGCCGACAGCTCGGCGCCGGCGGCGGTCAGCACGGCCTCGACGGCGTCGAGCACGCCCGGGTCACCGGAGCCCAGCTCGACCTCGATCTCCCGCCACTTCTGCACGACCGTGGTCGCGCCGAGCGTCTGGGCCGTCACCTGGTCGTCGACGACCTCCGCCAGGTCACAGCCCGCCTTGTCGCGCAGGCGGCGGGCGGTGCGCAGCGTCACCAGGCGGGCGACCGGGCGCAGCTCCGCCCCGCGCAGGTGCACGGTGGCGAGGTCGACAAGATCGTCGGGAACCGGATCGTGGGAGCCGAGCGGGCGGTGGATCTCGTCACGCACCCCTGGGCCGACGGGGAGCTTCAGGTGCCAGCCGGCGTCGTCCCCGCCCGTCCGGCGGCGCAGGGTGATGCGGTTGCGGGCCAGCCGCAGGTCGTCGGAGTCGTAGTAGACGGCCTCCAGGGTGACGGTGCGGCGGGTGCGGGCGGTAGCGACCCCGTCCACCTGCGTCAGCCGGGGAAGTACGAAGCTCTGGTCGACGGAGTACTTGCGTTCGATCTCCCGCGAAGAGCCCACGCCCGCTCCTTTCCGCGCCCTCAGTGCCCGCAAGCGCCCGCGGCGCCCGCAAGCGCCCGCGGCGCCAGCGCCTCCGCACCGCCACCCGCGGCCGCTGGCCCTCGCGACCGGTCAGCGCTACCCGACCGCCCCGGCCCGTGGCGTGGCATGGCGTTGGTCCGCCGTTCGGGCCGTCGACCGAGTGGCCCGGGGTACCGGGGGCCGTGACGGTGCGTGCCCAGCTCGCGCCCAAAAGGACGATCGTTGTTTGCCTTTTGTTAACCTTAGCGCGGAAACGCTAGTGGGGAACGGGTATCCACGACACCCTTCCGGCCAGCGTCACATACCCCACGAACGCGACCGTGTCGATGAGTGTGTGTGCTATGACGAGCGGTAGCACCCGGCCGGTCCGCTGGAAGATCCGACCGAACAGCAGCCCCATCGCGACATTGCCGGCGAATCCCCCCAGCCCCTGGTAGAGGTGGTAGGAGCCGCGCAGCAGCGCGCTGGCGGCGAGCGCGCGATTGTCGCCCCACCCGAGCTCACGCAGACGCACCAGCAGGTACCCGGCGACCACCACCTCCTCGGCCAGACCGTTCTGGGCCGCCGAGGCGACGAGGACCGGGATCCGCCACCAGACGTCCGGCAGGTTGGACGGCGCGACCGTCAGATTGGCGCCGCTGTGCCAGGCGACCAGGTAGAAGGCGAGACCGGTGCCCCCGACCGCCGCCGCCAGCGCCGCGCCACGGAGGGCGTCCGAGCGGGGACGGCGCCGGTCCAGGCCGATCACCGCGGGCCCGCCGCCGTGGCGGCCCAGCAGGTGGACGACGAGAAACACCGGTACCAGCGCGGTCGCGAGCGAGGCGGCCTGCAGCGCGAGATCGAGCCAGGGGCGCCCTGGCGCTGCGGACGAGTTGAGCCGCGCGACCTGCGAGCGGACCGACTGCTGCGCGGTCAGCACCCCGAGGTAGCGGATGAGCGCGAACAGGCCGGAGGCACCGAAGGACACCCCGAGGACGAGCAGGACCTCGGTGTGCAGCGACCGCCGACCCAGCGGCTCGCTGCCGGCGGTGCCGGCGCCGGTGGTGGGGCCGGTGGTGGGGCCCGCTGGCCCGTCGGAATCGCTGGCCCGGCCGCTGCCGATGCTGGCCCTCGTCACCCGTCGACGGTAGTCGCGGGCGGCGGGACGCCTGGCGCCGGCCGGCCGGCGCGCACCTCCGCGCGCCGGCCGGCCGCGCCGGTCAGGACTTGACTTCGGGGTTCGCGAACAGGCGGAACAGCATCCACAGCGACGGGATGAGGACCACCAGCCCGCAGGCGACCGCGATCAGCATCGCCACGATGTTGGCCTCGGGTGCGGCGGCGGAGTCGACCGTCGCGCGGCCGACGACCAGATCCGGGTACTGGGCGGCCGCCCACCCCCAGAGCACGCCGGCCACCGCCGCCCCAGCCGTGATGCGGGCCGCGGTGAAGCGGTGCTGCCACAGCGCGACCAGCGACGCGATCCCGCCGAGGGCCGAGATCATCGCAAAGGGCACGGACCGCTCGGCGAACCGCTCCGCCACGACGGGTGCCTCCGACCACAGCAGCGGCAGCAGCGCCGCGGCGAGCAGCCCCGAGACGACGGCCCCGCCGAGCGCGCGGCGGCGGAACCCGGGCACCAGGTGCTCGGTCTCCGGGCTCGACGCCGCGTCCCGGCACAGGTACACCGCGGCCAGGAAGGCCGTCACGGCGAGAGTGAAGACGCCGCAGACGATCCCGAAGGCGCTGGTAACCGGGGCGAGCGCGTCGCCCTCGGCGACATCACCGGTGGCCAGCGCGGCGCCGCACACCCCGAGCGCGACCGGGGTGATCGCGGACGAGATCGCGAACACGTGGCCCCACCAGTGGTCCGGCCCGGCCGCGCCGGCGCCGTAGGCGCGGTACACGTACGCGGCCCCGCGCAGGACGATCCCGGCCAGCGCGCAGATGAGCGGTATCTCCAGCGTCGACCCGACGATGCCGAACGCGGCCGGGAAGCCGCTGAACATCATGACGATCACGAAGATCAGCCAGACGTGGTTGGCCTCCCAGACCGGGCCGAGCGCGGCGGAGACGAGCCGGCGCTGGTCGGCCGCGTCCCGGCCGCGGGCGAGCAGGTCCCAGACCCCGCCGCCGAAGTCGGCGCCCCCGGTGAGGGCGTAGGCGGTCAGCCCGATCACCATCACGACGGCGAGCAGGTCGGCGGCGGTCATCGGGCGTCCCCTTCGCTGCTGGACGGATCGGTTCGCGGTGTGGTGGGCGCGGACGTCCCGGGCCCGTCGCCACCGTCGCCGTCACCGCGGACCCTCGCGGGAGTGTCGGGAGAGGCGGGAGCGGGACGCGCGTCCGGGATGTCCGGAGTCGTGGAGGTCTCCCCCACGGTGGCGGCCAGCTCAGGGCCACCCGTCGCCATCCGGCGCAGGATGAGGATGAGCGCCGTCGCGAGGCCGAGGTAGAGCAGGATCGTGCCAGTGAAGATCGCCGGCATGCCCGAGCTGCTGGTCACGGCCTCATCCACCCGCATCCGGCCGTAGACGATCCAGGGCTGGCGGCCGCCCTCGGTGACCTCCCAGCCAGCGAGCATCGCCAGCATGGACGCCGGTCCCGAGGCCGCGGCCGCCCAGAGCCACGGTTTTCCGGTGGGCAGCAGCGGGCGCTCGCCGCGCCGCCGCCGGCGCAGGACGACGACCCCGGTGACCAGCGACAACGCGATCAGGGCCATCCCGAGGCCGACCATCACGTTGAAGGCCGAGTGCACCAGCACGGCGTTCGGCCGCTCCTCGGGCGGGACGGCGGTCAGGCCGGTGATCTCGTGATCGGCGCTGAACCCCTGCATGAGCGACAGCAGGTCGGGGACCTCGATGCCGTGCCGGACCTCGCCGGTCTGCTCGTCGTAGATCCCGCCGATGGTCAGCGGGGCGTGCGTGCGGGTGTGCCCGAGCCCCTCCATCGCGGCGAGCTTGATCGGCTGCTCGTTGCCGACCACCCGGGCGGCCCAGTCACCGACGATCAGTTGCAGGGGGGCACAGACGAGCAGGACGGCCAGACCGACGCGCAGTCCCCGCTGGTGATACGCGTCGCGCCGGCCGCGCAGCATGCCGACGGCGTACACGCCGGCGACGATGCCGCCGGTGCACATCAGCGCGGCCAGCAGCATGTGGATGAGCTGATGCGGCGCGGTGGCAGCCAGGAACGGGGCGAACGGCTCTGCCGATACGACCTTGCCGTCGACCTCTGTGACGTGTCCGGGGGTGTTCATCCAGGCGTTCGCCGTGATGATGAAGAGAGTCGAGAACGTGCCGGCGATGGCGATCGGCCACAGCGTGAGCCAGTGCGCCCGGGCCGACAGGCGCTTCCAGCCGTACAGGTACATGCCGATGAAGATCGCCTCGGCGAAGAACGCGAAGCCCTCCAGCGTGAACGACAGTCCCAGCACCCCGCCGTACCGGGCCATGAAGGCCGGCCACAGCAGGCCGAACTCGAAGGACAGCGCCGTCCCGGAGACGGCGCCGACGGCGAACACGACCGCGAAGGCCCTGGACCACTTGCGGGTCAGCGCGAGCCAGACGGGGTCGCGGGTGCGGACCCAGCGCCCCTCGACGAACAGCAGGAGCCATGGCATGCCGACGCCGAACACCGCGAAGCAGATGTGGAACGCCAGCGAGAACGCGGTCTGCGCCCGGGCCAGGTTGGTGGACACGGAGCTCGCCTGGGGCGGGTCCGCGGCCTGGGCGAGAGCCGCGACGTGGGAGAGAACTTCGGCGGCATGGACCATCTGGACCTCCTCCACCGCGGGCGGCAGCACGCCCGTCGCATTCTTCTACATTACGTAGAAGATTCTACGTTCGGTAGAAGATTTTTTCGTTGTGAGATCGACCGGGCTCGACAAAGTTCCGGGCAAGAACTTCTACGCGGCGTAGGATCGGTCCCATGGCACGCCTGGGTGACCTGGAACGGTCTGTCATGGACGTCCTGTGGTCGGCCGACGACTGGCTGACAGCACGCGACGTGGCGGCCCGCCTGCACCACGAGCGCGACCTCGCCTACACCACCGTGCTGACGGTGCTGGAGCGGCTGGAGCGCAAGGGCTTCGTCCGGCGCCAGCGGGCCGCCCGCGCCCACCGCTACGCGGCGACCGACAGCCGCGAGACCGTCGTCGCCGAGGCGATGCTGGAGGCCCTGGGCACCGCCGACGACCGGGGTTCCGCGCTCGTCCGCTTCGTCGGCTCGGTCTCCGCGGAGGAGGCCGAGATCCTGCGCCGCGCGCTGGAGCCGGCCGTGCCCGCCGAAGCGAGCGACCCAGGCGACCCGAGCGCCTCGGCGGACTCTGCGGACTCGGCGAAGACCACCGTCGGGGGGCCGGAGGACGTCACCGACGTCACCGACGGCGCCGTGACGACCACTCCGGCCAGCACATCCGGAGAATCACGGATCGCGACCGAGGCGCGACCGGTACAACTCCCGGCGGACGAGCGGTAGCGTCTGCCGGGACATGACGACCGCGGCCCTTCTCGCCCTGTTCGCGGGCGCGCTGGCCTGGCCGGTTCCGCGCCTGCTGGCCGCCGCGCGGTGGCCGCACCGCTGCCCGCGCGCGGCGATCGTGCTGTGGCAGGCGATAGGCCTCGCGGGTGGGGTCTCAGCCCTGCTGGCCGCCGCGGCCTTCACTGTGGCTCCGTTGTCGCAGGGCATCCCGTCGGCGCTCGCCGACCACGCCTCCAACCTTCTCGCCGGTGAGCCCCTGGTCGGGCTCGGCCGGACGAACCTCGTCGGGCTGGCCATCGCGGCGGCGCTGGCGGCACGCCTGTTCGGCGTGCTGGCCATGTCGACCGCGGCGACCCTGCGCGAGCGCCACCGGCACCGGCACCTCGTCGACCTCGCCGGCCACCGCCACCGGCACCGCGGGCACGACCACGGTGACCCCGAGCACCCCGACAGCCTGGGCGGCTCGGGCGGCTCGGGCGGCTCGGGCGGCTCGGGCGGCTCGGGCGGCTCCGGAGGCTCGGGCGACGTCGCCGGGCACGAGGAGCACGGCACCGGCTGCCGCCTGTGCGAGCACCGGGACAGGGCCGGGACCCGGCTGCGGATCCTGGACCATCCCGTCGCCGTCGCCTACTGCGTCCCCGGGGTGCGCCATGCGCGGGTCGTCGTCTCCGCCGGCCTGCTGCGGACGCTGACCCCCGAGGAGCTGGACGCCGTCCTCGCCCACGAGGAGGCGCACGTCAGCGGCCGGCACGACCTGGTCATCCAGCCGTTCGTCGCCTGGGAGCGCACCTTCCCCTTCCTGCGCCCGGCCCGCGAGGCGACGGCCGCCGTCTCGCTGCTGGTCGAGATGCTCGCGGACGACGCCGCCGCCCGGCGCACCTGCGGCCGGACCCTCGCCCGGGCGCTCGCCCGGCTCGGCGTCACCCGCGCAGCGGTGCCCGCCGGAACACTGAGCGTGACGGGCCCGGACCTCCCCAGCCAGCGACCACCCACGACGGGCGCCTCACCCTCCGCGCCGGCGAACGGGTCGGTCCCACCCTTCGAGCCGGCGAGACTCGGGCCGGCAAGCACGCCGGAGTCACCCGCCGTACTCGGAGTCGCCGGCGCGGGTCGGCTGGCGGCCGTCGCCGCCGCGGTCGCCACGGACCGCTCCGACCCGGCGCGTAACGGGGGCGTGCGGACGCCGGTCGTCGCCCGGATTGCCCGGCTGCTCGACCCGCCGGCCGTCCCGATCTGGCTGCCCGGGACCGCCTACCTCACCGCCGCGATGGTGTTCCTCACCCCGGTGGTCCTGCTCCTCACCTGAGCTTTCCGTTCACCTGAGCTTTCCGGCGACCCTGGTGCCACAGAAGCGCGCACAGTCGGCAGACTGGACATGTGCGCCGGCAGGGCAGCAGCCCGCTCGCCGGCGCGGCGACACCGCCGTCGCCGGATCCGGACAGCGAGCCCGACCCCGCACCTGCAGAGCCCGCACCCGCACCTGCTCCGCAGACACGTCCTCACCTGATCGCTGTCGCGGAGAGATCTTCCTCGACGTCAACCCATCGGAGACGGCGGCGTGACCACCACACCTGGCATCCCCGGGACGGCAAGCACCGCTAGCCCGGAGAGCAGCAACAACCCGGCGAGCACCGGTAACCCGGCGGACGGGCGTCCGGACCAGCAGGCTCAGGACCCGGGCGGCTTCTCCGGCGGCGTGTCCTCCGACGCGCGCCACGCGGCCGTCCGCGCCGGTGTGCGCCGCCTCGGCGCGCTGCTCGGCGAGGCCCTCACCCGCCACGAGGGCCCGGAACTGCTCGCGCTGGTCGAACGGGTCCGAATGCTCGCCCGCGGCGAGGACGGCGGCACCGAGCTCGCCGCCGTCCTCGACGGCGTCGACGCGCGGCAGGCGATCCTGCTGGCCCGCGCGTTCACCGCCTACTTCCAGCTCGCGAACATCACCGAGCAGTTGCACCGGGCGCGGGAGATCTCCGACCGCCCGCGCAGCCGGCTGCGCGACCTCGCCGACCGCATCGCCGAAGCGGTGGACGAGGGTGTCGTCGACCCGGGCCTTCCGGCCGAGGTCATGCGGCGGCTGCAGCTGCGCCCGGTCTTCACCGCGCACCCCACCGAGGCCAGCCGCCGTTCCGTCCTGGAGACGCTGCGCGGCATCGCCGACCTGCTCGACGCCACCGACGACCCGCGCCGCCCCGGCGCCGACGACGAGCGGCTGGCCCGCCGCCTCGCCGAGCTGGTGGACGTCCTCTGGCAGACCGACGAGCTGCGGGTGGAGCGGCCGAAGCCCGCGGACGAGGCACGCTCGGCCGCGTACTACCTCACCTCGATCGCCACCGAGGTCCTGCCCGACCTGCTGGAGGAGCTCGACACCGCGTTCGCCGGGATCGGGGTCGAGCTGCCGGTGACCGCCCGTCCGCTGGCCTTCGGCTCGTGGGCCGGCGGCGACCGGGACGGGAACCCGAACGTCACGCCGGAGGTCACCCTGGAGGTACTCAACCTCCAGTACGAGTTCGGCATCCGGGTCCTCACCGCCCTCGTCGACCGGCTGGTCCGTGAGCTGACGGCGTCCACCCGGGTGGTCGGGGAGGTCAGCGGCGACCTGCTCGCCGCACTGGCCGCGGACCGCGCCGCGCTGCCCGAGGTGTACGACCGCTTCATCCGGCTCAACGCCGAGGAGCCGTACCGGCTCAAGTGCAGCTACATCCTGGCGCGGCTGGCCGGCACCCGGGCCCGGCTGGCCGCCGGCGCACCGCACGTCCCCGGCAAGGACTACCTGCGGCCCACCGACCTGGTGGACGAGCTGGAGCTCATGCGGGTCTCCCTCGCCGCGAGCCACGGCGAGCTCGTCGCGAACGGGCCGCTGCGACGCGCGATCCGCACGGCGAGCGCCGTCGGCCTCTCGCTGGCCACCCTCGACATCCGCGAGCACGCCGACGCCCACCACGCCGCCCTCGGGGCGATCTACGACCAGCTCGCCGAGCTGGACGTCCCCTATCGCGACCTGGACCGGCCGGCCCGGCTCGCGCTGCTGTCGGCCGAGCTGGCGGGGCGCCGGCCGCTGCTCGGCGCCGTCCCGCCGCGGCTGCCCGAGCGGGTGGCGCGCACCCTCGAACTGCTCACCACGGTGCGCCACGCGCTGGACCAGTACGGCGACGGCGTCATCGAGAGCTACATCGTCTCGATGACCCGCGACGCCGACGACATCCTGGCCGTCGCCGTGCTCGCCCGCGAGGCCGGTCTGGTCGGCCTCGGCCGGCCACCGGGGACGTCCAGCGGCCCGGGAATCGGCACGGAACGTGACGGGCCCGCGGTGCCGGCGGTCGCGTGGGCGCGGATCGGGTTCGTGCCGCTGTTCGAGACCGTCGCCGAACTGCGCGCCGCGGGGACGCTGCTCGACCGGCTGCTCGCCGACCCGTCCTACCGGGCGCTGGTCGCGGCACGCGGTGACGTCCAGGAGGTCATGCTCGGCTATTCGGACTCGTCCAAGGACGCCGGCATCACCGCGTCCCAGTGGGAGATCCACAAGGCACAGCGTGAGCTGCGGGACACCGCCCGCGCCCACGGGGTCGTGCTGCGGCTCTTCCACGGCCGCGGCGGATCGGTCGGCCGCGGCGGCGGCCCCTCCGGCGAGGCGATCCTTGCCCAGCCGTTCGGCACCCTGGACGGACCGATCAAGGTCACCGAACAGGGCGAGGTGATCTCGGACAAGTACACCCTGCCGCAGCTGGCCCGGCAGAACCTGGAGATCACCCTGTCGGCGGTGGTGGAGGCGTCCGTCCTGCACCGCACCTCCCGGCTCACCGGACAGGCGCTCGCCGGCTGGAACGGGACCATGACGGCGGTCGCGGACGCGGCGAAGGACGCCTACCGCTCCCTCGTCGCCGACCCGGCCCTGGTTCCGTTCTTCCTGGCGGCGACGCCGGTGGAGGAGCTCGGCAACCTCAACATCGGCTCCCGCCCCTCGCGGCGGCCCGGCGGCTCCGGAGGGCTGGCGGACCTGCGGGCCATCCCCTGGGTGTTCGGCTGGACGCAGGCCCGGATCATCCTGCCCGGCTGGTTCGGGGTCGGCTCCGGGCTGGCGGCGGCGCGCGAGGCCGGCGCGGGCGGGGAGCTGGCCGAGATGTACCGCTCATGGCATTTCTTCCGGACGTTTCTCGGCAACGTCCAGATGACCCTGGCGAAGTCGGACCTCGCGATCGCCCAGCGCTACGTCTCGGCGCTGGTCGACCCGGCCACGGCCGCGCTGTTCGACGTCATCCGGGACGAGCACGAGCGGACGGTGCGGGAGGTGCTGGCCGTCACCGGGCAGGCCGGCCTGCTCGAGACCGCGCCGGTGCTGCGCCACACGCTGCTGGTCCGGGACGCCTACCTGGCCCCGCTGCACGCGTTGCAGGTCTCCCTGCTGGCCCGCACCAGGGCGGCCGGTGACATCGCCGACCCTCAGCTACGCCGCGGCCTCCTACTGACCATCAATGGAATAGCCGCCGGCCTCCGCAACACGGGCTGATCGTCAGAGCGCGGGCGCGGCGCCGGGCGGGTGGCGGGTCAGGGGCTGGGCTCCGGTTCGGCGGTCACCGGGTGGGCGGCCTGCTGGTTCCCAGCCTGCTGGGTCCCCTCCTGCGGGGTGGCGGCCTGCCCGGGGGCGAGGGTGGTCAGGAGGCGGGACCGGGTCTGGTCCGCGGTGCGCCGGGCCCAGGTGCCCGTCGTCGCGAACCCCAGGGCGAGGACGGCGGCGCAGGCCGCGACCACCGCCCACCAGGCGGCCGTGCTGGTGGGGTCGACGGCCCCGACCGTCGCGGTCGCTGCCGCGACGGAGCCGATCACGGCCACGCCCAGCGACTGGCCGACCTGGCGGCTCGTCGAGGCGACCGCCGCCGCGACCCCGGCCTGCTCGAGCGGCATCCCGGAGACCGCCGTGTTGGTGATCGGCGCGTTCACCAGGCCGAAGCCCGTCCCGAAGAGGACGTAGGCGACCATCAGGGTGGTGACGGAGGTCTGTGGGGACAGGCCCGTCATCGCCGCGCTGCCGGCGGTCAGGGCGACACCCGCGGCGAGCAGCGACGGACGCGGGCCGAAGCGGCCCACCGCCCGGCCGGACAGGGGCGCGATCACCAGGGTGGCCAGCGCCATCGGCAGGGTCAGCAGGCCGGCGTGCAGCGCCGAGTAGCCACGGACGTCCTGCAGGTAGATCGTGTTGAGGAAGAGGAAGCCGGCGAGGGCGCCGAACGCGCACACCGCGATCGCCGTCGCGCCGGAGAAGGGCGCGCTGCGGAAGAAGCGGACGTCCAGCAGCGGCTCGGTGCGCCGCGACTCGTAGCCGACCAGCAGCGCCGCCGCGGCGACCGCCACCGCGAGCAGGACGAGCGTTTCGGCGGACGTCCAGCCTGCCGCGGGCGCCTCGATAATCGAGTAGGTGAGGGTCGCGAGGACGGCGATCACAAGGAGCTGTCCGACGGGGTCCAGGCGGCGTGGGCTCGGCGCGCGGGACTCGGGGACGAAGCGGTGCGTGAGCACCAGCGCGGCGAGCCCGATCGGGATGTTGATCCAGAAGATCGCCCGCCAGCTCACCGTCTCGACGAGGATGCCGCCGAGCACCGGGCCGAGTGCCATGCTGATCCCGATCACCGCGCCCCAGAGACCGATGGCGCGGGCCCGTTCCCGCGGGTCGGTGAACGTGTTGGTGATGATGGACATCGCAACCGGGTTCAGCATCGAGCCGCCGACGGCCTGCACCATTCGGAAGACCACCAGCCAGCCGAGCCCGGGCGCGAGGCTGCACAGCAGCGAGCCTGCGGTGAACAGGGCCAGTCCGGTCTGGAAGATCCGACGGCGGCCGAGCCGGTCGCCGGTGGAACCACCGAGCATGAGCAGGCTGGCCAGGACGAGGGTGTAGCTGTCGATCGTCCATTGCAGGCCCGCGGGCGACGCACCCAGATCCCGGCGCAGTGCGGGCAGGGCCACGTTCACGATGGTGCCGTCCAGCCCCACGATCAGCAGACTCATGCAGCAGATCGCGAGAACGGCGAACCTGCGGCGACTGGTCGGCTCGGCCATCGACAACCCACCTCTCCGGCCGCCGCCAACTCGGCCGCAGGTGCGCGGGCGGACGACTGTTCAGCGTACGGCAGGTCTCTTTTCCTCGCGCTCGCGCTCGTGCTTCCTCGCGCTCGTGCGACGCGGCCGGTGGCACCGAAACGCCGGTGGCCCGGGTGTCGACACTGACACCCGGGCCACCGATCGCGTTCCGCGGACCATCTGTCGCGCTCAGCCAGGGCTCAGCCAGGCTGGTCCGTCACTTGTCTGCTCCATTCGACGGGCCGCGTCAGAGCCATTCGACGGGCCGCGCCAGAGCCTGGGGGCTGGGTCAGAGCTTGGGGCCCCAGCAGCTCTTCGAGGCGTACCACGGGCTGGTTCCCTGCTGCGCGTACAGGATGTGCGCGCGCTTCCACTGCTCGGCGACGCTTGCGTTCTGCGGGAGGCCCTGCCCACCGACGCCGTGCCAGGTGCCTGGCAGGAACTGGAACAGGCCGCCCGCGCCGATCGAGTTGACCACGCGGGGGTTACCGCCGGACTCGCAGGGCACAACCGCGCTCAGGAAGCGGTGTGCGTCCGGCCGACCCGCGGCACTGGCGGGCTGTGACATCGCGATTCCGCCGCCGATCGTGGCGGCGAGGAGCGGTGCGACAAGCAGCGCACGGCCGCGGCGGATGGAACGACTGGTCTTACGAGCACGCGAAGCCATAACGGACAAAGTGATGCCCCTCCCCACGCCTGCGAAGTTAGCTGTCGGGTTCGGGCTGGGATTTACCCGGTCGCGCTACGCGACTTCACCCCGAGGACGTCTGTGATCGACGCCCGAAGGTTGGTTCCCCCGCTCCCGCCCTGAGGTTTGTTGTTCACCGGGCGGGGCAGGATTCGGCGTGTCGCCCGGTGCGCGCTTTCCTGAACGAAAGCACGGCGCAGACGTTACACACAACAGACCAACAATTGCCAAGGCTCTGTGACGAGCACCACATTGCCTATTAAATCCTTGAAGATCCTCCGTAGACGGCGTATCACGCGCGCAGGCGCGTTCCTCTTTAATGGACCGTCCCATCACCGTGACCGCCCCGCCACGATGGCCGAGAGCGATGACACGGAGAGTGGGTGACGTGCTCATCTCGGCGCAGGAATTCGACCCGTGAACCGGGAAGAAGTTGCGCGAGCATCAAGTTGGAAATGGTCCCCGCGTTCGTCCGGGCACCACCCAGACCTGTTGACAGGCCCCTGATGCGGGCGAGTCGTAATTTCGTACGTTCCGGGTCAGATTTCCGGAGACGGCAGCGCGACCTCCGGAGCCGGTAGAGGCACGACCCCGTGGTGCGCGGTCAGGCCCCCGTCGGCGACCAGCGTCGTTCCGGTGATGTAGGACGACTCGGCGGAGGCCAGGAACCAGACGGCCGAGGCCAGCTCGCCCGGCTGCCCCCAGCGCCCCATCGGAATGCGGCGGCTCACCGCCGCGGTGGACCCCGGGTCGGTGCGGTGGCGCGCGGTCAGCGCCGTCTCGGTCAGGCCGGGGGCGACGGCGTTGATCCGGATGTTCTGGGCGGCGTGGTCGAGCGCCGCGGCCCGCACCATGTTGATCACAGCCGCCTTGGACGCGTTGTACGCCCAGTTCCCCGGTTCGCTCTGCAACCCGCCGCTGGAGGCGGTCACGACGATTGAGCCGCCACCGCCCGCCCGGAGCGCGGGGACCACCGAACGGATCCCGATCGCGACGCCCCGCACGTTGACGGCGAGGATCCGGTCCAGCCGGTCGATCGCGCCCGGGGCCTCCCACGGCAGCGTCGTGCCGATCCCGGCGTTGAGCACCGCGACGTCCAGCCGCCCGAAGCTCGCGAGCGCCAGCTCCGCCATGGCGGCCCCGGTCTCCTCGACCGAGACGTCCCCGACCATCGGGACGATCCGCGGCTCCGGCCCGCCCGCCGGCCGGGAGTCCGCACCCGTCACGGCACCGGCATCCGCCGCGGTCCGGGGATCCTCCGCGGTCCGGGGATCCGCCGGGGCCACGGCGGGCCGCGGGGCGCGCGACTGTGCTCGGGTCAGCGCCGCCAGGCCGACCTCGTCGACGTCCACGGCGACCACGCCGAACCCCCGCGCGGCGAACAGCTCCGCGCACGCCCGCCCGATCCCGGATGCCGCTCCCGTGATGACGACCGCCGAGGTGACCACACATCCTCCACGAGCTCCGAGAGACCTCACCAGCACGGCAAGTCCCGCCCGCCGGACGGATCCCGGCCGGCCGCGCCGAGATCAGCCTGGCGGGTCGCGGTGAACGGAGCCGATCCAGCTCATGACGAAGAGGGATCGGGGCGGGGCAGGACGAGCCGGAACGTGGCGCCGCCGCCCGGTGTCGGCCGGTGCTCGGCCCGTCCGCCGTGCGCGGCGGCGACGGCCTCGACAATGGACAGGCCCAGCCCCGTCCCGCCGGCGTCGCGGGAGCGGCCGGAGTCGGCGCGGTAGAACCGCTCGAAGACGTGGTCGACGGCGTCAGCGGGGACTCCGGGTCCATGGTCGATCACCGAGATGACGACCTCCCGGTCGTCATCCGCCGCACCGGCCGCCGCATCGCCGTCGGCGTCGCCGTCGCCATCCGCGTCCGTGTCGGCGTCGCGGGCGGTGAGGGAGACCGTCGCCTCGGGCGGGGTGTGGACGAGCGCGTTGCGGACGAGGTTCCCGACGGCCTGGCGCAGGCGTCCCTCGTCCCCCGTCACCTCGAGGATCGGCGGGGCGTCGACCTCGATCGTCCGTCCCGGGCTGACGGCGCGGGCGTCGGCGGCGATGTCACGGAGCATGGCCGCCAGGTCGACGGGTTCACGCTCGAGGTCGGGCTGGTGGTCGAGGCGGGCGAGCAGCAGCAGGTCGTCGACCAGCTCGCTCATCCGGGCCGACTCCTCCTCGATGCGCCGCATGACCATCGCCAGGTCCTCGGGTCGGCTTGCCGCTCCCCTGCGGAACATCTCGGCG